>JAZSAG010000062.1:0-47159 GCA_045601765.1 Candidatus Enterousia sp. | reverse complement strand
CAAGGTTTTAAGTTTTCATATTACGAACCGAACAAAATACCACGTTGGGTGCAAGTGATAATAAGGCCAAACCTGGGTCATGGGGTCAAGCCCCAGGATGACAGAGGAAAAATTTCATTTTTGCGGGGCCCAAACAAGCCCCAGGATGACAGAGGAAAAATTTCATTTTTGCGGGGCCCGAACAAGCCCCAGGATGACAAAAGAAAAATCATCCCACCACCACTTCCCACTAACCACTAACAACTAACAACTTACACTTGCCCACAAAAAATCCCCCGACGCGGGGGATACGAACGAAAGAAATTAAGGATGAATAACAGACTGGATTGCCGCGCGTCCGCTTGCAATGACAAAGATGATGGCAACAAAAAAAACATGGGGAAAACCCCCATGTTTTTTTATTTTATACTAACCAATGATTATGCACCTGTTGCTGGTGTATTACCGGCTTCATTATCATGTGGAACATCTGAATCACCCTCAGCATAAGAACGATCAATCAATTCCCACTGATATTCACATACAGACGTATCTGTCAAACTGCCATCTGCTGCAACATTTGAACACTTACGTGTCAAAGAATACCAACCTTCAGTAGCAGTCTTGCCATCAGTGTTCTTTGCTTCATAATAATCTGTGCCAACTTCGAACACACCATCTTGATTCACGTCTGTAATATTTACATCATGAATACCTTCATATGTTGTATCCGTGCCATTGATAACCATCTGCCCTTGTTCATTATAGTCAACTGTAACAGAACCTGTACCAGTAGCATCTGTAGTAATAACATTACCATCAACATTTACACCATTACCACCAGTATACAAACCTGTTGCAGTAATTTTGAAACCACCATCAACCTCTTCTTTTTCCAAATTTACAGTTGTTGTATCACCAAAGTCATACGAAGCAATATCTTGTTCAGAAACAGAAATGACTACTTGTGTACCATCAGCACTTGGCGTAACACTAACATTCTCAGACCCCGACACGATATCTGTACTAATCTTATTATCATCGGAAATATTAATACCTAACCCTTCATCATAATGTTCTGTACCATAAACTTCCAACTTTCCTGCATTGTCGCCACTTTCGACAACCCTAACTTCAACAGAACCACCACCAACGATAGCTTCTTGCAAATCTTTATATTGTGCAGAAATTTTACCGTCTGTTTCAGATACACTGTTAATAAAATGTCTGGCAGAAGCACCCTCAGTAGCTGCCACGTCCAAAGATTCAACCGCACCATCAACGTATGCTTTTGATGCGACGGCTGCGTCGGCAGAATTTGCAGATACCAAACCAATTAATGATGCCAATATACCGGCTGTTAATTTTTTCATTTATATACTCCCTTCTTCAACTTTCTTGTTGTTTGTTTTTTGTTTGTTTTGTTTATTTCTTTATTTTCCTTGGTCCGCCTATCTGCCATATACGTTGTTGTTCATTAAATTAATTTTCAATTCGTAATAATGATATCATTTTTTGCAAATCGTGACAAGTGTTTTTTTCAATTATTCCTAACTTTTTCACACCTATTTATTAACCATTACAGTGTTGTATCTGTTGGTGCCACATCATCCCCGGAAACCGTATCCGATTCATCATTATAAAACCGTTCTAATTTCATCCAATATGGTTCGCCACTGCCGTCAACCGACAATACACATGTAAATTCCTGGCAATCAACCGGTTTTGGCAATGCATATGCAACCACCGCCGTGGATGTCGCCAGACCTGTTCCCTGGCGTATTTGTTTATCGGCATTCACAGAAATCTGTTCTGTGGCATTATTAACCGATACATACGCATCGCCCGCAGTGTACGAAATGCCTTCGCCACCGGTAACAGTAATAACACCATTTTCATCAAATGCGATATCAACACTGCCACTGCCCTTTAAATTTTGTTCGGTTAATTTAATTTGCTTGGAATTTAATTCTGTGGTCAAACCATTAACCTGGCCCATGGAAACAGCCGTCGCAGTTGTAATCGCACCCAGTTCATTCGTAACAACAATTTGGGCCGCTTCGTGTCCTGAAATATTTAATTTGGTATCGTTTAATTCGTTTACCGCGCCCGTCACCGTATCCACGGTCGTTGTCATTATAACATGACCCAACAGTGTATCATGATCATCAACCATCTTTTTTACCGGCGCAACCAAACCGTCAACATAATCACGTGACGTCAATTGAATCACCGTTTTAACCGGGGCATCGGGAACAACAGTCGGCACCGCACCCGCCGGCACAACATCACCAACAACCAGTGCAAAACATAATCCTGATAAAAAAACACTTTTAGTCGTCATATTATTACCAACATCCACATTTTAATTATTGTGCAACCGTTCCATCAGATACAGTTTCGGTTAATGCAGACGCATCAACAACCTCGAACGGACTCCACGTGCCAACACCACCGGTACCAACATTATAAAAATAGTTACCCGAATCATTTGGTGTATCCATAGATATCGTCGCGCCATTAACCTTGATACCATTTCCGCCGGTCAACGCAATTGCAATTGTGTTGGCCGCCTCTTGCCCAATGGTAATACCGGTACCGGCACTGTATGTTACACCCTCGTCAAATGTTACATTCAATGTATTGGTCGCCGTATCAACCGCCAACCCATTGCCAACATTAACAGAAATTGTATTATCGTCACTTATTGAAATCGCAGTCCCCGGCGTCAATGCGTCCTGTTTTGAATCAATCGCGTTTTCCAATGCCTCGATTTTGATATTTGTAACCGTGGACGTTGATGAAATAACATTATTTTCATCAATTGTAATACCTGTACCCGGGGTTAATTTATCCTGTTTAGTATCAATTTCCGCATATATTTCATTGACATGACGTTCAATCAGCGCATTTAATCTGTCTTCCAGGTCCTGTAAATCAGCAAACGTAACCATTGCCGCTTCTAATACAGTCTCGTCCCCTTCTTTGACCGTCAACATACCGGTATCAGAATCATAATCAAATGTATATTCTTTATCTATATAACTGTTGAATTCGTTTTGAATATTTTCAATTTCATTATATATGTTTGTAATATCCTGGCGAATATCTTCTAGATCCGAATCAGATACATCACCCCCACTTTGTTGTAGCGGACGAACACCAGACCCACCCCCAGAAACAGTTTGAGACGTTGTCAGATATTTACCAATTGACAAACGTGGCGCAGACGCCGCACGTGACGAAGACGCACGAACACTGCCAATCGTTCCGCCCGAATCAACACGCATTGCACCACCGCGCAAATTTCCACCAGAATTATTGGTGGCAGACGCACTGGGTGCACTGGGCGCAACGCCCTGGGCCGCATTGGCCGCACTGGAATAAGTGCCACTGCCCCCCAGCGAACGCACAGACGGTGCCGCAGATGCAGGCATCGTCACACCCGCGCACAGCGCAAACATAATTGCAAATGTTGATATCTTGTTTTCTGTTTTCATTTCTCTCTCTGTACTTGACTTATATGTTATCACGTTTTGGGTTTTAAATCAACCACCCAACAACGCCATTATTTATCTTCTTAGAATCTGTAACGCAATCCAACCGATACAGAATTATCCAATATTAAACCAATTTTATTTCTGAAATCATACCTGTCTGTGCCGTCATCAATAACTGTTTCATGTCTGGTCCCATTAAACGCCGCCAGACGATAACGCACATCTAATGTCAAATGCGAATCCAAATCATACGCATAACCAATCATCGCGGCCCCCATCAAAGAACCCTGGCGTTTTGTTCTGTGCCCGCCTTCGAACGTCAAACCTGTATGCGCACCGTCCAGTTCTGTTTTTGGCACAGCCAACCCCAAACCAACACCAACGTACATCCCATTATAAAAATCATTATATGCATTGGCAATCACGTACGGCACAGTCAATGTAAAATTCAAACCTTCGTCATTATCTTCAAAGCGGCCCATTAAACCGGCCTCTAATTCCAGACGCCACGACGTATCAAACGCATAACCAAACGCAAAAGAACCACCATACACAGGTTCAAAAGAATACTTGTCATGATCAAAATTTGAATCTATGTACGGCCACGTTGTTGTGTATTCATTTTCCCATGACAACATACTAAGATTTACGCGCCCACCAACGTACCACGCCCCACAAACATGCGGCATTCCCCTGTACATAACAGGTTGATACGCCTGTTGTTTTTCAGGCTGCACATCTTGTTTCACAGGCTCTTGCACAGGTTGCGGATAAATCACACGCGGTGCGCGTCCTGAAAACTTAAAATTATTAACAACAGTAATGTTATCGGTTGTATTTCTGTACATACTGCCGCGTACATTTGACGTATCAGTCCCATCCGCAGCCATCGCATGACCCATAACAGCAACCAATCCAAACATCAAACCAAATACTTTTTTCATAAATATGCCTCCACTAAATATTGAACATATCATACCATATTTTTGACTTTATTCCAAATACTAAAACAACAATTTTATACAATTTTTATTTTTATTTGACCGTGCTTTAAAATTTTATTATATTGCCCAACATGGAAGAAAAGACAACAATCTCTTTTGCGAATGTCGCCGCCCGATATGACGGCACCCCAGAAATATTGACAGACGTATCATTCAATATTGGCAATGGGGGTTTTTACTTTCTGTCTGGGGCATCTGGTGCGGGCAAAACGACCTTGTTACGATTAATATATCAACTACACAGGCCGTCACGTGGCCAAATAAAATTATTTGGGCACGTCACAAATGACATGACCCGCGATGAAATAACAAAAATTCGACAAAAGATGGCCATTGTTTTCCAAGAATACTCATTGCTGTCACACCTTAGTGTTTTTGATAATGTTGCCCTGCCCCTGCGCGTGCGCGGCACGGACGAGAAAAAAATAAAAAAACTGGTGACCAAGGTTCTAGACTGGGTTGGTCTGGGCAAATATGCCGACGCAAATCCAAAGTCTTTATCAGGGGGGCAACAGCAACGTGTATCTGTGGCACGCGCGATTATTGTTCAACCGTCTATATTGCTGGCCGACGAACCAACGGGAAATTTGGACGATGAAAACGCATCCAGATTGATGGAATTATTTATCCAAATGAACAAAATGTTTGGCACAACAATAATACTGGCCACACACAATCAAAAACTGATGGATACATATAAATTCCCTGTTATTCGCGTTGAAAATCATCGGGTAAATTTTATCACTAAATCAAAACATTCCGACCCCAAAAACGAATCGGACGCAAAAAAAACATGGCGCGGTCCAAAACCACAAAACTATTTCACAGAACTGTCAAAGCAATTTGATGACATTGGGAACAAGTAATGAAAAAAAATACAGTATTTTCACTGGTACATGAACAATCTGTCTTTATGACGGCAATTTTAGCCCTGTTGTCATTTTTATCAATTCTGGGGTTGGGGATTGCATTGGCCATTGGTACAGGCGTCATGCGTTGGAACAGCCAATGGGAACTGTTCGCAACCGTCCAGGTAACAGACACAAAAAAATCGTCAGATGTCAAAAAAATCCTGGACGACAATTCTGAAAAAATCACAGAAATTACCGAAATCTCAACCGAACAAATGCAAGATTTAATGGCCCCATGGATATCATCAGGTGGCGAAATATTAAAAAATTACCTGCCCCAGGTATGGGAGGTAAAATTTAAAACCCCAGATGACATGCACAATATTGGCGAACAAATATCTGCAAACGCCCGGTTTTTACCACACTCTGACGCGTTAAACCCATCAATATCATCAGGCCTTAAAATGATTGCAATATCTTCGTTTGTACTATTACTAATATTGGGCACGATTGGCGCATGTATATCATACATTG
This sequence comes from Candidatus Enterousia sp., assembly GCA_045601765.1. Classification (GTDB taxonomy): domain Bacteria; phylum Pseudomonadota; class Alphaproteobacteria; order Rs-D84; family Rs-D84; genus Enterousia. The sequence goes on along the minus strand of JAZSAG010000062.1, from coordinate 41,291 downwards.
CGCGCAATACTGCACTGTTGCACAGGCGCGAATTGGAAATATTGAACCAGGTTGGCGCATCTGATAAATTTGTTGCACATCAAATGCAAATAATTGTTGGAAAAATCAGTCTGCTTGCAACCGGTATTGGGTTTATTTCGGCCATACCTGTATTGTTATTGATAATTTCTGCTGCGCACAGTGCCCGCGTTGGCCTGATGGCAACATTAGGCATTTCTGGTTTTGGTTGGATATTACTGTTATTATTACCTGTTACGATTATGTTTTTTGCAATTTACATAACCCGTCGCACGACATTTAATATATTAAAAGCCAACTGATATGAAAAGACGTTTACTTTTAACCCCATCATTTGTTGTATTCAGTTGCTTTATAATTGGCGGCATGTTTTTCAAAGCCACCTCGCCCAGACAATGCGGTGAAATACAACAAAACGACAGTATATTTGTACTAACCGGGGACCAGCGCCGAATACCATTCGCAATAAAAAAGATGCAAGAATACCCAGATACAGACCTGTACATAATTGGTGCAGGCGCATCACAATATGACATGAACCTGGCGCACGACGCGATAATTGAATCTAAATCAAAATCAACATACCAGAACGCATTGGCAATAAAAAAAATAACCCAGCAAAACAATCTGTCACGAATCGTTATAATCACAACCGAAGACCACATGCAACGCGCAAAATATCTGATTAAGTCTGAAATTCCGAACACAGATGTTATATCATGTCCTGCGACATTGATTGGCATGTCACCTGGAAAAAGACTTGAAAGATGGGTCACAGAATATGTAAAATACTTGGTGACTATGATTGGTATCAAAGAAAGTTAAACAAAGGAAAAACTATGATAAGAACAATAATATTTAAAATTACACTTGGCACATATTTCACATTATGGACCCCAGTGTTATTAATAGGTTTGGTTTCAAAAAAATTGTCACGTAAATTTGTTTTTGCAGATGCCGCCGGTGTTTTATTACTTGCCCGTTGGATAACTGGGATAAAATACACAGTCCATTATCCTGCAACCGAAGAAAACGGTATTCCTGTCATGCCGGACAGCAACCAACGCCTTGACGGCAAGGCAATTATTGCATCTAAACACATGTCCATATTGGAAATCGCAGTTATATCCAAGGTTATGCCCAAAACATTCTTTATAATGAAACGTGAATTATTGTGGATTCCAATTTACGGCTGGGCATTTGCCCGTGCAGGCATGGTCGGCGTAAATCGCGGCCGCGGTAAAACAAATATGAAAAAACTGGCCGACACTGTTGAACAACGCGTCCTGGACGGCTATACATTGGTAATATTCCCCGAAGGCACCCGTGCGAAACCCGGACAAAAAATTCCACTTAAACGCGGTTTGTTATTATTAGCCCACACACTGAAATTACCAATTATGCCGGTTGGCACAGACGCGGGCCTGTATTGGCCCAAAAAAGGTCGCATGCATTCTGGGATGGCAAACGTCTGGTTTGAACCACTGTTACCATGTAATGCATCACTGGACGAAATCAGCGAAGCCATTAACCGGCACAGTGCATAAAAAAATCCCCATTTGGGGATTTTTATTTACACCAACCATGTCGTCTGCCACCATTATACGAACGGGCCAGACCACGATTTATCATAATATTGCCAACATTTCTGCCATCTTTTAACACCACATTTGCATCAATACGACCTAAATATTTATCATCTTTAACAGAATCCAATTCAACCTTGGTACCCTGTGGCAAAATATTTGATAACGTATCTTTGGCCAGATGTGCCTTGTTGATTTCCGATTCGCATTTACCATGTATTTCTGGCGTATCTATGTTTAATATACGTACGCGCACAGTTATTGAAATATCATCTGCTATATTAACAGCGGCTGCAAATGTATCCCCATCAATCACATAATCAACCACCGCCGGCACCGCAACCACCGGTTCAGATACAAAAGCCATTGTTATGGCAAACAAACACAGTCTTAACCGATAAAACCATTTATCCGCACAGGCCATAATCCCCCCATTACGGCAATCTGGGTGACCAGGTTGGTTCTACACCATTTATATCATCAGGCAATTCAATATCATAAACGTTTTGTCCGGTAATATCTATGCTGCGAATATGACTGACGCGTTCCAACCCATCATCATCTGGTTCTGTTTCATAATAAACCAATCTGCGCGATCCCGGCGCCCATGATGGGGCCTCCATAAACCAACCGCCCGCCAGTATTTTTTCATTTTTACCCTTTGGATTCATAATACCGATATAAAATGTATCATTTGCCATCTTGGTAAATGCGATAAACTGTCCATCAGGCGACCACGCAGGCGTTGCGTATTTACCCACACCATACGTTATACGCTCTTCACGTCCTGATTCCAGATCCATAACATGAATTTGCTGGCGCCCTGTTCTGTCTGAATTAAAAGCCAACTTTTTACCATCCGGGGAATAAGACGGACTGGTGTTAATAGAATTTCCAAACGTCAACTGACGTAATTTCTTAGATTCAATGTCATATTCATACAGGTGCGTAATACCATTTTTAACCAAAGACAATGCCACACGCGAACCATCCGGGGAAAATCGCGGTGCAAAACTCATTCCGCCAAATTGCCCCAGTCTGCGCTGTTCACCGGTATCTAAATCCAGCGTCCACACCATCGGGTCATCATTATAGTAAGACAAAAACACTATTGTTTGCATATTAGGTGAAAAATGTGGTGACATTACAAACGTATCTTCATCTGATAAGAATCGCATACCATATCCATCTTGGTCCATAATCGCCATACGTTTTACACGTTTTTTCACAGGTCCTGTTTCTGCAATAAATACAATCTGGGTATCAAAATATCCTAATTCACCGGTCAAGCGTTCATATATTGCATCGGCCATAATATGCGCCAACCTGCGCACAGATTTACGAGACGCCACCAGTGCCTGGGCCTCGATTTGTTCCTTGCCATCAATATCCCATACAAAGAATTCTAATTTATAACTGTCATCTGGTGCGGGCGACAATTTCGCCTGAACCAAAATCTGGGTTTTTATTGCCTGCCAAGATGTAAAATTTGGCACATCAAACAATTTAACATATTCTGGGAACGCGTTATGATTTACAATTCTAAACAACCCTGAACTTTTTAAATCACGTTCGACCACTTCGCGTATCAGGGCTGCATCTTTGTTATTTGCCCCATCTTCTGCTTCAAATTTTAATACCGCAATTGAAATAGGATCTGCCGCACCTGCGACAATATCCACCTTTAACTCTGCATGGACTGTTGTTATAAACATCACACACATTATCAACACTGTAAAAATTTTTTTAATCATATATGAATCCTTCCATTACCTGGGTAATTCTATATTCAATATTTCAAAAAAGCAAGCAACACAACCGCCCACACCAACGTCAACATAACCGCCATCACATACGTAAATATATTTGTATTGACAAATGTAAATACAATGGTATAGTGCTTTGTAATGACTGTGGTATTGCATAAAGTATAGGAGTTTGCATATGCCAAACGTGATGCAACAATTATTTGTAATGAACATTGAATCCTTGTTGCGCGAATACGCTGCGTACAAGGCATTTAATAAATCGGACTGCGTAATAAATATGCGCATTCCCCGCCCTGTTCTGGATAAAATCAAAGAACTGGCGGAATCACAACACGTCCCATATCAATCACTAATATCGTCTGTATTATTCTCGCTGGCGAATGTCGAAGAAACAAAATAACACAAACCAAAGGGGATTAAAATGACAGTTGACACAAAATACGACGCATTTCATGAACTGAATAAAAAACGCCAAACAACATCCCCTCCCGACTTTCAACTTGAACTGTTTCAGATGCCACCCATCGATCCACAAACACCTAAATCTGACTATTGGTATTATTCCGACCTGCATAATATTTTGGGCGAATTACTGTTCCCGATTACACCCAGCATGCAATTTCATGCATACGACAGACTAATTTTGCCATACAACATTGATTCGTCCTATGAAAAATATTTTCCAAAATCACAGGCCAGTCAATTTTATACCCAACACATAGACAGAACAAAACGCGCATATAAATTACACTCGCATAACCCAGACATATCTGACACATTGTTACATAACGCATACGACACAATGTTATCCAGATATGCATGTTGGTGCTTTGCCAAAGACCGTTCAACATTTGCACGCGCATATTTTATATCACCACTGCTTAAAGAAAATATAACATTTGAAGAACTGCAACAATACTCAACAGAATATTACCGCATTTACCTGCGCCCCAAGGTATCCGAACTAGAAAATCAATTATCCGGCGCAATCAAGGGCACAGGCGCAAACTTTCGTGATTTCTATAACCAAACCAACCCACATCTATTTGGCGGCATGACACACGCAGATGTCAAGGCCCTGAACCCGGAATACATCAGCCAAGATGACACCCTGTTAGATTACATGGGCAAACACACCCTAAAGGCACGTTTTTGTGCACTGCGCCGAACATTAGACACATACAGACACCACCCAATCAAAACGGCACAGACATTACGAAATTTATTAATCCAAGAATTATCAATTGAACGCGGCCGCATGATACACAAGACAGGCATCGCCCCAGAACAAGACATTTTATCAACCCAGGTACAAAAGGTCGCCAGCCAACTAAACAAAATTGAAAAGCAATTTGTAAAACAATATGCCGCCCAAACAATCAGATAAATTAATTCAGATAAACAAAAAAATGCGACCAAATGGCCGCATTTTTAAATTCTTTATTTTTACCATGCTGCAAACTGTGCCGCACACTGGAATGAACCACCAGGCCCAGCCGCATTCATGAAAAAGGTTAATACCGCGCCAACACTGAACAACAGTATAAAACCGACCAGCATACCAACACCTTTTTCTTTGAACTTTTCTAACTTAACATCACCTGGTTTTGCAATAAATTCCCATGCCCATTGTGCAATCAAGAATCCGGCACCAATAAATGCCAACGTACGCAATGTTTTCAGCAATCCGCCCAACTGTGCAACCAGTGCGCACAAACCTTCGTTCGCGGCCATTGCCGGTGCAACAGACGCCATAATTCCAACAATTGCGAAATTTACCTTGTTCATAATTTTTTTCATATCAAACCCCTTTCTTTTCTATGATTTTATCATAAAAAACAAACTATTTCAATAATATTACAAATAAAAAATGTCCCATTTGGGACATTTTTTTATTTCACAAAAACATATGTCTTTTTAGCATTTTTCTTGCAACCGCAATCTTTCTTGTCAACCGGTTTCAAGACATGGCGTTCTGTGCGTGGCTTTTGTCCGATATTATCACGGTGATATAAATCACGACATTTTGTGTGACGATACACAATTTCTTTATCTATATCCAATGTACGAATTTCATCAGAATAATGATCACCCTGTTCAACAGATGTAAACACGCAATCTGTTCCATCTTGGACATAACGCACATCACCACGATAGTATTCATACGAAGAACAACCAACAGTCAAAGCAAACGCAATCAATGCAAACAAAGTTTTTTTCATTGTACACCCCTGTGTGTAAAGGCTCTATCCCGCTCCCGCTTACATGGCAATTGTTGCACAACAATATCACTTGTCAAGTTTTTAGAATAAAAAATCAATATTTCCAACAAAATATGCTATAATTCATCAATAAAAGGATTTATCAATGAAATACACAGAACTTGGTTTAGTAAATACCACACAAATGTTTTCAGACGCCCTGGCCGGTAACTATGCGGTACCCGCATTTAATTTCTATAATATGGAAACATTGACGGCAATCTTGGACGCCGCCCGCATTACACACAGTCCGGTTATCTTGGCCGTATCAGAATCTGCAATGAAATATATGTCACCAGAAATGCTAATAGGCATGATTCAGGGCGCACACCTGACCCCAGACGATAATATCGCCCTGCACCTGGACCATGGGGCCAGTATTGACGCATGCAAGAACGCGATTGAATTAGGCTTTTCATCCGTCATGATTGACGCCAGCGCAAAACCATTCACAGAAAACATTGATATAACCAAGCAGGTTGTTGATTTTGCACACAAACACAACGTATCTGTCGAATCAGAACTGGGGACACTGGGCGGCATAGAAGATGAAAATACATTTGGCACAGTTAATTATACAAACCCAGATGACGTAGAAAAATTTATTGCTGCAACAAATATCGATTCGCTGGCCATCGCCATCGGGACCAGCCATGGCGCATACAAAAGAAAACGCGAAAGCGAAGATTTGCGTTTTGATATCCTGGCCGACATTGCACTTCGCCTGCCAAAATTTCCATTGGTATTGCACGGTGCATCAAACATACCGCAAAAATTACTGACCACAATAAATGAATTTGGCGGAAAAATAACTGGCGCATTGGGCATATCTGAAACACAACTGCGCCGTGCAACAAAAATGAACGTATGTAAAATAAACGTAGACAGTGACCTGCGTCTGGCCTTTACCGCCGCAACCCGCAAATCATTGCATGACAATCCATCAAATTTTAACCCACGTGAATTTTTAACCAACGCCCGCCAATCTATGACCCAAATATGCATTGACGAAATCAGAAATATCATGGGTTCAGAAAATACAATTTAAACTTAAATAAACTAGAATGATTTAGATACGCGCAGTGCCGACAACGTAGTGTACAAACGCTACATAAGATTCCCGTTTTAATTTTAGATGAATTATTATCCGATAAATAAAAATAAATTAGAATGATTTAGATACACGCAGTGCCGGCAACGTAGTGTACAAGTGTTACATAAGTTGCCGGCACCGCGTGTAGATGAATTATTATAATTTATTTTGCACGTTCTACGTATTCCAAGGTCTCAGTATTAACCACAATCCTTTCACCTTGTTCAATAAACAGCGGGACTTGAACACGAACGCCATTATCCAAGATGGCCGGTTTACCACCGCTGCTGGAAACAGTTTGACCTTTTAATGCAGGTTCTGTTTCTTCAACAGTCGCAATAACTGTTTTTGGCAAAGTAATAGATACCGGTTGACCTTCTACAAAGTTTGCCTTGACCGTCATTTCAGGCACCAAGAATTTCATCATTTCACCCAAAGAATCCACCGGCATTGTGAACTGTTCATAATCAGACAAATTCATAAAGAACGCATCTGTGCCGTCTGCATACAGATATTGACAATCAATATCTTCGACCATCAATTTTTCAACCTTATCCTCTGCGCGCCAACGGTCACCACCTTTGTTGCCAGAATCAATATCACGCAAGTCGGCCTGAACAAACGCGCCACCCTTGCCCGGTTTCACCTTGGTAATTGATGTCACAGAATAACGTTTACCGTTGTGGGAAATCACCCAACCAACACGCATATCATTTGCAATATAAGATGCCATAATAAATACCTCTTGTTAATTAACTGTTTGGATTATAAGAATTATAATTCGCAACGCAAGTTTTTATTGCGACTGGCGTTTATGCGTCCAATACCGATCAATACTGTCCATAATCAGTTTATCCGCCGTCTGTCTATCTGCCCATCCAACGACCTTGGACCATGCATGCGGTTGTAAATCTTTGTAATGCTGAAAGAAATATTTTATTTTGGACCGCAAAATTTTTGGCAGTTGTTCAATAAATTCTGTATCTGTATAAAAAGGATCAACCTTGTCCAATGGCACACAGATAATTTTTTCATCGCCACCGGCCTGGTCTTCCATAACCAGTGCCCCGATTGGTCTGACCTCGATCAAAATACCTGGACGCAACGGCGCATTACAAACGACTACACAATCCAACGGATCACCATCATCGCCCAACGTTCCCGGAAAATAACCATAGTTCGCCGGATATGCCATTGGTGTATGTAAAATTCTGTCTGCCTTTAACAGTCCTGTTTCTTTATTAATTTCATACTTTACATAACCGCCTTCGGGCACTTCTATAATAGCATTCATTTGTTTTGGCGGATTTGCCCCTGGTGTGATTTCATTTAATGTCATAATTACTCCTATTTATTATCGACAAACAATCGTATCACAAAAAACAAGATTTGCAACACGGCCTTAAAAAATCCGCCGTTGGCGGATTTTTTTCTCTCCTACATTCTCATCGGCATCAGTACATACAGCGCATCTGTATTTTGATCCGTTGAATTTATTTTTGTTGGCGCCAATGGGTCTTGCATTTCCATTTGGAACTTATCGCCTTCAACCTGGCCGGCAACATCCAACAAGAACTTTACATTAAACACAACTGTAAATGACGCATCATCATTGTATTCAATATCTAATTCCTGGGTTGCGGTACCGGCATCTGGACTGGACGCATTGATTACCAACTTGTTCATACTGAATGTCAATTGTACAGATTTTGTTTTATCAACACTGGCCACAGATACCAAATCAACCGCATTGATAAACTGCTTTCTATCCAGAACCGCAATCTTGTCATTACCCTTTGGAATAACGACGCGATAATTTGGATATTGCGCATCAACCAATTTGCTGGTCAAAGTCGCCGCCCCAACCGTAAAACGTGCCTTGGTATCAGACAATTCAACCATAACATCGTCTACGTTTGCATCTTCTAACAACTTAGACAATTCGCCGATGACACGTCTTGGCAAAATAACCGCCGGCATTTCGCTACTACCCGCCGGCGCAGGCATTGCACACAACGCCATACGTTGTGCATCTGTTGCCACGGCTGTCAATTTTTTTACATCTGCATCATCAGATATATGGAAATAAATTCCCCCCAAATGATATCGCACATCATCAGTTGGTATTGCAAACTTTGTCTGATTGATCAAGTGCGCCAAATCACCAGTTGTCATTTGAAATTTAGTTGTCAAATTGCTGCCCGCCATTGCCGGGAAATTTTCCGCAGGCAATGTTGGCAAACGAAATACCGCGCGGCCACTGGACACAACCAATTGATCACCAGATTGTTTAAAAGATATCTCTGCGTCATCTGGCAATTTACGAACAATGTCATACAACATCTGTACAGGGACCGTAATCTTACCCCCCAGTGTAATATCGGCCGCCACATGTTCAACCAATTCCAAATCAACATTTGTTGCAGACAAAATCAAATCATCTGCTGCTTCTATTTTAACATTCATCAATATCGGCAGTGTTGCACGTTTTTCAACAATGGACTGCATATGCCCCAGCGCACGTATCAAAACCTGACGAAATACTGAAAATTCCATTATATGCTCCTGTTTCCTTTTATTTTACGTGTGTTTTCCTACACTCTTTGCAACAACTTTACCAAAAAACACCGATTCGGTGCAAGACCAAAAGCGCCCAAAAACACAAAAAGATAAAAAATTACAGAAAAACTATCTTGCCAACATACCCTGAATCAAATCAGCAACAGGCACACTAAACCATTCTGGGTCATCATCATAAACCGGCGCCCCTTCTTCCATCGCGGTCTTACAGGGCTTATCATCTGCCAGCCAGTTTTCTAACAAATCCCCCGCGACCAATCCTATTCCCGCCCCGGCGACCAAACTAATCCCCCCCGTCAGTGGCGCCAACAACAACCCCAATCCTGTTGCAGATGCAACCTTGCCCGCAACAGATGCACCACTTATATTTATATCAGGCTGTGCCAAATCTCCCTTTAATGCGACAGAATTAACAACATTTCCCGTCAAAGATAATTTCAACCCACGCACAGGAACCGTGGTCAAAGATAAATTCATTTCTTCTTCACCCAGATTTAAATTACCGGCCAATCTGATATTTATCGCATTTGTTTCAATTGCGAATCCATTTTGCGAATCAAACACACCATTACGCAATTTAGCATTCAGTGCCATACACGACACCTTTATCTGATTATGTTTTTTCTCGGAACTAAACAGATCTTCAATACTATGTCTAAGCGAAGTTAAAAAATCCGCACCATAAACATAAGACACCAACGCTGAATGCGCATACCCCGCCCCCACGGCATACACCTGAACAGGCCCCGATACCGTAGCCATAATATCGGACAGATTCTTACCATTTGCCTGGACAAAAACATCAATATTCACAGGCATTTCTGATAAAAAGTCATTTATATGCACTTCTTGCAAAATATTTCCCACCTGTACATTTTGCCCGGCAAAAGCCACCGTTGACCAGATATGTCCATCTTTATCCACATCGGCATCTATGGCAAAATCTATATCACCCTTGGCAAAAGACAAATCCGAATCGATTCGCACATGATTGTTTTGCGCCTTTAATTGCAAATGCATATTTTGTATATCTAAATCACGATACATTATAAATCTGTCCAAATTCAGATTTAAATTTATTGTTTTATCAACAAACGCCTTACCGAACAACGGAATATCTTTAAATACATTCAACTTACGATTTTTAATTATGATATAGCGTCCATATAAATTCGGGAACACATCTTGTAAATTCAATTTCTTGGAAGAAACATTTAAATTGATAACATCTTTTTCTTTTGCCCAATCATAATCACCAGAAAATCCAATTTTCGTATTACGAATTACAATATCAGATTTACGTAAAATCAGCTTTTTTCTATCAAATCCACCTGCAATATTTACACTGATATTTTTTATCTGCGACAAATCCACATCATAAAAATCACCAATCATTGTCATATCTGGCAAATCGCCTTTGATAATAAAATCTATGGGTAATCTGCTGGTTCCTTCCAATGCAACATTTGCGATTAACGCATCCCCCCCTGTTGATATCGCCATTTGCAACGGATAAATTTTACGTTCTGGGTTATATTCCGACATAGAAATAATAAATGGCAATACGTCTTTATTAATTTTAAGCCACCCAGAATATTCGCGGGTATCTTTTTTTTCATTCATACGAATATTAAATCCCGCCAACTGATACCTTTTTTTCAAAATCTTTGCATCCAGGTTTTTTATTTCAACGCCACCAAATCCCATATCTTTGAACGGATATTTTTCATTCTGACCGACTGCGACATCTGTCGTTTCAAACGCCTGAAATTTCGGTGCCGAATATTCACCCTGTTTATTTTCTTCTATATCTATTTTCACATTATACAGTTTGATATTATGAATTGTCGGTTTATTACGAAACAAAGAAACTAAATTTAACCTAACATCTATTTTATCTGCACTGTACGCACATTTACTTTTTGCCCAAGATGCATTTTCAACACATACACTATTTAACTCTATCTGCGGTTGCAAAGACAATTTCCAAGACACCGCGCCATTTATTTGCACCGGCAAACCCGTTGCATCTTGCAACACGGTAACAATACCACTGCGCAAACTGTCAAGATTTACCTGGCTAAGTGCCACAACCAGCGCCATAACCAGCACCACAAAAATAATTGTGAACATTCTAATTGCGGTAAAAAACACACTTCCTGCTGTTCTCATGGCAAATTAAATTCCAACAATTTCATCACCGGCAACATAAAATCAGGTACCGTCGCACGCAACGTCATAACACGACCTGATGACGGATGCTGAAAAGTTATTTTATACGCAAACAAGAACAAATTTTTTGTTTCCAACATAGACATTAATAAATCATCTATTTTTTTATCCCGTCCGTACAAATCATCACCAACAATTGGCGCGTTCAAAGACAACGCACTATGCAACCGTAATTGATGTGTACGCCCGGTTTTCGGTGAAAATTGCACCCAAGACACACACCCAGACGCCTGTGACAAAACCTTGTATTCTGTAATTGCGCGTTGTGGACGCTGTCCTGTACCATTATTGATACGTTGCGGTTCGTCAAACACCTGGCCCTTAACCATATAATTATCAATTACCCCAGATTTTGGAAACACATCACCATTTAACAATGCCAAATATTCCTTATGCGCTGTTTTGCTTTGAAATGCCTCAGCTAATTTTTGTGCAGCACGTTGATTTTTTGCGACGACTAAAACCCCGCTTGTTTCTTTATCCAAACGATGTACCAGTGATATTTTATCATACGGGAACAATGCACTGGCCATTTTATCCACAGACTTTCTGATACCTGTTCCACCCTGCACCGCCAATCCAGCAGGCTTGTTAAACACAACAATATCATCGTCATTATGAATAATACATTTTCTAAGTTCTTCTAAATCAGACAAAGAAAACCGTTCGCCATTTTCTGTTTTTTTACTGCGAACCTGACTATAACTTGCAACGGTTGGCGGCACACGAACGACATCACCCGTACGCAGTATTTCCGTACCCCGCACACGTTTTGAATTTACACGAATTTGCCCACCACGACACAATTTATAGAAATCTTTTTGCGGCATAGACGGAAATTGTCGCACAAACCATCGCAACAACCGAACACCATCTTCGACCTGGGAAATAGTGATAAATTCTGCCACCGTTACCACCCCACTATTATTTGGGTCTTATTCGCCGTACGTTATCTGAACATAGTTAGTTGCACTGCCACCATTACAACTGCCTGTGGCGCCACCGTTTTTTCCACCGGACAATCTGTATTCAACCGAATCGGACCATGCCTTGGTCAATAATGCCTCGCATTCATTTTTTGCCAACCCATCGATTGTCACTATGAATTGATGCGCATTTGATGGATCAACAGACAACATATATTTTCCGCCATACGGATTTGTATCTGACATGCCAATTGCACCAAATATTGTTGACCCGTTCATTGCAGAAAAGTCATCATATTCACCATGTATTGTGCGGACCATGGTCACCATTTGAACAACTTCGTCATTCACAGTTGTCAGTTTTTGTGTACGCATTGCGGTTGAAATCATACCAATTGCCCCAACCGTAATAACCCCCATAATTGCCAACACACCCAACATTTCAATCATTGAACGTCCAGATTCTTGTCTCATATTTTAACCTCTGTTTGCTATTTAACAATTAATATTCTATCATAAAAGACATGAATATTCAATTTTCTGATTTAATTGAAAATGCACCTGCCGCCCCTGGCATATACAAAATGTATGATGCGACCGGTACCCTGTTATACGTTGGCAAGGCAAAAAACATTTCTAACCGCCTTAGACAATACCAAGATATATCAAAACTAGAATTACACAAACAGGTTATGCGGTCTTTGGTTTCACACATTGAATGGGAAACTGTTCCAACCGAATCGGACGCGCTTATTCGCGAACAAGAACTGATAAAAACCCAAAAACCAAAATATAACATCATGCTGACAGACGGCAAGATGTATCCTATGTTGGCATTAACCAATGACGAATATCCACGTTTATTAAAATTTCGCGGAAAAATATCGCAACGCCGTGACGTTTACGGCCCTTATCCATCTGTATCTGCATTAAACGAAACAATAAAAACAATACAAAAAGTTTGCCAATTGCGTACATGCACAAACACACAAATGCGCAACAGATCACGTCCATGTTTATTGCACCAAATCGGCCGTTGCAGTGCACCATGTTGTTATCCAAACAAACAAAAATACGCAGAAAACGTGCGTACAGCGCGAAAAATTCTAACCGGCGACAGCGAACCAATCATTTCAGATTTAACAAAACAAATGCAACATTTTGCCCAGCAAACAGACTTTGAATCTGCCGCAATTATTCGCGACAAAATATCCGCATTAACACACACTGCAAATCGCGGTATACGCACAAAACGTGCGTATACATCAGATTTAGATTGGGCAAAAAACGTGTCCGATTTAGAACAATGGTTAAACATAAAAATCAATTTAGCCGGTGTATTTGATAATTCACATATATTTGGAAAAAGTCCTGTTGGCGCAATGATAACATTTGGTCATAATGGATTTGAAAAATCAGGATACAGACATTTTAAACTGCACGACAAAACACGTGCGGGAAATGACATTGCCATGATGTCTGAATTTGTACAACGCGCAATCGAACACGGTCCAAAACTGGATTTAATAATTGTTGACGGCGGCATCGCCCAATGGAACATTGCAAAACGCGCATCAGGCGACATACCTGTCATGGGTGTCACCAAGGGCGAGGTCCGTGACGGTGACGAACACTTTATATTACCAGACGGTCGCATATCAACAGACCTGCCAAAAGACAGCCCTTTATTCTTGATGTTGCGTCGCGTTCGTGACGAAGCACACAGATTTGTTATCACGTATCATCGATCCGTACGCGCAAAGCAAATGACGGCATCCGTACTTGATGAAATAGAAGGCATCGGACCAACCAGAAAGCGCGCATTATTACAACACTTTGGTTCTGTGCACGCGATTATAGACGCAGATTTATCTGCCTTAACACACGTCCCCGGCCTGGGTAATGCGGCGGCAAAAAAAATATATGCGCATTTTCATCAATAAATGATATAATTGAATTATTCATGATTTATAACCAAGGGAGAAATAACATGAAATTTTTTGTAAACTTTTTATCTGCGTTTCGCATTTTTGCGGCCTTTGCCATAATCCCAACATTAATAATGGGCTGGTACTGGACATCATTTATATTGTATACATTGGCGGCCCTGTCTGACTTTTTTGATGGATACCTGGCACGCAAATATGATGTATGCACAAAACTTGGCGGTGTAATGGACCACATTGGCGACAAATTATTGGTCGTTAACACATTGATTATGTTGACCATTATGATGCCCGTATGGTTTATCACAATACCTGTAATATTGATGATATCGCGTGAACTGTATATCAGTGGTCTGCGTGAATTCTTGGGCACACAAAAAATAGAAATGCCTGTTCCCAAAGCACGCTTTTCAATGGGAAAAATAAAAACGACATTTCAAATGATATCTATTGCGGCATTCTTGTTATTGTTTGCAATCAGCACACTGATATCCGCTGATTCATCCAGTCGCCTGTTGATATTTGCAATATACAGCCTGCCACATATCGGCATTGTTGGTATCTGGGCATCACTGGTTGCGTCCATTTGGTCTGCCACAGAATACACACAAACATTCATTGAAAAATTAAAGAAAATAAAATAACAAAAAAACGTCTATACGCATAAAAACCGCCATTTGGCGGTTTTTTATTTTTTGCATCAGAACCAACTTTTTTTATCAGATTTTGTATTTGCAAATTCGTTTAAAATCTTTTTTTGCTTGTCAGATAACTTTGTTGGGATATGCACACCAACATCTATATATAAATCACCGAACGCGCCACTGCGTCGCAAAGACGGCATACCATGTCCACGCACGCGCAACTTTTCACCAACCTGGGTCCCAGACGGCACCTTGACAGCTAACTTTTTATCGTCAATTGTATCAATTTCTATTTCACCGCCCAATGCCAACGTAGTAAACGGCACATCCATATGCATAATTAAATCATTGCCATTGCGTTCAAATCTTTTATCTGGGCGCACACGAATATCTAAATAGAAATCCCCCGCCGGCGCACCGTTAATGCCGGCCTCGCCCTGACCTGCCAGGCGTAATCTGGCACCATCTTCGACACCTGCCGGAATTTTTACTTCCAATGTACGTTGTTTATTTTGAACACCACTGCCATCACATTCGCTGCACTTTTTACTGATTTTGCGTCCCAAACCGTTACATTCTGGGCACGGGCTTTCCATTGCGAAAAAGCCCTGGCGTGTTTGGATAAACCCACTGCCCCCACATCTGTCACACACGGGCGCCGGTTTGCCGTCTGCGGTACCATGCCCATGACATTTTGCGCATTCTACATTACTGGAAAATTTAACAGTATGTGTTTTGCCAAAGAAAGCATCTTTTAAATCAATAACAACCTCGTCCAACAGGTCGCGTCCACCACGCTGTGGTGCGCCACGTTGCGCGCCCGCACCAAAATCACCACCAAAACCAAACCCACGCATAGCCTCGCGCAGGATATCCTCCATACCTGCACCACCGCCCATATTAAAGTGAAATGCGCCATTACCAAATGGATTGCCGCCGCCAAACCCTGCGCCAGATGCATTTCCGCCTGCGAATGCGGCGTCACCAAACCTGTCATATGCGGCACGTTTTTGTGGATCTTTTAAGATATCGAACGCATTATTAACTTCCTTAAATTTTTCTTCGGCATCTTTGTTATCTGGATTTCTATCTGGGTGGTATTTCATAACCAGTTTATGATAAGCCTTTTTAATATCGGCATCACTGGCATCACGTGCCACCCCCAGCACTTCATAAGGATTTTTATTCATTTTATTTTTCCATATAATTATATTCAGTTATGACATATATAAGATATCACATCAAAAATTCAAGTCCACAATATTAAATATGCTTAAATTCTTTGGGCTTGCGAAAAATTTAAAAATGTTCTAATAATTAAATGCTATGACAGAAAAGAATATAAAAACATACGACGCATCAGACATCCAGGTTCTTGAAGGTTTGGAACCCGTTCGCCTGCGTCCTGGGATGTACATTGGTGGCACAGACGAAAAGGCCTGGCATCATTTACCGGTTGAAATTATGGACAACTCTATTGACGAGGCTGTGGCCGGTTTTGCGAAAAAGATAACTGTAAATTTAATTGATTCTAAAACTATCGAGATTACCGACGACGGCCGTGGTATTCCTGTGGATGAACACCCAAAATATCCTGGGAAATCCGCGCTTGAGGTTATATTAACAACCCTGCACTCTGGTGGTAAGTTTAATAATAATGTGTATAAAACCAGTGGTGGTCTGCATGGTGTTGGTTCTGCGGTTGTAAATGCTTTGTCCAGTGAAATGATTGTAAACATTTCCCGCGATGGCTATAATTGGCGCCAGACATTTTCACGCGGTCTGCCGACCAGTTCGATGCAGCGTGGTGACCCAACAACCAAACACGGAACCAAGATTCGCTTTACCATTGATGATGAAATATTTGGTGCAAACGCAACGTTTAAGCCTGTCAAGATATATCGCATGGCCCGTGCCAAGGCATTTTTATCACGTGGTGTAAAAATAGATTGGTCTTGCAACCCAGAATTATTGACCGAAGATATGAATATCCCGGCCACTACGACATTCTTTTACCCCAATGGTGTTGCGGACTTTTTGGCCGAAAAGACCGATTCTAAACCACGTATTTTACCACGTATTTTCAGTGGCGCTGTTGATTTCCCAGATGACAGTGGCCGTGTTGAATGGGCACTGACATTTTTAACTGATGAAAACGGTGCGGCATCTGATGACGGCTTTTTCGCATCATATTGTAATACAATCGCAACCATTGACGGTGGCACCCATGAAACAGGATTTAAATCTGCAATCACCAAGGGGATTAAGGCATACGGCGAAAAGGTAAACAACAAAGCCGCCACAACCATTATTGGCGAAGACGTATTTGATTCTGTTGCGGCGATTGTATCTGTATTTTATAAAACACCTCAATTTTTGGGTCAAACCAAAGAAAAACTGTCTAACCCTGAAATTGCCCGCTATACAGAAAACGCCCTGCGTGATCCATGGGAAATGTTTTTGGCATCTGACCCGAAAACCGCAAACGCATTGTTGGAATTTGTTGTAAACCTGGCCAATGCCCGTATAAAAACCAAACAGGTCAAAGAGATTGCCCGCAAAACCCCAACCAAGCGCGTTCGCATGCCTGCAAAATTGGCCGATTGTTCCAAGCATGGCATTGCAGGAACCGAATTATTTATTGTAGAGGGCGAATCGGCGGGCGGCACCGCCAAACAGGCACGTGACCGCGCAACCCAGGCAATTATGCCCCTGCGTGGCAAGGTTTTAAATGTTATATCTAATTCCGATGAACGATTCGGTGCCAACAAAGAATTAAATGACTTGATTGATATTATCGGCGCCGGGACCGCCAAAGATTGGAACGAAGATAAATTGCGTTATGAAAAAATCATTGTCATGACCGATGCCGACGTTGACGGCAGCCATATTGCATCATTGCTGATGGCGTTTTTCTATCAATACATGCCCCAGTTGATTTATGGTGGTCACCTGTATTTGTCATGTCCACCATTGTATAAATTAACGTGTGGAACCGAATCGATTTACGTTGACACAGACGAAGAACTGGAATCTTTAAAAAACGGGAAATACAAAAACAAGAAAGTCGAGATTTCACGCTTCAAGGGTTTGGGTGAAATGATGCCGAATCAGTTAAAAGAAACAACTATGTCCCCCAAGACCCGTCGCCTAATCCGTGTTGAATTACCACCACGCACAGACGAAGGTGCCGAAGACACGGAAAAGACGCGTACAATTGTATCTGAACTGATGGGCAAAAAACCAGAATTTAGATTTAAATTCATAACCGAACATGCCCAATTCGTCAAAGACCTGTTCGTATAAAATATTGTTACAAAAACATACGCCTAAAAAAAATCGCCCATTTGGGCGATTCTTTTATTGGATACCGACCACAAACTCGTCACCCCAACCGGCAACTGTCTGGCCACCGACGACGCATTGCAGATCTTCAAAACCTTGTTCAACTTGTTTCTTTTTCATAACACTGCTGGTGACCAATCCACCTGTTGTCCCCAGAACAACACCGGCAATCGAATCGGATGCCAAACGTGCGGTATTAAATTCACCTTCGGCATTTTTCCATCTGCTTTTTTCAAACCCAGCAATAATGCTATCCAACTTTTCACCTGCGGCAATCAGTTTTTGCTTTGCTTGCTTATTGACTTCTTCTTGACCACGTCTGGCCTTATCATCTTCACATTTAATATTTATGTCCAGACTTTGTTGATTCCAATACGACCATGTCAACTGTCCATTTGTACACATATCCGACAACACAGTAACATTAGCCAACACAGACGCGCATTCTGTTGTAACCTTTGTCATCAAACTGTCGACCAACGACATACATGTTGCTGGCGGAATAATATCTTGGCCTTCGCCATTATTTCCACCTGTACAAATACCACGGCCATTCATATCTATTCTAAATGCCTTGCCCCCAGCGCACACACATTTACCATTTTCAAACTTTGCGACGCTTTCTGGCAGATAGCAACATGCACGACCTTCGGCGGTTGTACGCGAATTCAAACATTTCTGCAGGTCATTATCATTTACTTTTGCAACGCACTTGCCCTGTTCCGCATTCCATTCTTTGTCTTTATTTACTTCGCCTATACAACGACAAATCTTAGATTTAGAATCCCAAAACGCACCGCTTTCCTTTTCTCTGTTACAGAACGAACATTGCTGAAACAAATTAAAATCAGATATATACTCAGCACATTCAGACTTTTTATCATCACCGCCATTATCTTTTGGTACACAACTATTTGTCTTTTTATCAAGCACACCATCACCACAAGTGATATACAAGCACATATCACCACTATATACATAAACACCGGTATTTACTCTCTTATCTACTGTCGCTTTGATTTCATACATTGCACCCTTTACCGACGTGTCTTGAATTGGACTGTTTCTACATGGCAAAGGTCTATATTCTTCCCATGAATCGCCAAATGTTTCTGTACGACATCTATAAAAATAAGAACCATTCGAAGCAATCGTGCCATTTGGGCACTCATAATGTTCGCCCATTTGATAAGTATCACATTCCAAACATGTATCATCATCAAAATAAAGATATTCATTTGCATTATATGACTTTGCCAGATAACCACCCAATTGATTACCAACCAAGTAACCACCATAACCACCAGCAGCACCACCAAGAACAAAACCAACACCAGGTCCCGCAGCCCAAGGAACAAGTGTCCCTAACCCCATTCCTCCAACAGCACCTGCCACGGCACCACCAGCGGTAAACGGAATCACAGTCATTGTCTGAATATGACCTTTGGCACCACACTTACGGGTCGCATAACACGCATTCATTATATCGTCTGTAGACGCAGCATGAACATTTGTACAACAAAACACCGACAACAAAATAGATGCAAATAAAAACTTTTTCATAATCTCCATCCTATATTTTAGATTTATTGATATAATTTTATCATAAATTCACATATCTTCCAAGTACAAAAAAAGCCCAAACGGGCGATTTTTATTTACATTCATTTATTAACTGTTGAATCTGGGCAGACAATACCAAATCAGAACCTTGCTGTTTTTCAATTTGTTTAATTGCATATAACACTGTCGCATGATCACGGCCACCAACATAATTACCAATTTCATTCAAAGACAGTGCCGTCGCATTTTTTAACACAACCATCATAATCTGACGTGCCAAAACCAATGAACGACTGCGTCCCGCACCACATACCGCATCATACGACACACCCAATTTTTCGCACATTTCACGAACCATTGTTGCCGGTGTTTTCGATTTCTGTAATGTGTCTGCCAACAAACGTTGCGCAACATTCATATCCACCGCCACACCCATCAGTTCCTTGTACGCCTGAATTTTTGTGGCAACACCTGCAACCAAATGACCGTTGCTTGCAATACGCCCCGCAATTACAGATGCAACATCACTTGCCACACCGGCACGCGCCAACATCACAGATTTCACATGCATATTTGGCGCGGCAACATCTGCGACCAAACCAGACGCCAACAAAGATTGCGCACATCTGTCAAAACCTGTCAAATTGTTTGGGGCGGCATTTGCTGTTAAAACAATATTTTTACCCGCAACCCGCAAATCAATAATCAGTTGCATAAATTCTTCGGTTGATGCCTTTTTGCCAGACAACGCCTGAACATCATCCAGAATAAATGTATCACAATTACGACAAAAATCTTTGAACGCGAAAATATTATGATCTTTTAAACTGCGTGTAAATTCAGAAACAAATTGTGCACCTGTCATTTTTACAACATTGCCATCTGCCGCGCCTGCAATGCAATCTGTTAACAATGTCTTGCCACAGCCAGACGCACCATAAATAAACAGCGGTGAAAAAGAAACCAAACCCGCCGCTATTTTTTTACATGCCGATACCACAAATAAATTTTCGTCTGTCACAACAAAAGAATCAAATGCGACAGATTGCTTTTTTTCTGGGGCCGGCGCATAAACTTGTGCCTGGTTATCATTTGCAATATTTTGTGCCACATGCGCATTTGCACCACGCACAGCAATACGTACCCCCAATCCAAACCCAGCGGCCACTTCTGCCAAAACACCGCCATGTACACTGCCAATAAAATCAGCCGAGAATTGATTTTGTGCACCCAATACCAATGTATTATCAACAATTTCGAAATTCAGTGGCGCAATCCAAGAAGTAAAACTTGCAGAATCAATTTTTGCGGCAATGGCCCCCTTGATATTTTCCAAATCGGTCATCTGTATTTTTGCCACTGTCTGCATGTCGTTTTCTCCTTTCCTTCCCTTGAAAGAGTTTCCTGCCAATCGCACAAAGGTTACAAAAGCCACCCGCCTAAAATGCCATTTTTCCATGTTTGCCTTGGAATCACAGCCCTTTTATTTGCCCTACTTTTTCATCCCTCTCTGCGGCGACCGAAACCCTTATGAACATCAATTCTTATTTTTGTTTTATGATGTCGCCTTTCCCGACCCCATACACAAACCTAAGAACCACCCACAAAGTTTTCGCACCCATCTTATGAACACAGACCTTTATGAATTATTCACCCACAAAAGCCCGCATCCATCTTATGAACACAGACCTTTATGAATTAGTCACCCACAAAAGCCCGCACCCATTTTATGAACACAGACCCTTATGAATTAGTCACCCACAAAAGCCCGCACCCATTTTCACAGACCAACGTTATCATTTTTTTGGTAACCCGGCCCCGGTTTTGATTGATTATTTTTGTTTCTCAATCTGTTTTGGATACGTCAGATAATTTATAAGATATATTTCGGTTTACAACCAAATATTAAACAATTTTTAAACATTTCCTTTTTGACAACGATTCGGATTTTTCGGCAGTTTTTCACGGTTTGTATATACACTGTATATACACTGTATATACATTTTTTTGTTTATGATTTTACATATCCGCCGTCAACTTTTCGCACCAAACCTTGCAATTCAAGGACAACCAATTCGCTTTTAATTTCCGAAATCGATTTTTTGACAATTTCTGCCAATACAGATTCTGAAACAGGAATATTCCCCAAATTATCCACAAGCATGTTTTCCGAATCATTTTTATCAATAATTTTTTTATTATTTTTTTCTTTTTGACTATCGGCAAAGAAATCTTGTGCCCCCATACACAATTTTGCATTTCCCGACCGAATCAAAGAATTCGGTCCCAGCGCCCGCGCATCCAGCGGATGCGATGGGATTGCCCACACATCACGTCCATAATCAATTGCGAATCGGGCTGTTGTCATAGAACCAGACTTCATATCCGCCTCGCCTAATATCAATTTTTCTGACAACCCCGCAATCCAACGATTGCGCTGCACAAAGTTCGCAGCCCTGGGTTCAAACCCGACCGGCATTTCACTGATTACGGCGCCACGTTCCAAAATCTGGTAATACAACGATTCGTTTTCAATTGGCCAAATATAATCTGCCCCACCCGCCAGCACAGCAATTGTTTGCGCATTGCCTGCGGCCCGCAATGCGCCACGATGCGCCGCCGAATCGGTCCCAATTGCCATACCAGACACAACAACATGCCCATGATTCGCGAATGCCTGGGCTATGTCTGCGACCAATTTCTGCCCTGCGGCCGTGGCATGACGCGTCCCCACCATACCAACCATTGATCGACTTAAAACATCCAGATTCCCACGCACCGTTATAACAGGCGGCCGGTTTGGCAGACCCTTTAAATTTTGCGGGTACCTGGCATCTTCATCAGATATATAATGTATATTTAATTTACGTGCCAAATCCATTTCACGCAACACGGCGTCTTTGAAATCTTGCGTTATATTCAAATACCTTAACACCTCATCAGCAGAACCAAATTTACTAATCAGTTCTGTATATTTAACAGGCCCTACCCTGGGCGAACGCAGAATCAACAATTTTTCAAATAAATCAGACATATTTTATATATGACAAAATTCAGATAAAAAACCAATAAAAAAATCCGCAACCGCGGATTTTTCAAAAAGCTAGCCTGCCAAATCAAACAGCGATTCGTATTTATTGCACACCGCTTCAACTTCTGTATCTGTTGAATTTTTGAACGTGCCCATGCAACCATCTTTGACGATTTTCAATTGTCTGATAAATTCGTTATACCCGGCCGCATCATCTTTTTTCAGCACCGCAATCTGCGAACGCAACAGTTGTTCTTCGGACAAAGATTCATCATATTGTCCTTCGACCTTGCCGCCGATTAACTTGTTTCCGAACAATTCCATTGCACCGACACCCAATGCGGCCCCACCAACACTTGCAGCAATTGTACCGCCGATTCGCGCACCCTTTTTCGCATCCAGGATTCTTTGGCGCATTGTTTCTTCGTTTGCCCAAGCCCCACAGGTAATAGTCTGTCCCATTTCAAAATACTTGGCCGGGACGTCATCAACACTGACGCGTGTATCATTAGATTTCAATCCAACTTTTACGAAACAAGTATTATTGGCCGGTTCTTCTATATCTTCTATCATAGAACTGTAATTATTCAAATTACTGAATCTGGATGCCCAAACAAAAGTATTTCCCATACCAATATTATTACCGACACAGGCATTTTTTTCTTTTTCGCGCATATCTTTTTGCACTTCTGGTTGCATAACCTGTGGCGTTGTTGCCAACGCATTTCCGGTCGTAGACTTACCGTTCAATGTAGCCATTGCCGATATCTGATTAGTTGACATTGTTGCGCGCTGAGACGCCATCATCTGTCCCGCCATTGACGCACGTCCGCGCCCCGTTGGGTTTGGTGCCGCCATCACAGAAGTTGTCATCAAACAAATTGCCACGAATGGGAAAAACTTTTTCATACCTCTTTCCTTTTTATATATCTCTGTTTTATTATACCACAAAAAGACATAAAAATAAAGCACAAATAAAAAAGGGGCACGCGCCCCATATAAAACTTACTTTTTCCATTTCCATTCTATTTTTGATTCACTGCCTGAAATTAATCTGCCGACATTTCCGCGATGCCGCCACAGGCACAATAAACCGATTGCCAAGAACGCCACACCAACCTGGGCACTGATTGCGAATCCCAAAAATGGTATCAGACAAAAAACAATTGTCGCCCCCAGCGAAGAAATGCCACTGGTCAATGCGACCAACAACCATTCAATTCCACAAACCACAAAAGACATTGGGCTGACCGCCAACAATACCCCAAACAAACAAGAAATCCCCTTGCCTCCCTTAAACTTTAACCATATTGGATAACAATGCCCAACAATTGCCACGAACCCGCACCATGCGCCAAACGCATCACCTGCGACATATTTACCAATAAATACAGCAGCGATTGCCTTGGCCATATCTAATATCCATGTAAGTCCCGCCATACGTAAACCACCGACGCGCATAACATTTGTTGCGCCGATATTACCACTGCCAACCTGGCGCAAATCACCCTTGCCCGCCATGCGTGTCAATAACAACCCCATTGGAACAGACCCCAATAAATAAGATAAAAGTATTACAAAAATATAAAACATATTATTTTTCCTTGATTTTATGTTTGTTTTTTATAAAATACCAGAAACATTTAGAAAATAAAAGGAAAATAAAGTGGCAAATCATAAGTCATCTGAAAAAAGAATTTTGGTTTCGGCCAAAAAGAACGCAATAAACACATCACGTCGCAGTGTTGTTAAAACAGCGACTAAAAAGGCGATTGTTGCTATTGAATCTGGCGACAAGGCTGCTGCAACTGTTGCGGCCCGCAATGCAGAAAGCAAGATTATGAAATCTGCTGGCAAAATCATGCCCAAGAAACGCGCTGCGCGTAAAATTTCACGCTTGGCCAAGAAAGTTTCAAAAATGGCATAATTGCGTTTAAAATTCTAATTAAAAGTTCCCCAATCGGGGACTTTTTTTTAATGAGCAAGTGTAGCTAGTGGTTAGTAAAGGAAGGATGATTTTTTCCTTTGTCATTGCAAGCGGCAACGTGCAATATTAGCAAAAAATTAAAGATAATGGTATATTTACGCACAAACCCGACATCGTAGCGTACAGAGACTTCATCATAAAAAATAAATTAGAATGATTTAGATAAAAGCAAAACGGGAATCGTAGTGTACAAACGCTACATGAGATTCCCGTTTTGATTTTAGATGAATTATTATCCGATAAATAAAAATAAATTAGAATGATTTAGATACGCGCAGTGCCGGCAACGTGCAATATTAGCAGGAAAATTAAAGATAATGGTATAGATACGCACAAACCCGACATCGTAGTGTACATGACGTTACATGAGATGTCGGGTTTGTGCGTAGATATGCCATTAGATTTAATTTTAGTTTAGGGGGGCGCCCCAATTCTGCTGAATCGCTCTCTCGGTATCCATTGGGCTGACCAAAACCTGTGGGGTCAAGATAACAACCAAAACCTCACGCGTGGCGGACGATTCGCGCGATCCAGACAGCGCCATAAAGTCAGGATCACCCAAACCATAACGCGTATCTTCGTTGGTCTGCTTTTCAAACCCAGACACAACCAGCATTTGCCCAGATTCCATAATAACTTCTTGCATGAAACTGCGTTCTTCAACCTCGGGCAATTGCAGGGTTACTTCGCCGATTGTCTGGGTTGACATACGTAACAATTCACGCACCGACATACGGAACAGCAATAAAATCTTGCCATTTTCCAGAACATTTGGCAACAACTGCATTGTAAATCCTGTTTCCAAATCGTCTTGGTCAACGGTGCTGGATTCAACAGTTGTAAAGTTACGTGATTCAAAACGTTTAATATATCCGGTTGTACGTGTATTGCTGACCGGGGCAACACGATTACTGCGTGTTGTAACACCAACGTTTGTCACCAAAGACACCTTGCCCTGCTTGGCCAAAGATTCAATCAATGCGGCACTGCCCGCGGCCCCAGACAAAGAGCCATTCATAATCTGATCTTGGGTATATGCACCTTCTACGGTTGTTGTACCTTCAAGATGTGTTGCACCCGTCAATGCAGACACCGCATTTGATAATACCGCGATATTCATTGAACTGGCCTCGGTCGATGCAAGGTTATTCTTTGGGTTTGCAACGATATTTAACCCAGACGTTGAATTAATAGCCGCCGCCAAATTCAAACCAAATGCCGAATCATTAGAAATCGTAACCTGTAATACCTTGACATCAATTGTGATTAATTGCGACAGACGTTTATTCTGACGTTCAATATATTCACCCACACGCGCCAACACAGATGGTGATGCCGTCACAGTAATTGTACCTAAACTGCGTGACACTGTGAAATCTGCATTATCACTTTTGCCGATAATGGACGCAATTGCACTTTCTACTTCGTCCCATTCTTTTAATGTTGATTGCAAAGACACCTCATTAGAATCGTCTGTTGATACGGCTGTCTGGTATGCAACCTCGGTCCCCAGGGCGAACAAAGTAAACGTTCTTGTCTCTGTTTCATAAAACACAATTGAATTTTTGTCATAATACCACAGCAGGTCTAAATCTGTTGCGACCTGGGACAACAATCCAGACAATTTACCAGTATAGGCAACATTTACAGTTTTTCTTAATTTATCCTGGGCAATTTGACTGTCTATTTTCACAGGAATACCTGTTGCAGAATAAATATCATTTGCCAAAACCTGCAAAGAAACAGGTTCATTTAATAATATAGTAACACCTGTATCTGTCTCAAATTTTCCGGGTAAATTATTCCGGTGTTCTAAAACCACAGATTTATTTCCCAGCCAAACCCCCTCGGACATAGAAACAGTATCACCACTGGCAACCTTGGCCCGTGGATTTTTAGCCATTTCAAATGCATCATATGCATTAATAAAATCTTGGTCCACCGATGCGGCAACCTTGGCCGATTGTTCTTTGGCACATCCCATCAAAGTCCCAACAACCAAAGTACACAGAACAAAAGTTTTCATTGATTTTAACATATTTACATTCTCCTATAGATATGGCTGTAAAAAATTATTCTTCACTGGTTGAAACAACTAGCACCCTGTTTCCCTTGTAAAACTTGGCATATGGGATTGGTGTTGCGCGTCCAAAATTACGCACCAACGCAGACGCCACATCAACAAAGCGTCCCTTGAACACGGCACTGGCCTCAATCGGGTATTCACGTGACGTTGCCCAAACCAGGTCCCAACCCTCTTTGTCGCACCAAGATTGTAACACTTCACGTAATGTCTGACCATTTGCAACAACCCAAGAACGAACCTGATCCATTACAGGCGCCGGCGCCTCTGATTCAACAGCAACCTCGATTTCTTCTTCGGTAACAATTGTTTCTTCTTGTTCGGCGTTCATTCCCATTTTTACAGCAAACGCATCATAAGAATCTGCATATTTGCCACATGTCTTGCGACCACTGCGTGACACGGCCAAAACATTTGCACCATCATCCTCTAACACTTCGCGATGCAACAACGGCATTTCCGCAGAAGAATTACATTCGTCATCAAACCCCGCAGGTATTTGTGTACCATGCAGCATATTTGCACCACCAGACCAACCAGCAAATTCACCAAAATTACTGACATCAAAGTCATTTTCTATGACCAAATCAGACCCAATCTTAGACACAACACGAATATTATCCTGTTGTTTTGTCTGGGAACATGCACCTGTTGCACAACCAATAACAACGTCTGCATCAGATCCCGCCAATGGCCACGCAGGAACATACGGCTGGGCAACACCATTTGAATACTGATACCCTGCATCATCAAAATCACCAACCCGTTGATAAAACACCTCTGACGTGACGACCTGAGGTAACATATCTGCAGCAAAGCAATAGCCCGCCGCAGTTGCAAACATAGCACAAATCAATATTTTGCGGAACATTATAAGACTTCCTTTCCCTGTGTATTTACTTATTTAATGTATATTATAACAATTTGACCGAATCTGTGCAAGACTTAAAAAACACAAAAATCAATAAAAAATTTTAACCGAAATCTAAGATCGCGCGAATCGCAAAAAGATGTTATACTGTCATGGAAATAAAAGGATAAATTATGGAAAACGTTGTTTTACTGGGCACAACAGGCCTGATGGTACTGGTTTTTATCATTGTTGCTGTATATATACAAAAAACAAACAGCCATATAAAAAACATAAATAAAATTTTGGACTATCAAAACAGCCTGATTATAAAAATACAATCTGTGCTAAAAAATAAATCTGCGACCAATGCCGTGACCGAAAACGCCGAAATGATTTATCAAGACCTGTTGCAAAACCTGATTCCCATCATGGCATCTATTGACGTAATGCCACGCAACACACCTGAACACCCACTGTGGCGCGCCCTGGGTGGTGTCATGGACGAATATTCAAAAAATCCTTTTACACTTGAAAAACTGCGCCGCAACATCAAATTAAATTCTGAAATCGCCCGCAGTGTTGACAACTATATACGTCGCGCAGAAAGTTTTTTACAATATCTGGCAAACACTGAAAACGATACATTGTTATCATCAACCTTTACAGACGGCCTGCTGGGGCAATCATTAACTTTCTTTACCCAGGCCAAACAATTGGCGGCACAAAGTTAAAAATAAAATATGGCGAAATTATCAACAGATCTTATTCGTGAAATATCTGCCGCGCGTAATGAACCCGCATGGTTATTACAGTGGCGTCTGGACGCATACAAAAAATGGCAACAAATGTCCGAACCCCACTGGGCAGAAATAGACTATACCCCCATAAATTATGACGATTTAAACTATTACAACGAACCAGAACCAATTGATAATTCAGACCTGGGCAAAATTTATGATAAAATGGGACTGCCCGAAAACGAGAAAAAAGCCCTGATGGGGATGGCAACTGACACGGTCATAGACAGTCGCTCTGTCCACACGTCTTATACAAACGAACTGGAAAAATTGGGCATTATATTTCTGCCATTTTCAGACGCCGTTCAAAAACACCCAGAACTGGTAAAAAAATATCTGGGGTCCGTTGTCCCCAACACAGATAACTTTTTTGCGGCATTAAATGCGGCCGTATTTTCTGATGGCACATTTGTGTATATTCCCCCAAACACGAAATGCCCCATTGACTTGGCCAGTTATTTCAGAATTGAAACTGCAAAAATTGGGCAATTTGAACGCACATTGATAATCGCAGATACGGGCGCAGAATTAACATACATGGAAGGTTGCAGCGCCCCCAGACGCCCCCACCATCAATTACACAGTGGGGTTGTTGAAATTATTGTATTGGATAACGCCACTGTAAAATATGCAACTGTGCAAAATTGGTATGCCGGTGACTTTGACGGCACAAAAAACCAAGGCGGCATATTAAACTTTGTCACCAAACGTGGTCGATGTGAAAATAATGCAAAATTATTATGGACACAACTAGAGGTTGGTTCCGCCCTGACCTGGAAATATCCATCAACAATTTTGTCCGGAAACAATGCGTATAGCGACTTTTATTCACTGTCCATTACACGCGGTGGCCAAATGGCAGACACCGGCACAAAAATGATACACATTGGCGACAACACCACATCAAATATCGTGTCATACGGTGTTGCCACAGACGCATCAAATCAAACATTTCGCAGTCTGGTATCTTTTGCCGGCAACAATTGCACAAACGCATCAAAATGTGACAGCCGAATAATCGGCACAAACGCCACCGCAAACACCCTGCCCCGTATAATACACAACGGCACCAATAATCACCAATCGCACGAGGCAACCACCGGTGCAATTGATGCCGACGCACTAAATTATTTGAACATGTCTGGCATTGAAACAGACTCTGCAATAGCATTAATAATTGGCGCAACCGCAACACCTGTTCTATCGCGCCTGCCAATGGAATTCTTGGTTGAATCAAAACAACTGATACAAATGGCATTATCAAAGGAATAAACCAATGCTGAAAATAAAAAACTTATCTGTATCTTTGAATGATAAATTATTACTAGACAATATAAACATGGAAATCGCACCTGGCGAACGCGTATTGATATCCGGCCATAATGGCTGTGGGAAATCAACACTTGCGAACACAATTGCCGGCGACCAAAAATATACGATTACATCAGGCCAGATATTATTTGACGGCCACGACATTACAAACGAAAACGCAACAACACGCGCGCTGATGGGTATCTTTCTGGGCGCACAACATGTTCCCGAAATCCCAGGCCTTACAATAATCAGCCTGTTAAAACATTCCTGCGCCGCCCACAAACATTTTCAATCAGGCCAAGATTTATCAATGGGTGAATTTCTTGAAGAACTGGAACGCGCCAGAGAGCAATTAAACATCCCACGCGAATGGTTAAACCGCAGTGTAAACGTTGGTTTTTCTGGGGGTGAACGTAAAAAAATAATGCTATTACGTCTTATGATGACAAAACCCAAACTGGCAATATTAGATGAACCCGATTCTGGCGCAGACATTCATACACAGCAAATGATTGCAAACATTATATCTGAAATGCCAAACACAACCTTTGTATACATCAGTCATCAACAGGCATTTTCAGACATGATTAAACCGACAAACACAATAACTTTATCAAACGGAAAAAATATGATAAAATAAAACTTGTATTTAACACATGGGGGGAAATATTTATGACTGCAAATAAAACAAACAAACTATCAAACTGGCTGTTATGGGCGCCATTAAAGTTCAGTTTTTTATCTTTTGGCCTGATATTTTTAATGACAACAATACACACATTTGTTTTGGACGGATTATTTTCGCCCAACCTGGCACAAAATATATTTTTTATTTTAATTGTCGGCGCATTTATTTACAGCATAATATTTATGATTAAAAGATTACCTGTTACCAATATGGACCGGCAATCATTTGTGTCATTACACATTGCCCAAACACTGATAACATCACTGTGCTTTTATTTAACACTTTATATCATTGTGTTTAATTCACAAACTATCATGTTTAAATTAATGACACTTGAGGCCACATCTATCACAACATTTATCTTTGCGATGATATTGTTCAGTCTGTTTACATTATATGCAGGCGGCATATACTTTGCCAATCTATACGCCAAAATCCGCCGTATACAGCATTTCAACGTCCCGACATGGAAAATAATTTTCAGCATTCCATTTGGTTTTACATCACTGTGGCTACCCGGGTTCTTGTTAAACACAAACGAAAAGAAAACGACCATCACATCAGGCAGCAAACATTACAACAAATTCATAAATTGGACATTGGCAAATAATATAAACACAATATCTGTTTTCATATTTATAACATTACTGTCTGTATTATTCTTTGGTTTTACACCAGTATTATTGACATTTATATTTGCACTAATTTATGGAATATGGGTTATGCAAATCGGGCACAAAAATTTTGCACAAGGCATGCCTGGTAAATACGCAACCTATTCTGTAATTGCAAACATCGCAATCATATTAATTACACTGGCACTGAATTTATTCGCGCCAACATCACCAGAAACAATAACAATAAACATTAACGATACAAACACACCAATACAAATAACCCAGGACTAAGCACATGAACGGAATAATAACATTTATCGCACTTATATTTTTATTATGGGTGGGACGCTCAATTTTAATACCATTGCTAATTGCGACATTTTTATGGTATTTAATGAACGCCATATCTGACTATTACCGCAAGGTTTTACCATACAAAACCCCGACACCAGAACATAAATTCTGGCACAAAACATTTAACTTTATCGCGCATATCGCAACACTGATCACAGTACTTGGGATTGGATATTTATTTGTAACACAAATCAAGCCCATGTTTTCAGAACTGCTTACAAAACTGCCGGCGTTGCAAACCAAACTGGTTGAATTTGGTGCATACCTATCCAATTCTGTGGGAATAAAATTTGACGCAAATATTTTACCAAACATTGCAGACATTGCATCAAACATCGGTGCATCTGTTGCAACCATTGCCACATCTATGGGTATGGTGTTTGTGTACATGATATTTATGTTCATAGAACAAAGTACATTTAATCAGAAATTCTCTGCCCTGTTCCCCAGCAAACGTCAATCAAAAAAATCACGTTATATCTTGGACAGCATAGATTACAACATGAAAAGATATCTTTTTGTTAAAACAACAATATCTGGCATAACCGGCGTATTATCATTTATCTGGTTGCAATTAATTGGTGTTGAATTTGCAGGCGTTTGGGCATTTATAGTATTTATAACCAGTTACATTCCAACGATTGGTGCAATTGTTGCATGCTCATTGCCAATTTTATACACATTGGTCACCGCCCCATCATTACAGCAACCGATATTAACAGCGGTTGGACTAATTGCATTACAAATTATATTTGGCAATATACTTGAACCAAAATTCACGGGCAAGACATTAAACCTGTCTACACTTGCCATTTTAATAAACCTGGTATTCTGGGGGATGTTATGGGGCGTTGCCGGCATGTTTTTCAGTGTTCCAATGTTGGTGGGCATATTTGTTATCTGCGCACAATTTGATTCAACACGCCCAATCGCAGTGTTACTATCTGCGGACGGTAAAATACCCGACAAAAAAGAAGAAGAATAAACCGCTATACGCAATAAAACCGGGCTTTTTACCTTAGGCCCGGTTTATCATTGCAATTGCATTTTCCAAAATAACACGTGCAGATTCAGAATCTAATTTTTCTTTTAAATCATGCACACGTACACGCCCCATATTTTCCTGGGCCGTCACAGACGTCAAATTTTCTTCCAGTACACAAATTGGCAATTCTGTTATTTCTGCTAATTCGTTTATAAATCCACGCACCATTTTTGTTGTATCACTGTCTGTACCATCATTAAACACCGGCAGTCCCACAATAATTCCCGTCACAGCCTCATTTTTTGCGATTGCCGCGACTAAATTTGCATGGTTAGTCGCCCCACGTTGCAACACAATTGCCGACCGCACAAAAACAAAATTGCGCTTTTCATCAGACACGGCCACCCCGATACGTCTTTGTCCCCAATCAATTCCCAACAAACGTCCCTGACGTGGAAAAGCCTTGAAATCTGGTAAAATCATTGTATAATTCCTTTTGTTTTTAATATAGGATTGAAAATGGCATTTAGCAAGCAACAATTACAAAAATTCGCTGACTTAATCAAAATAGAAATTTCAGACGAAAAACTGGAACAGATGAATATTGATTCTGTAATAGAATGGCTGGACAAATTACAACAAATTGATACAACCGGGGTTGAACCACTATTAAACCCAGCAGAGCACAAATTACCCCAACGTGATGACGTTGTCACAGACGGTAACATTCGTGATTTAGTATTGGCAAACACACCCGATGACGCGGGCACTTCACGTGGATATTTTGCGGTACCAAAAATTATGGACGGTGAATAAACATGCAAAAAAAACCGAAAAAAGTTCCTGTAAAATTCACGGTTCCAGACCAATATGACAGTTTTATGTCACACACATATCAATTGGGTTTTGTAACGACTGAACAGGCACATCAAATTATAAGTAAATTTCATTCAAACAAACCTGCACCAAATGCATGTATTAAATCTGCCAGTATTGAATTCGAAGAATGGACACATTTTGGTCCATATAACAACGAACATTTCAGTTGGTTAAATATATCTGGCATGTTTTATCCGGACAGTATGCCCCAATGCGCAAAATGTATTCCTTCGGACATTGCCAAGGTCAACTGTTGTGCACGTAACCTGCGGGCGGGAAAATGCCAAGACAATTTTATTAAGCAAACATTGGGTGCAATATTGTTCCCACAACATTACGGAAAGCAAAAATGATTAACCTGACACTAACAGAAGCCTTAGAAAAATTAAACAGCGGGGAAATAAGTGCCGTTGAATTAACACGTGCATATCTGGACCGCATTGAAAAATATGGTGCTGATTTAA
Source organism: Candidatus Enterousia sp. (assembly GCA_045601765.1). Classification (GTDB taxonomy): domain Bacteria; phylum Pseudomonadota; class Alphaproteobacteria; order Rs-D84; family Rs-D84; genus Enterousia. The sequence goes on along the minus strand of JAZSAG010000062.1, from coordinate 7,276 downwards.
ATTGCTATATCACCACAACACCTGAACGTGCATTGTCTGATGCGGCGGCATCTGATGCGCGACGTGCGGCGGGCGATGTCCTGCCTCTGGACGGCATGCCAATTGCAATGAAAGATTTATTTGCAACACGTGGCATTCGTACGACGGCGGCATCACGCATGTTGGAAAACTTTGTTCCAGAATATGAATCAACTGTTTCACAAAATTTAATTGATGCAGGTACAGTATTACTGGGCAAGGCAAATCTGGACGAATTTGCGATGGGCACATTCAGCAAGACCAGTTTCTTTGGTGCCCCGGTTAATCCATGGCAAATGGATAAAAATTTAACTGCCGGCGGTTCATCTGGTGGTTCTACATCTGCGGTCGCAGGAGGGCTTGCCATTGCGGCCACAGGGACCGACACGGGCGGATCTATTCGCTTTCCATCTGCAATCACCGGCATGGTTGGCATGAAGCCTACATACGGTCTGTGTTCACGTTGGGGCTGTATCGCATTTGCATCCAGTTTGGACACCCCCGGTCCAATTGCACGCACTGTTGATGACACTGCGTTAATGTTATCTGTGATGGCGGGACACGACCCCAAAGATTCAACCAGTGCACAAAATAACTTTACCTGTACCGCGCCACTGACACCCGTCTTGGGCGATGGTAAAAAGTTACGTGTTGGCATCATCAAAGAATTTGCAAATGTTGAAATTTCGCCAGACATGAAAAAATTATTTGATGCCCGTATTGCTGATTTAAAATCTATGGGCGCCGAAATTATAGAAGTATCAATTCCAAATATCTTGGATGCATTGGCGGCATATTACATCATTGCCCCGGCCGAGGCATCATCAAACCTGGCGCGGTATGACGGCATGCGTTATGGTCTGCGCATCGAAGGCAAAGATATCTATGACACATTTAAAAAGACACGTGCCGCCGGCTTTGGTGACGAGGTTCAACGCCGTATGATTATTGGGACCGCGGTATTATCCAGTGAATCATACGATGTATATTTCATGCAGGCCGCCCGCGTTCGTCGTATGATTTCAGACAGTTTTAACGCGGCATTTGAACAATGTGATTTAATCGTATGCCCATCCAGTGCTGGCACTGCGATGACATTAAATTCAGATTTAACACCATTGGAATATTACGCCCTGGATTTATTCACGGTTGCAATGAATCTGGCGGGTGTACCTGCGTGCAGTGTACCATGTGGTGTGGCACAAAATGGTCTGCCACTGGGGATACAGGTTGTCGGCCGTCGTTTTGACGATATGCGTGTTCTGCAATTGGCCAAGCACATTGAAACAGCGGCACACATTAACAACCGCCCAACAACAATTATGGGGAAATAAAGATATGAATTTAACGCACATCTTCTTGTCTAATAAAAAAACGACCAATACGGTCGCATTTAGAAAGGAGATGGTGGCTAGGGACGGAATCGAACCGCCGACACAGGGATTTTCAGTCCCTTGCTCTACCAACTGAGCTACCTAGCCAACGCGGAAAGAATAATAAGACACTAAAACCAAAAAAGCAAGGGAAAAAGACAAAATGTTTACAATAAAAGGCAAAACAGGCGAATGGGAAGTCGTAATTGGGCTGGAAACACACATAGAGGTACTGTCTAAATCAAAATTGTTCAGTGGTGCATCCGCGGACTATAATCCAACCGTTGCCCCCAACACCCAGGTTTCAATGATTGATGTCGCAATGCCTGGGATGTTACCAGTATTAAATAAATATTGTGTTGAACAGGCAATTAAAATGGGTTTGGGCCTGAATGCCGAAATATCCCACCGCAGTTGTTTTGCGCGTAAACAATACTTTTACCCTGACCTGCCCCAAGGCTATCAGATTTCACAACCCGCAGATCAACCACCTGTGGTTGGACGTGGTTGGGTAGAAATCATGGGCGATGACGGCAACCCTAAAAAGATATTTATTGAACGCGCCCACATGGAACAAGACGCGGCAAAAAACAAACACGACATACATCCAACAAAATCATTCGTAGACTTTAACCGTACGGGGGTAATGCTGTTGGAAATCGTTACTTTCCTGGACACAAAAAATCCTGAAAACAATTCTTATATTTCATCCCCAGACGAGGCCGAAAGATATCTGCGCGCGATTCGTGAAATCGCACGTGCATTGGGCGTATCACGCGCAAACATGGAAGAAGGTTCCATGCGTGCGGACGTAAACGTATCTGTTCGCCCAGTTGGTTCAAAAGAATTCCGCACACGTACAGAAACAAAAAACATGGTTTCATTTAAATTTATCAAAACAGCCATTGAATACGAGGCCCGTCGCCAAATTGAAATATATGAAAACGGTGGCACAATCAGCCAAGACACAATGCGTTTTCACCAAGACGACGGCACAACATCTGTAATGCGCAGCAAAGAAGACGCACTGGACTATCGTTATTTCCCAGACCCAGATTTGTTGCCTATTGAAATAACAGACGAACAAATTGAACATATTCGTCGCACTATGCCAGAATTACCATCTGCGACGCGCGCGCGCTATACGCATGATTTCGGGCTGTCTGAATATGACGCGAACCGCCTGACGGAAACGGTTGACATTTCACATTGGTATGATTCTGCGGTGTGTGGCGATGCCAAACGTGCCAAGGCCGTTGCAAACTGGATGATATCAGAACTGTTCGCGCACCCAGAAAATTGGGATGAAAAGAACGAAAAATCCGGCATTATTGACGGCATGCGCATTATCACACCATCTGATTTAGCAGAACTGGTTGATATGTTATCTGAAAACACAATTAACGGAAAACAGGCCAAAGAAATCTTTATCAAAATGTTGGATGGCGAATCGGGCACACCGCGTAGTATTGCAGACAAATTCGGCATGAAACAGATGACAGACACCGGCGCAATCGAATCGATTGTTGATGAAGTTATCGCCGCAAACCAACCCCAGGTTGAACAATATAAATCTGGCAAAGTCGGTTTACTTGGATTCTTTGTCGGTAATGTAATGAAGAAAACAGGTGGCACTGCGAACCCAGCCGTTGTAAATGAAATATTACGTAAAAAATTAGCATAACAAAAGGATTAAACAATGACAAAAGTTTTAACAATCACAGGCAACAATCATATCACAGGCGTTGAATACGGTGTAGTTGAGATTCCGAACCCACCCGTACACACAGGTCGTCCAAACACAAACAAACAAAAAGTAATGAACAAAAGATATATAAAACAATTACAAAACACCAGAATCAGACAAAAGTAAAAAAATGAGTGTTGTTTTACGTGCTTTAGTACACGCTTTATTAGAAGAATACAAAAACGAAATACTTGCTGAAATAACAAAATTTCGGATTGAAAACGGTATTCAGGAAAAAAACATCGTAATAAACATTCCGAAAACACTTGAAAACCCAAAAATACTTGTATTATCTGAAACTGCAGTATCTTCAACGGGATTAACAAACGAATTACTTGCTAAATCACACGAAATTCAGGCCGATATACATGAAGAAATGATATTAGAAAATATACCTGAAATGCTTGAAAATCCAGGCAACCTGATATTACCTGAAAACAACATATCTTTGGAAGAAAGCCGTGCACGCAAATATCATACAAAAAATATGGCTCAGCAATTTAATCGCACACAACAAAAACGCATTCAAAGAATGTATAACAACACCAGACATAAATAGCACCATGAAAAAATTCTTTATTCAAACCTTTGGTTGTCAAATGAACGTATACGACAGTTGGCGTATTGCGGCGATGTTACAGCATCGTGGCATGACGCAAACAGATAACGTACATGATGCAGATATTATTATATTAAATACATGTGCCGTACGTGCCAAGGCAACAGATAAAGTATTTTCCGCCCTTGGGCGTATCAGACGTGCAAAAAAGCCATCTGCCCTGTTTGGCATTGTTGGCTGTGTTGCCCGCGAGGCTGGCGCAACCGCGTTTCGCAGAATTCCTGATTTAAATTTTGTATTGGGTCCACAAAGTTATCATAAACTGCCACAAATTTTGGATAACCCAGATGCCAGATTATTAAATATTGATTTAGGTGGCCTGGAAAAATTTGACGAAATGCCACAGATGATTTCCAGTCCAACCGTCACATACATTCCTATCCAAGAAGGCTGCAATCACGTTTGCACATACTGTATTGTGCCATACACACGGGGTCGTGAACTGTCCCGCAGTTTTGACGATGTCATGCGCGACACTTTGCATGCCGCCCAGACTGGTGCGGTTGAAATATGTTTCTTGGGCCAAAACGTAAACGGATATAAATATATTGACGAATCGGGCAAAACATATCGACTGTCTGATTTAATTCGCGAAACAGCAAAAATAGACACCATAAAACGCATACGCTTTACATCCAGTTATCCGACCGAAATGACAGATGACTTAATAGATATGTTCGCCACCGAGCCTAAATTATTACCATTTTTAAACATGCCGATACAAAGCGGTTCACAAAATGTATTGCAACGCATGAACAGACCATACAGTTTGGAATTATATACAGACATTGTGCGCAAACTGCGTATTGCGCGCCCAGACATTCAGATATCTTCTGATTTTATTGTCGGTTTTCCTGGTGAAACAGACGATGATTTTGAACAAACTATGAAAATCGCAGACGAAATAAAATACATAAATTCATATTCATTTAAGTATTCACCACGTCCACATACTGCGGCAGCAATAATGCCAGACCAAATACCAGAAAACATCAAGGCGCAACGCCTGGCCATACTGGACGAAAAACTAAACGAATTACAACGCAGTTTTAATGAATCTTGCATTGATAAAACAATGGAATGCCTGCTAGAAGGTCCGGACAAAACCGGCAAACATTACATTTATCGCACGCCATATATGCAGCAATGTATTGTACAAATACCAAATGATGCCCCTGCCCCAACCTTGGCCCAGATTCAAATTACGGCGGCAAACAAGGCATCATTGCGCGGAAAAATTGTTTAAAAAGAAATTTGCGTATTCACAGATATTTTATAAGACATCACATCTTGTGAATTAGTCAATGACAAAGAAACATCACCACCCAGTGCATCTGTGACCGACCAGAAACCAATTTTACCATTTAACATATACGTCATATCTGTATCAAATGCACTACGTAATGCGTATACATATTTTATTCCAGAATATTCCACATCAAAATCAATATCTGCCCCGGCATATAAACCTGTATCAGATTCACTGTAATTACCCACAGAATAATTTTCCATTCGCAACCCAACAAATGGGGAAATTGTAATATTATCGTCATACGACAAAACGCGTCCCACATCAATATTCAAATACCCAGAATCCGCACAAGGATATTCAATTTTCTTATTATTATAAAAAACCGCATTCATATCAGTATCAACACTAAACAACCCAAAATCACCACGCAGAAACATATTATTTTCTGTTGTGTATCTGACCCCTATATTAAGACCATATAATTCCCCACCAAATGCATCTATATCACTTAAATATTCAATCGTTCCCAATTGAACAGATGCATACCCATCAAGATTTTCTAATATATCAAACCCTATTTTTGCACCAATCCCATACGCATAGAATTTATCTGAATTAAAACCAAACAAATTCCCACTGACATTACCACGGGTATTATCCATATCTGCAAAATTTAAATCATTCATTATACGTAATGGCGCAAATAAAACATCTGGATTAAATAATACTGATTCTTGCATAATATCTTTCAATTCATGCATACTTAACGCATTATCCAGCCGCACGAACAACGAATCGCTACTATTATCCATACGAACTTTATTTAAAAATCGTCCTAAATCATTATTAAATATTTTCTCATAATCTGTTTCACGCACATGCCCGACATATAATTTATTATTTTTTATATACCCATAATCAGAAAACATTTCATTTTCATTACCATACACAAACACTACATTGGACGTACCACTTACGTACTCTAAAACCACACCTTCATACACCCCAGAAAACCCATCCAAAACAAACGTCACATTTTCACCCAGTTCAACATGCTTTGATGTATTATCTGGCATACCATTAATAGTCATTGTTGTATTTTGTATAAATATCTTATCCGAATCGTTTGTAACCGCGACAACATCCGTCAAAGACAACATATCTGTACTGTCTATATAGGCTGTATAATTTACCCCAAAATCAATCCATTTTAATTCATCTTGGTTTGTAATTTTATGATATAACGTCGCCCCACTGCCCAAACTAAACACAGAATCGACATTTCCTGTATTTCTAAGATACAATTTTGCCCCATCTGTTATATTAATATTCGTCTGAATATTTCCATGATTTTCAACAGTTATTAAATTTTCTATAAATAAATTATTTGGATTAACGATCACACCATCTAAAACAATCTTATCATTCCTAAAAAATGCAACACCACCATTTACATCAGACGCAATAATATCTGCGCCAAACGCACAACAGGCACTGCTTATAAACATTGCTGCAAAGCAAAAACTCCTTAGAACCTTCATCACGGCAAAATCTTAGCACATAAGAATATTTTCTTAAAGTAAAAAACATAATAAAAAAAACACCCAAATTCGGGTGTTTTTTTGCATTTTAGTCAGACAATATTATTTTTCTAATTTGCCCCAACCTGCCTTATATCCACCATCACGTTCCAGATAGATATTAGCACCGTTGATTTGTGCCGCATTCAGGCCCTGAATCATATAAGTCTGTTTTAAATGACGGCTTTCACCTGCCTGCAACATTGGTAATTTAACATTCATCAAATGCGCGTTATTGCAACATTTTGCATCATTATAACATGTTCCGCATTGATACAAACGAACGTCATATGGAACACCTGGTCTTAAATCTTTCAAATCAACTTCCATTTTCAAACCATTGTCTGTTTCACGGAATTTGATATGTCCCATTTTTGATTGACCACCATGGCTGCTGTGCGTGTACATTTTCGCATAAACATGATTTACATCTGCATCTGTATGCGTCTGATAAACAACAATTGTATCAGATTCTATTAACTCTACAGGTTGTGCCTGATAAGTATGTTTTTTCATATGATGATGCTTTTTATCTGGACAGTTTGTTGCACACCCAGCCAGCAAAACAACCGCACCCAATACAGATGCAAAAGTTATGATTTTTTTTGTTAAATTTTTCATTTATTTTCTCCTTTTGTTTGTTGTGGTTACGTATAGTACTGTAATATAAAGTCGGATCGTAGCCAT
>JAZSAG010000061.1:0-14087 GCA_045601765.1 Candidatus Enterousia sp. | reverse complement strand
ACTTCGGGGGGGATAAATAAAAATATCGATTCGCATATCGTCAATAAAAATACAATCCATGAATAAAATGGTGATTCGGATTTCTTTAAGATGTATTCTGAAAACTTCATGATTTTTCCCCCATTGATAAAAAATTTACTTGATTGTAATTTAATATTTAATATTTTACAATCATAATAAGTAACAATTCGAAAAGATTTTATCATGATGAAAAAACATTTTAATTCAAATCGCGGTGAACGTATTGCCAGCAAGGTTCAAACCCTGGTCGCAGAAATACTGCGCGATGTTTGGGGCGATGATGCGTTGATCGGTGGGGTGTCACTGGTCGGGGCAAATGCGCATGGGGGATTGCAATTTGTGCGATTGTTTTATTATACGCGTAACCCAGATGTGGCCGCCGTTCAAAAAAAATTAGACGATATTACAAAAACGGTTCGGTTCGAACTGGGCGCGCGAATGAATCAAAAATATGTCCCAGATATCAAGTTCCAATACGATGATACATTGGAACGCGCACAACGTATTGATGAACTGTTGAATAATTTAAAATAGGTATAAAAAATACCTTGCGAAGGCGTTGATACTGGTTTATTATTGCCGCATGTGAATACAGGTGTTTTTATGAAGCAATCTAATATCAGAAATTTTTCCATTGTCGCACATATTGATCATGGTAAATCAACGCTGTCTGACAGGTTGATTGAATTTACGGGGGGACTGGAATCGCGCGAAATGAAATCGCAGGTGCTGGATTCTATGGATATTGAACGTGAACGTGGAATTACTATCAAGGCACAAACTGTGCGGTTGAATTACAAGGCAAAAAATGGCGAGGTATATCAATTAAATCTGATGGATACACCGGGGCATGTGGACTTTTCTTATGAGGTGTCACGGTCGCTGGCCGCATGTGAAGGGGCATTGGTTTTGGTTGACGCAACCCAAGGGGTCCAGGCACAGACGTTGGCAAATGCATATCTGGCGTTGGATAATGATTTGGAAATGCTGCCGGTGCTGAATAAAATCGACCTGCCGTCAAGTGATGTTGCGGGAACGCGCGAACAAATCGCAGATGTTATTGGACTGGATGCCAAAGATGCGTTGGCCGTGTCTGGGAAAACAGGCGATGGGGTTCCGGAATTGCTGGAAGAAATTGTAAATAAGTTGCCACCACCACATGGTGATGAAAATGCCGCAACGCGCGCACTGTTGGTGGATTCGTGGTATGATTCTTACTTGGGCGTTGTGATTCTGGTCCGAATCGTTGATGGAAATTTAAAGCGCGGGCAGAAAATAAAATTTATGGCAACTGGGGCAGAATATGTGGTGGATAAAATTGGATACTTTACGCCAAAAATGGTTAATGTGGATGTTCTGAATACGGGGGAAATCGGTTTTATTATCACAGGTATGAAAACAATTCATGACTGCAAGGTGGGCGATACAATTATTGATGCGCGGTCGGAAAATGCACAAATGTTGCCGGGATTTAAACCGTCTGTGCCAGTGGTGTTTTCTTCGTTCTTTCCGGTCGAGGCCGATGATTACCCCGCATTTCGTGAAAGTGCAGAAAAGTTGGCATTAAATGATGCGTCTTTTATGTTTACGGTGGAAAAATCTTCGGCATTGGGATTCGGGCTGCGGTGCGGGTTCTTGGGATTGCTGCATATGGAAATTATCAGCGAAAGATTGGCGCGCGAATTTGATTTAAACCTGATTAATACTGTGCCCAGTGTGCTGTATAAACTGAATATGCGCAGTGGGGAAACAATCGAACTGGAAAATCCCGCAGATATGCCAGATGTAACAAAAATCGCTTCAATCGAAGAACCATGGGTGCGCGCAACAATTATGATGCCTGATAAATATATGGGTGGAATTATGTCGCTGTGCGCAGAAAGACGCGGTGTCCAGGAAAATATTTCATATGTCGGAAACAGGGCGGTGTTGGTGTACCAATTGCCGTTGGCAGAAATCGTATTTGATTTCTATGACCGGGTAAAATCTATATCATCAGGATATGCATCTTTTGACTATGTCGTGTATGGTTATCAACCGTCCGATTTGGTCAAGGTTAGTATATTGGTCAATGAAGAAAATGTAGAACCGTTGTCTTTTATGTGTCATCGGTCGTTCGCAGAAAAACGCGGCAGACAAATTGTGGAAAAACTGAAAGATTTAATCCCAAGACATCAATTTAAAATACCACTGCAGGCCGCAATCGGTGGAAAAATTATCGCCAGAGAAACAATCGCTGCGTATCGTAAAGACGTGACTGCAAAATGCTATGGCGGGGATATCACACGTAAACGTAAATTGCTGGAAAAACAAAAAGAGGGTAAAAAACGTATGCGGTCTTTTGGAAATGTAGAAATACCACAATCTGCATTTATAAATGCGCTTAAGGTTTCATAGGTCAAAGGTGGTGCCTGTGAAATGGATTGTTTATCTGTTTAAAACGTCTTTGGCGCAGAAAAAACAAGATTGGGCCGAATACAAAAATTTAAAACAGAAATTGTATGCGGCACAAAATATGGTTCTGGTTGCGGCGCGCGACGTTGAACATGCTTTTATGGAAGAAGAGGCGTATGAAGAATACGATGCATGTTTGAAAAAACGATTGATGCATGTTCGGGTAAAAAATCGAAAGGGGGCGGTGTATGAAAGTACACTGATGGAATTTCAAAAAAGTCGCTGTGAAAATTTTGTGCCCCAGGGAAATGAATGTTTGTGTTCATGCAAAACGTGTGGCGCATATAACAAAAATAAAAAATATTTTACCGCAAGGCAAAATTTACAAAGTCTGAGATGTGAATATAACAGATTTTGGAAAAATAAATTTAAACAAAAATAAAAAGGCTTAGACATGGCACATCAATTTTATTTCAGTTCATATATTTTGGATAATCTGCCTGCGCCCAAGACGGGATTTGATGTCGTGCAAGATATAACAGAACCCAGATTGCGTATGTATGTGACCAGTCGTGGGGCCAAAACATTCTTTGTGCGCAAGCGTGTGCACGGCAAGGATAAACGTATCATTATCGGAAATTATCCAGATATAGATATTGATATGGCACGCGCAGCAGTCCAAAAAACTTTGGACCAGGCAATGAAAAAAAAGCCAACCAGACGTCGTAAAATTTCTTTTAAACAATTTGTAGAGTTATATCTGGAAAATAAAGTAAAACGCAGCGAAGATTCATATGTAAAATTAGTGCGCGCAATTAATAAACATTTGGTTGATTTGTTTGATAAAAATATCAATGAAATATCTGGTGATGATGTGCGTAGCGTAATCACAAAAATTTCTGGTAACGCAATTGCTGTGCGTATGCAGGAATTGCTGGGCAGTATTTTTAACTATGCAATTGATATGGGATATGTGAAAAATAATCCGGTGCAGGGATTGGAAAAAATTCAACAAAAAAGACGTGTGCGAACACTGAATAAAACAGGGCTTAAAAAATTAATGAAGGCAATCGCACAGGAAGAAAATATTGTGTATCAATCTGCGTTTTATATGCTGGTTTATGCGTTTGCACCACGGTCAAAAGTTTTTGCAATGTCATGGGATGATTTAGATTTTAATCACTTTATGTGGAAAGATAAACCTTTGTCCGACAGGGCATGTGTGCTGTTGCAAGATTTGTCTCAGGATGGTCAATGGGTGTTCCCGGGATACGGGGGAACGCATATCATTGATCCACGTTTGGCGTGGAAGCGGGTTGTGAAAAATGCAGGTATGCCAAATTTAACAATGGATGACGTTTATAAATTTTTAACCAGACAACTGGTTTGGGCACCTGATAAAGAAGATTTAAGAACTAATTTTAACGAGTTATTAGATGATTTGTTGATGGATGAAGAATACTGATAAAAATCGTTTTTTGTTATCGTTTGTTATAATTACTTGACACTATGGCTATAAAATGATAGGTTTATTAGTAATGACGGTCATGGTAAGGACCAAACAATTTAACTTAAAATAAAGGAAAAAAAATGACTACTTTTGAACAAGTGAAAAAAATCGTAGCAGAAAAATTGGGCGTGTCAGAAGATAAAGTGACAGAATCTGCAGCGTTCGTAAACGATTTGGGCGCAGACTCTTTGGACGTTGTTGAATTCGTTATGGAAGTTGAAAAAGAATTCGATATCACAATTCCAGATGAAGCAGCAGCTAAATTGGAAAAAGTTGGCGACGCCGTTAAATATATCGATGAACACAAGAAAAAATAATATTGTGTTTCATGTATAATATGTCCGCTGTTGTTTATAACAGCGGATTTTTTTACTGTATTTTAAAAAATAAAATGTTTATGATAGGGGTATGTATTTAATAACAGTAAAAGGATTATAAATATGAAAAAAGTCGTTATCACGGGTATGGGAATTGTATCGCCGGTTGGAACAGGTGTGGAACATGCATGGAAAAATGTTGTCGCGGGCAAATCTGGCGTTCGTAAAATTGACAGTTTTAATGTAGATGATTTGCCATCTCAAATCGCAGGCGTGCCACAGGTTGGAACAGAAGAGGGGATGTTTAATCCTGATACCGTGATTGAACCGCGTGATCAGCGCAAAATGGATAAATGTATTATTTATGGTATTGTGGCCGCAGATCAGGCAATCAAAGATGCAGGATTGGATTCTTATACAGGTGATAAAACACGTATCGGTGTGTCTGTGGGCAGTGGTATTGGTGGATTAAATACGATTTATGATAATTGTATTGAATTGCATGAAAATGGTCCGCGTCGCGTAAGTCCATTCTTTATCCCAAAGGGTATTATTAATATGCCGGCGGGCCATATATCTATTAAGTACGGTTTTCAGGGACCAAATATCGCCGCAGTAACCGCGTGCGCAACAGGTGCGCATTCAATTGGCGAAGCGGTGCGTATGATTCAGCATGGTGATGCAGATATTATGATTTGTGGTGGAACCGAGGCCGCAGTTGGGCGTATTGGTTTGGCGGGTTTTTCGGCAATGAAGGCGTTAAGCACGCGCAATGATGCGCCAGAAAAAGCGTCACGCCCATGGGATAAAAATCGTGACGGTTTTATCATGTCCGAGGGTGCCGGTATTTTAGTCATAGAAGATTATGAACATGCAATCAAACGTGGTGCAAAAATTTATGCCGAAATCGCAGGTTATGGTATGTCGGCGGATGCGCATCATATAACGGCCCCATCACCAGATGGCGAAGGTGGTATGCGTGCAATGCAGGCCGCGATTAAAGATGCGGGTCTGTCTGTTGCAGATGTTGATTATATCAATGCACACGGTACATCAACAGGTTTGGGTGATATGGGTGAATTGGCGGCGGTTAAAACTTTGTTCGCAGGTCAAGATGTTACCATGTCTTCAACAAAATCTGTCACAGGACATTTGTTGGGGGCGGCCGGTGCGGTTGAGGCAATATTCTGTGCGCTGGCGATTCGTGATGGTGTATTGCCGCCAACAATCAATTTAGACGACCCAGAAGATGCAGTTGGTGATTTTGATTTGGTGCCGCATACGGCCCGTGAAAAGAAAGTTGATGTTGCACTTAGCAATTCATTCGGGTTTGGTGGAACAAATGCGTCACTGGTCTTGAAAAAGATATAAAAAAATCCCCAAATGGGGATTTTTATTTTGTTTTATAGTATACGCGATTTTTGAATAATATCAGTGCTCTGATAATTGCATCAAACTTGTTTTTAAATTTGTGTTCAGGAATTATTTCTGAACCAATTCGTGGCAGAAAATAATCATTTTGTTGAACAGCACCGATTTTGAAATTTGTATTATTGTGTTTTTTACACAATTTAACATACTGTGTACCGTATAATAATGCATCGTGTACGGAAGCGTGTGAGCCGGGGGTATGCATGTCCCCAATTTTTACCCAATTAGATTTTTTTGGGTCGCATGTAATTTTGCATTGTTGGTCGCAGCCATCGCATACCACGTTTTCTTTGATATGAAATGTGGCATTTTCTGGTACATTTGGTAGTCCATAATTACCGCATAGATTTTCACATATTTGTTGTACGTACATAATCTGTTTGTCTGTGGTGTCACGAATTTCTTTGTGATTTATTTCTGTGCCATTTATAAGTGTGCGTGTAAAACATTTTCTTTCAAGTTTACAATGTGCGTTGCAACCGTTGCAATGTGGACCGTATTCAAACATTAAGAATCCTTTGATAAAATAAAACTGGTCGGAGTGACGGGGTTCGAACCCACGACCTCTACGTCCCGAACGTAGCGCTCTACCAGGCTGAGCTACACTCCGATATATCGGTTGTGATTATGCGTGCTTTTATGATGTATTGCAATATTTTTTTTTAAAATTTTTTCTTGTAATTTGACTTAAATGTTCCATATTTATTTCCAGGTAAACCAAAAGGAAGAAAAATGTTCGCAAAAAAATTCCTGAGTAAGGAAACATTTGATAATTATGATGATTATATTCAAAATGCGACACCAATTGTTCCTGAAAACTTTAACTTTGCATACGATGTTGTGGATGTTATCGCAAAAGAAACACCGGACAAAGTTGCGGTTTTGTGGGTAAATGATAGTGGTGAGAAAAAATCAATAACCTTTAAAATGTTATCTGATATGTCCAGTGCAGTCGCAAATTTCTTGGCTGAACGTGGAATGAAAAAAGGTGATACGGCTTTGTTGTTTATGCGACGCAGATGGGAATATTGGGTGCTGATGATGGCTATGCATAAATTGGGGGCGATTCCAATTCCGTCTACGAATCAATTAAAGTCCGAAGATATTAAATTTAGACTGGATGCGGCAGATATTCATACTGTTATTGCATTTGATGATGGCGTGATTGTCGGTGAAATCAAAAATGCAATTGGGGATAAGCAAGATATTCAATTGATTGATAGTGCCGAAATCGCAAATGCATGTGAAACGCATTCGTCAGAATTTGAACGTGTGCCAAATGAAAATACCGACACGATGGTTGTGTATTTTACCAGTGGAACAACAGATATGCCAAAAATGGTTGCGCATAATTTTGTGTATCCATTGGGACATATAAATACCGCTGTGTTTTGGCAACGGCTGAACGATGATGATATTCATTTTACTTTGTCTGAATCGGGTTGGGCAAAATGTTCATGGGGTAAAATGTATGGTCAATGGTTGGCGGGTGCAACTGTGTTTGTGTTCGATTTTGCGCGCGTGTTTACAGCGTATGATTTATTAAAGGCGATTGCAGATAATCGGGTGACGTCTTTCTGTGCGCCACCAACAGCGTATAAAATGATGATTCATGCAAATATGGATAAATTTGATTTGTCGTCATTGGTCAAGGCAGATGTCGCAGGCGAGGCGTTAAATCCAGAAGTATATGAACGCTTTTTTGAAAATACAGGCGTTAAATTGCGCGAAGGATTCGGGCAAACAGAAACGTCGGTATTGTTGTTTAATAACCAATGGATAGAACCAAAGCCTGGGTCTATGGGAATGCCGGCCGCGGGGTGGGATATTGTATTGCTGGATGAACGTGGACGGGTGATAACAGATGCAGATACTGTGGGTGAAATATGCGTTTCTTTGAAGAATGGACGGCCGTTGGGACTGTTCCAGGGGTATCATAAAAACGAAAAACAAACAGCGTCTGTATATCGTGACGGCTTTTACCATACCGGTGATGTCGCATATCGTGATGTGGATGGGTATTACTGGTTTGTGGGACGAAATGATGATTTGATAAAAACAAGTGGTTATCGGGTCAGTCCTTTTGAAGTAGAAAGTGTTTTGACAGAACATCCCGCGGTTCGTGAAGTCGCAGTAACGGGCGTATTGGATGCGTCGCGTGGTATGGCGGTCAAGGCAACAGTCGTTTTAAATAAATATTTCCAGCCAACTGAAATATTGGTGCGTCAATTACAAAATCATGTCAAGGCACGTACAGCACATTATAAATGCCCGCGTGTTATTGAATTTGTAGATACGTTGCCAATGACAATCAGTGGAAAAATAAGACGTGCGTTAATACGTACTTTGGACAGCGCCAAAGAATCAATTGTCGATCCAATTAAAAGTACGATTGGTTTAAGTAAAGAAGATGAAAAAAAATGAAAAATCCCCAAACGGGGATTTTTTGTTGTTTGCAAATGTGGATGTTATTTGTAATAATTTAATGTATGACCAGGTTTAGAAAAATTTTCCCAAAATGTGTACTGATTCAAATGATGATTGCGCCGTTGATTATTGTTGTGTGTGCGCTGGTGTTTTTGTTCGGGGTACATTCAACTGTGCGTGCGCCAGCGGTATTTAATGTTGCCAGTGGTGATTCGGTATCTGGGGTGGCGAATCGGCTGCATAAAAGTGGGCTGATAGATTCTGTTGAAATTTTCAAGGCGTCTGTGCGTTTGCATGGCGGCAAAATTCAAATGGGGCAATATGATATACCTGTGGGGGCAAGTACATGGGGTATTGTAAAAATGCTGGCGACCGGTGATGTGGCGGCAACCACGATTGTTATTCCCGAAGGTTTGACTGTGCGGCAAATAAAACAGTTATTACAAAATTCGTCTGAATTATCAGGTGATGTCGAATGCCAGGCGGGTAACAATGCGCCTGTGTGTGATTTAAAAGATGGGCAATTGTTCCCAGATACGTATCGTGTTGCGCGTGGGACAAAGCGTTTGGCGGTGTTGGAACTGATGCGGAAAAAGATGGTTGATGTGCGGGCACATTTTGCCAAGGCTTATCGTGCATTTCCAAAACCACTTACAAATTGGGACCAGGTTATAACTTTGGCATCCATTGTTCAAAAAGAAACGCCCCAGATGCGCGAAATGCCAATTGTTGCCAGTGTGTATTTAAACAGGCTGAATAAAAAAATGAGATTGCAGGCAGATCCAACAGTTGTCTATGCGCTAACCGATGGGTTGGGGGATATGCAGGGGGCTGCGTTATTGCGTGGGCATTTGAAAATAGACAGTCCGTATAATACATACAGAAATGCCGGTTTGCCGCCTGCGCCGATTGCAAACGTTGGGCAAAGTGCGATAATGGCGGTGTTAAATCCGGCCAAGACCAGGTTTTTATATTTTGTCGCAGACGGGCAGGGTGGACATCTTTTTTCTGATTCGTATGATACACATATGAAAAATCATGCAAATTGGCGGCAGATTAAAAATATGAAGAATAAGTAAATAGGTTTTTTATTATGGCAGATAAGGTTACGTTTCATATTGCGAAAAGTGAAGATAAAAAATCAGATGATTTGTTTGTGGGGCATGCAACTGTTGCGCAAAAAGCGGCGGCCCTGACAGGTGATATTGTTGTAAAAGAGTACCTGCGAAATCGCAGTTTCAGTTCGCAAGCCGAATGGATGGACAAACAAAAAAGTGCGAAAAAAATTACTGATGAAATAAGGGCAAAGAATAATCCGGCATATTTTGTTCCGCGAACCTTTATCGCGCATGGCAAGGTTCGTGAAGAGTTTGCAAGTGGTGTGCGCTGGGGTGATGCGATGGTAAAATTGTCGCCCGAAGATAAAAAGTGGGTGTATAAAGCGTTGGCAGAATTTATAAATGATATGTCAGAATTACGACCAATTAAGTATAGTGACAAGGTGTCAGGTGTGCCGGGAATGGGGCGAATAAATAATGCGGCAGATTTAGCGCAGATGTTGGACGGTTGGGATGAGACCTATGTTTCAGCCGAAGACAAAAAATTAATTCAAGATATTTATGATTATTTAAATCATATACCAGAAAATAAATTGATGGTTTTTGGGCATAATGATTTACATGGTGGGAATGTTTTTATAGATTTGAATAAAAAACGTATCGCAATAATAGATTTTGAATTGGCGGGATATAAGTCGGCTTTTAATATTATGTATAATTGCGGGTTGATACATTCTGATGATTTTTGGAAGGATGTAAATATGTTGCCACGTTCAAAAAATCCAGAATTGTTCTGGCCGGCTGTTTCAGAACACAGGGCTTTGTATAAATTCCTAAGTTGGGGGTATTATGAATTGTTTATTCGTGGTAAAACGGTGGAAAAACTAAGTTTTGATATCAAAAAGCAATGTCAAAGAATAAGACCGATTTTTGCAACTGCGAAATTAAAGTTAAAAAAGATATTGGAAACACAAAAAATGCCCTTGGTGCCCATGTCGCATTATGAACGGGATTAGTAAAAAACTGTTCTGTTTTATATAAAAGTACTGCACCGTATTTTGTCAAAAATGGTTTTTATCTAAATTCCTATATTTTCGGGGTTTTCAAGGCAAAAACTCATATTT
Organism: Candidatus Enterousia sp.; assembly: GCA_045601765.1. Classification (GTDB taxonomy): domain Bacteria; phylum Pseudomonadota; class Alphaproteobacteria; order Rs-D84; family Rs-D84; genus Enterousia. The sequence continues at coordinate 3,805 of JAZSAG010000061.1, read as the reverse complement.
TTTTCCTAGATTTTCCTTGACAATCGGGGGGGGCAAGGTTATAGTATATTCGCTTTCTGTGTAAACAAGGAAAGCAAGAAACACATGAAACCGCTTGGTATTACAGGGTTATAATCCGGCGCTAAGTCGTTGAAATAAGTCTGAATAGGCGGGTTTTGTGCAGACTAAAAACAGGTAGAAAAAAGAAAGAGAATTTTGAATGCCAACAGTAAACCAACTGATTCGGAAACCTCGTAAAAAAGTCGCTGTAAAAAGTACAGCGCCTGACATGATGAACAACCCACAAAAACGTGGTGTTTGCACACGTGTTTATACGACAACACCGAAAAAACCTAACTCGGCGCAGCGTAAGGTTGCCCGTGTAAAACTGGCAAACGGCCGTGAAGTAACAGCATATATCCCAGGCGAAGGTCATAATTTGCAGGAACATAGCGTTGTTATGATTCGTGGTGGTCGTGTAAAGGACTTGCCTGGTGTAAAGTATCATATTATCCGCGGTGTATTGGATACCAAGGGTGTAGATGCAAGAAAACAAGGTCGTTCTTTGTATGGTGCCAAAACAAAGAAATAATTAAACTAACCACACATGTGTAATGCATGTGAGTAATCTGTGTTTCACAGATGAAGCGATAAAAGGAAAATAAAATGTCAAGACGTAAAGCTGCAACAAAACGTGAAATCTTGCCAGATTCAAAGTATAACAATCTGGTTGTTGCAAAATGTATAAATGTTGTTATGTGGGATGGTAAAAAAGAAGTTGCCGAAAATATCGTATATGGCGCGATGGACAGATTAAAGAAAATCGCAAAAGACGGTGACGAATTGGCTGCTTTCTTAGAGGCGGTTGATGCATTGAAACCATCCGTAGAGGTAAAAGGTCGCCGTGTGGGCGGTGCAACATATCAGGTCCCGGTCGAAGTAAGACCAGCACGTCAGCAGACAATGGCATTACGTTGGTTGGTAATGTTTGCACGTAAACGTGGTGAACGCAGCATGGAAGAAAGAATGTTCGGCGAATTACGTGATGCATTAAATGGCCAAGGTGGTGCATTTAAAAAGAAAATTGACACACATAAAATGGCAGAAGCGAACAAGGCGTTTGCTCACTTCCGCTGGTAATAAATATAAAAGCAAAGGAAAGACACTATGTCAGTTGGAAAAACCGCACCTTTACATATGTACCGCAATATCGGCATTATGGCCCATATTGATGCGGGTAAAACAACAACTTCTGAACGTATCTTGTTCTATACGGGGAAAACATACAAGATTGGTGAAGTGCACGATGGTGGCGCAACCATGGACTGGATGGAACAGGAACAAGAACGTGGTATTACAATTACATCCGCTGCGACAACATGTTTCTGGCGCGATCATCGTATCAATCTGATTGATACCCCGGGGCACGTTGACTTTACAATGGAAGTGGAACGTTCTTTGCGCGTATTAGACGGCGCGGTTGCTGTATTTGAATCTGTGTCTGGCGTACAACCACAAACAGAAACAGTATGGCGTCAGGCAGACCGTTACGCAGTGCCACGTATTTGCTTTATCAATAAAATGGATCGTATTGGTGGTAACTTCTTCCGTTGTGTTGATATGATTCGTGAACGTTTGGGTGCAAATCCATTGGTTTTGAATTTCCCAATTGGTGCAGAAAATGATTTCCGTGGCGTTGTTGACGTGTTGGAAATGAAGGGTATCGTATGGGAAGATGATATGGGTAAAGATCCACATGTTATTGAAATCCCAGAAGATTTGAAGGCCAAAGCCCAAGAATTGCACGAAAAATTGATTGAAGAAGTTGTAACACTGGATGATGAAATTATGGAAGCATATATGGAAGGTAATGTTCCAGATGTTGCAACACTTAAAAAATTAATCCGCAAGGGTACAATTGCACAGAACTTTAATCCTGTTTTGTGTGGTACAGCATTTAAAAACAAGGGTGTTCAGCCATTGTTGGATGCGGTTGTTGACTATTTGCCAAGCCCATTGGATGTTCCTGCGATTCAGGGTACAAAAATGGATGGTGAAACAGCCGACGAACGTAAACCAGATGCCAAAGAACCATTCAGTGCATTGGCGTTTAAGGTTGCAAATGATCCATTCGTTGGAAACTTGATGTTTATCCGTATTTATTCAGGTAAATTGGTTTCTGGTTCATATGTATACAATTCTAACCGTGATAAACGTGAACGTGTTGGCCGTATGTTGTTGATGCATTCTAATAACCGTGAAGAAATCAAAGAGGCGTCAGCTGGTGACATTATCACATTGGTTGGTATGAAAGAAACAATTACTGGTGACACGCTGTGTGACGAAGCGCATCCAATCTTGTTGGAATCAATTCATGTTCCAGAGCCTGTTATGAGTATCGCTGTTGAACCAAAAACCAAGGCAGACATTGAAAAGATGTCTTTGGGATTGCAGGCGTTGGCAAAAGAAGACCCATCGTTCCGCGTTTCTGTTGACGAAGAATCTGGTCAAACAATTTTGTCAGGCGTTGGTGAATTGCATTTGGAAATTTTGGTTGATCGTTTGTTACGTGAATTCAAGGTAGATGTTAACGTTGGTGAACCACGTATTGCATACCGTGAAACATTCCGCAAACCAATCACCGAAGAATATACACACAAGAAACAATCTGGTGGTTCTGGTCAGTATGCCCAGGTTAAAATTGAATTTGAACCATTAGAACCAGGCAAGGGCTATGAATTTGAAAACAAGATTGTTGGCGGTGCGATTCCAAAAGAATACATCCCAGGTGTTGAAAAAGGATTGAAGATAGCACAACAGACAGGTGTTTTGATTGGCTATCCAACAGTGGATTTCAAGGCTACATTAGTAGATGGTAAATATCACGAAGTTGACTCTAATGTATTATGCTTTGAAATTGCGGCGCGCGCATGCTTCCGAGAAGCTATGAAAAAAGCGTCGCCAAAATTGCTGGAACCGATTATGAAACTTTCGGTTAATACGCCGGAAGAATACGTCGGTGACATCATTGGGGACTTGAACAGTCGCCGTGGGCAGATCAATGGTATTGAAACACAATTCGGTAACCAATTGATTTCAGCATATGTTCCATTGGCAAACTTGTTCGGGTACGTAAAAACATTGCGTTCTTTGTCGCAGGGGCGTGCAAATCCATACATGGAATTGTCGCACTATGACGAGGTCCCATCAAACGTTGCTGACGAAGTAATCAAGAAGCTGACGAAATAATAAAAACAGTTTTAAACTTAACAAACAAAGCCTAAGGAGAAAACTATGGCAAAAGAAAAGTATGTAAGAACCAAACCACACGTCAATATTGGTACAATCGGTCACGTTGACCATGGTAAAACAACATTGACAGCGGCAATCGTTCATTACTATGGCGTTGGTGCAGACGCTGCAAAAGGTGTTGATCAAATCGACAATGCACCAGAAGAAAAACAACGCGGTATTACAATTAATACAGCACACGTAGAATATGAAACAGCAACACGTCACTATGCGCACGTTGACTGCCCAGGGCACGCTGACTATGTTAAAAACATGATTACAGGTGCTGCACAGATGGACGGTGCAATCTTGGTTGTTGCTGCGACAGACGGTCCAATGCCACAAACACGTGAACATATCTTGTTGGCACGTCAGGTTGGTATTCCAAAAATCGTTGTTTTCTTGAACAAATGTGATTTGGCAAACGATCCTGAATTGTTGGAATTGGTTGAAATGGAAATCCGTGAATTGTTGTCTGCAAATGACTTTGACGGTGACAATGCACCAATTATCCGTGGTTCAGCTGTTTCAGCAG
>JAZSAG010000060.1:0-7222 GCA_045601765.1 Candidatus Enterousia sp. | reverse complement strand
TCCAAAACGCAAGTGGGGGGCGCCCCCACTCCCCCGTCTCGCAATGACAAGGGATAAAATCATTTTGCCACCACTAACCACTAAACAATAACCACTTGCACTTGCGCCGGCACCACGAACCACTATTATTTATTTATTGACTTTTTTTAAAAATATGCTCTAATTGGCGCCTATGAGGTGAAAAATGCAAGAATATATTATTTCAGAAAAAGATTTAAAATCTTTACAGGATAAGGTTAGCAATATGAAAACAATCATTTCTCATTGCGAGGTTTGTGCAAAAGTGATGCCAGATGTTAATAGAATGAAAGTTATTTTGGATAGAATTCAGTACCAAAATCAAAAACAATATTAACATATTATGAATATTTTTTTCGATATGGATGGTGTCTTGGCGGACTTTGAGGCGTCTGTTCGTATGATCCCGGGGTATACGCCAGGGTTGAACAAATCTTCAAAGAATATGTCGTACCAAGAAAGAATCGCCAAGGCCAAGAACTTTTTAGCAATTGAAAAAATACCCGCGTTTTGGGCGGATATGCAACCGGTTTTAAATATAAATATGTTGCTGGATTATGCGCAAAGCCGGGGTGATATGTTTGTACTTACCAGAATACCCAAGGCCGAATACTTTAAAAATGCTGATAAGTATATTCAGGAAATTGCAAATGCAAAAAAGCAATGGATAAAAGATAATATGTCACGGTACTTTTACCCGCATAGTGTTATTGTGTGCCAGGGTAACAAGGGCGAATTAATAAAGCCGACATACAAAGATGTATTGATTGATGACCGACCTGATAATATCGCAGATTGGTGTGAGGCGGGGGGACAGGGAATACTGTTTAAAAGCTCGATAGATGCATTGCAACAGTTGCAACATATCAAAGTAATGTAAAAAAAATCATATTTTAGGATTTGTATAGGTGCTGTTTTTATGATATAATTCCCGTATTAAAAGAGGGGATTTTTATCATGAAATATTTTGTTAGTTTTGCCTTAATGTGCCTGTATGTGTGCAATGCGGGGGCGGTGTCTTATAGTAACACGACCCAGCCGGCCAGAACCGGTACCGGTGGCATGGATATGGAAAAAATACAAACCATATCAATACTGGAAAATGATATTGCAATTTTAGATACAGAAATCGCAAAGTGTGAAAAATCTAAGAAAGGTTGGATTGCTGCAACAGTAATTGGGTCTGCGGGTGTTGTTGCAACTGGTGTCGCCGCCGGTGTTCAAGGTGCAAAGATTTCTAAGAAAAAACAGGAATTGGCTGACTATGAAGGTGATGTGGCGGAAAAGCAAAAAACTTTGACCAATTTGCAAAGAAATTAAGGGGCGTGCGATGAAAAAAATTTATTGTATTGTTTGTATGTTTTTACCAATGGTCGCGTCTGCGGACTATCTTGATGATAAAATCGCACAGTTGACCAAGACTAAGTTGGAAAAAATTGCACAATTAGAAGAATGTCAGAAAAATACCAAGGGGCTGAAAATCGCGGGTATTACAACACTGGGGGTCAGTGCAATTGGTATCGGTGCAAATATTGGCGAAGCGGTGGCACTAAACAAACTGGATACAAAAATTGATAATGCGCGAAAACAAAGCGAAAAATTAGATGGGCAAATAAATGCAATACAACAACAAAAACGCGAACAAGAAGAGGCTTTGTTGAAACAGCAACAGGCCAATAATACATGCGGGGTGCGTGAATGCGGAACATTAAAAGAAAATTTCTTGAAGGTCGCAGTGGGCGCAACAGATGCGGTGTGTGTTAATGCAACGTGGTTCCCAACAAGTTGTAAGGATGGTTATGAGGGAACGCAGAAAACATGTAAGTCAAATGGTCAGGTTGTAGATTATGTTCTGCATTGTAACAAGATAGAACAGAATAAATCTGGCGATGTAATACCAGATTGCGGTGAACAAAATAAGTGCGGTGATTTGACTGCGGCTCAGTTGCTGACCGATTTAAATGCAACTGAATTAGTATGTGTGAATGGGGTATCAAAACCGACAGATTGTTATTCACAAGGTGAACCCACAGGTAAAAAACAGTGTAAAAATGGTAATGTTGTTATAACTTATTATGATGCATGTCCTGGTACATCAGTAAAAAAGACAACAAGAAAGAATGGTGATTTATGTACCGATGATGAAAGTGCGAAGGTTCTGTATGCACAAGAGACTTTCTGGCAAAACGGCAAGTGTGTCGCAAAATCTTGTCAGGATGGTAAGTTTTTATCGGTTGAAAATGGGGTGTCGTTGGGTGAATGCGTAACAGCATGTTCATCATATCAAATAATTGATTGGAGTGCGGGTGGCAAGGCATGTGATACTTCTTTGCAATTTAATCCAACAGAAAATTGTGCCCGTAAGGTTTTTAGTCGTGCAGAATATGCCCCGGGTATGTGCTATGGAAAATGTCAGGGATATGCACATGAGAATAATTGTAAATTGACAGGCGACCCAATAGAAAATCAACAAACAGGCGAATGTATATGTAATCCTGTGACACTGGATTTGAAGAAACCAGGTGGTGTTGTGGAATTGCCTGCATGCCAGGAACAAGAAGTTGAAAAGAACAGCAAATCTGAATGTGATACGCATTGCACGCAGTATGCAAATAATAATAAATGTAAACTGACACGTGGCAATACATACTATTCAGATACCAAACAGTGTTTCTGTAATGCGGCAGCCCCAAGAAAAAGAGAGGTTGAACAGAAAAATTTGTGCAGTGAAACATCTATAGTTTCTGTCAGTGCAAGTAATTGTATGTCTTTGTGTTCAACGCATGCATCAAGAAATAACTGTACGATTGAAAATACCAGTTGGGATGGCGTAAATTGCTATTGTAACCCTGTGGGTGGTCGGCCAGCTGCCGATTGGGATTTGGTATCCAAGGTCGCGCCACAGATTGTACAGCCAACCCCGGATATGACCGTACAATGGCCCGCATGCCAGGAACAAGAAGTTGAAAAGAACAGCAAATCTGAATGTGATACGCATTGCACGCAGTATGCGAATAATAACAGGTGCAAATTGACACGTGGTAATACATACTATTCAGATACTAAACAGTGTTTTTGTAACGCAGCAGCGCCAAGAAAAAGAGAGGTTGAACAGAAAAATTTGTGCAGTGAAACATCTATAGTTTCTGTCAGTGCAAGTAATTGTATGTCTTTGTGTTCAACGCATGCATCAAGAAATAACTGTACGGTTGAAAATACCAGTTGGGATGGCGTAAATTGCTATTGTAACCCTGCGGGTGGTAGGCCAGCTGCCGATTGGGATTTGGTATCTAAGTTTTCGTCACAGATTGTGCAAAAAAATACAAGTGCCACAAAGGCGCAACAGAATCAAGTAACGGAAAAAGCACAAACACCATGTGCGGCATATGAACGAAATTTGATGGTGGCAGACCTGTGTGGCCAAACGTGCGCAGAATATGCGACAAATAATAAATGTACTATAACAAGTTCATCGTGGAATAATGGTGTTTGCTATTGTAACTCGACAGCTGGACATCAGAATAAACCTGTGTGGTCTTTGTTTTAAATCGATAAAACTAAAAAAAAAATCGCCCGTTTTGGGCGGTTTTTAGTTGACTTTTTTGATTCCGTGATATAAAATTGCCGGTGCGTACGCAATGCGTATGCAGCCATTTGGCGAAAATGATAAACTAAGCTAAAAGGAAACATTATGATTGAAAAAAACTGGATGACTTTGATTAAGCCAAAAAAGTTGACTATCAAGGTTGATGAATATAATCCTAATATTGCAACATTGGTCGCAGAACCATTGGAAAAAGGTTTTGGATTGACTTTGGGTACCGCGTTGCGTCGCGTGTTGTTGTCTTCATTACAGGGGTGCGCGCCAATCTATATCAAAATTGATGGCGTACAGCATGAATTTTCTAGTATTTCTGGGGTGCGTGAAGATGTGACAGATATTGTCTTGAATCTGAAAGGTGTTTATTTCAAGGCTTTGACCGAAGGTCAGCACAAAGCATATTTGAAAGTTAAAGGCCCAGCAGTTGTAACCGCAGGTATGATTGAAACATCTGGCGGGGTCGAGGTTATGAACAAAGACGCAGAAATCTGCACACTGGATAAAGATGCCAGTTTGGATATGGAAATCACATTGGGTACAGGTCGTGGATATGTTCCCGCCGGCCAACATGCAGACGGTTTGCCATTGGGTGTGATTCCGGTAGATTCTATCTTTTCACCAATTTTGAACGTTGCCAGCAGTGTTTCTGAAACGCGTGTTGGTCAATCAACAGACTTTGATAAATTGGAACTGACCGTTAAAACAAATGGATCTGTTTCTCCAGAAGATGCAATCGCATACGCGGCACGTATCTTGACAGATCAATTGGTTGTCTTTATCAATTTCGAAGATCCTGCACAAATCACAAGTGCAAATGATGAAGACAAGGCAAAGGATACATTGCCATTTGATCCGAAACTGTTGAAACACGTTGATGAATTAGAATTGTCTGTTCGTGCAAATAATTGCTTGAAGAATGACAAAATCAATTGGTTGGGCGAATTGGTTCAAAAGACAGAAACAGATATGTTGAAAACACCAAACTTTGGTCGCAAGTCTTTGAATGAAATCAAGGCTCAATTGGAAGAAATGGGATTGAGTTTAGGTATGGAAGTCCCAGGTTGGCCACCAGAAAATATTGCAGAGTTGGCCAAAAAATACGAGGACCCCTACAAATAAATTAAATTCTGTGGACGCCTGTTGGCGTTCACAGATTCCTTGTGTATGTCCAATACACGTCGGAACTGTGAAACGTCAACAATCGTCTCGCATAATTTAATTTCTTAGCAATGGCTAGGAAGTGGGTGTTGGGGGCTTCAAACGCTTCCAATAATCTCATCTTTTTTAATTTCTTAGTGTTTGCTAGGAGAGATTTTTGTCGGAACTGTGAAACGTCAACAATCGTCCGGTGTAATTAATTCCTTGCAAATGCCAAGAAAGTATATAAAATAAAACAGAATTTTAATCCCCGTGGTACTGGTTTTTGTATCAGGTCGCGGGCGTCTCACAAAAATCCCGTCCCGTTGGGATAGGGCAGAAACAACAAAAAGGAGTAATCGATGAGACATATGAAAGCAGGTCGCACTTTTAATCGCGATACAAATGCACGCAAGGCCTTGTTTATTGGTCTGGCAAAAAACTTGATTGAAAAAGAACAGATTAAAACCACTTTGCCAAAGGCAAAAGATTTGCGCAGTGTCGTTGAAAAATTGATTACTCGCGCCAAGGTTGATTCTGTTGCGAATCGTCGTTTGACTGCGTCTGAATTGGGCAATTCATCTGCAGCCACAGTGAAAAAACTGTTTGACGTTTTGGGTAAACGTTATGCAAATCGTCCGGGTGGTTACACACGCGTTTTAAAGGCGGGTTTCCGTTATGGTGACGCGGCACCAATGGCGATTATTGAATTGGTTGATCGTGATGTAAATGCAAAAAAGGCAGTTGCACCAGTCGCAGAACCAGTTGCAGAAGAAACAACAGAAGATGTTGCAGAAAAACCTGCAAAAAAAGCAGCAAAAAAAGCCAAAGCTGAATAAGTTTTGATTGAATTAAAAAAAATCCCCCAATCGGGGGATTTTTTTATATGTGAGTGCATAAATTATCCTTGTGTTTCCTCTCTTTTGTCATTCCTGCGAAGGCAGGAACAGGGGCCATACAGTGCGAAGTGTAACGAGTCAAATATTAAACATTATTCTTGTGTGAAAAGTATGTAAAATTTATAGTCCCACTCCTGCCTATGCAGGAGTGACAAAGGTGGGCAGGGGTAAAATCCGTGCCATTCTGGGGGGACAGGCCCCATGCTATTTTTTGTTATTATTATTGCTGTTTATATTAGTTGTTCGGGTGTTGTTCGTTGTATTTGATGTTTTGTTTTTTGTTGTGGTGTTATTATTTCCAACATTGTTGAAATCGCCTGTGCTAAGTCCTAGGCCAACGGATGTACTTTTGGTAGTACTGTTATCAATATTTTGTACAGAATTGTTATAACTTGTTAAATTACTGCGTGTTGTATTTGCAAATGCTGCATCGGAACCATCCGCCAGATTAACAAGTTGTTCTGATATAATTGGTTCTGCAAATGAATTACAGAAATTACCCTGATATTTAGTGTACGATTTTGATTGTCCACCACTAACACCACCACCAAAACCAAATGCTGATGCGGATACTCCAAAATTATAACTGTTTGCATCGCTGTTGTATATTGATTCAAATCCAGTGCATGGGTATATTGTGGTTGTAATGCGGCATACTTGGGTTCCTGGTTCGTATGTTACGCCTGTTGTTGTTTTAGCAATCATACGATTTGATTTGTCCAAGACGACTTCGGTTTTATCATGTTGTTCGGCAACAAGTTTTGTTATGTTGTCAATGTCGGTTTGTGCGATAACAATTTCATACGGAGAAACTGAAATGATACCGCTGTTTGTATCAAAGTCTTCTACATTTGTGGAGAAATCTTCTTTGTGTACAAGTGCTTGGCAATATAGCAAATTTTTTGCTGTGTCACTGTCTGCCATAGCGTCTGACATCAGTAATGCATATTTTGCGTCATAGTTGTCTTTTGCTTGGTCTAAAATAGAGTTCGCAATTACATATGTGTAATTACCAAGTAATGCCGGGAAACGTGCAATAGCACGATTTTCTTCACGAGCATTTGCATCGCCACCGCGTATCTGGGTTAAATCGCGTCCGTTGATGCACATGTCGACTTGTGGATCGGACTGTATGATTCCGATTTTTCGTTCTACTTCGGTGCGTATGCCGTCAAGTGTAAATTTTATTCGCTGTTTAATATCGTCTGGTGCATCTGATATATTGTTTATGTATCCGTCTGTGTCCATATAGTAATTCAAATTATCTGGATTTTGTTTTATTTCCAAGTTGCCAAACGAAATTAAACCACTGATAGTTATGTTGCCGTCTTGGTTTTCTTGTGATACCAAACTGTCCATTCCTACGGCAATGTCATCATTATATAGTTCACATGAAGATACATCCCCACAGACTTTAATCATAGCTTCATTAACAATTCTTTGGCATTGATTTAGCATTTCATTATCAATATTTAACATCACACCATAAATCATAGAGTCAATATTTTCCCAGGTAGATGTAAAATCACCATTTTCATCCCGTGCCTGGCAGGCCACTAATTTATCT
>JAZSAG010000059.1:0-4864 GCA_045601765.1 Candidatus Enterousia sp. | reverse complement strand
TCTTCCTAAGACCGCTTGGCCTCCGACTTGTGGTCTTGGGGTATCCATACCATACCGTTCCCTGGTCGGTATTTGCGACAAAGGTATCATAGCAAACAAAATCCGTTTCATCTGTATCTGCGGCCAGACGAACTGATGCCTCGTACGTATCGCCATCTGCGCACGGGTGCATACCCGACATAGCCTGTTCAACCTCGCTTTTACTGGCGGCGCCAGTTTTTGCCCATTCTTTGACCATATTATTCACCCAGTTTAATTCCTGGGACGTTGGGACGCACTCTGCGGTCAACTGTTTTTGTTTTTGATTTAATTGTTGCACACCACTGACCAGATTCATTACCGTTGGCAGCAAACTGGCCCCTGTATCTTTGGCAGATGTCTGTTTTGTTGCAACGGTTGGCGCTTTTTTAATTGCGACCGCCGCCCCTGCATTCTGCACAGTGACAAACAGTCCGATAAAAATCAGTAAAAACTTTTTCATCTCTCTTATTTGTCATTATAGCACAAAAAATTTATCAGATAAATATAAAAATTGCATTTTTTATAATGTTGTTTTAAACTGGTCACATGACATCTGACAGACGCAGTTTTATTATATTCAGCAAACACCGCCGTCTTAAACGCCTGTGGCAGTTTTTTTTCACGGGCTGGGGTTTGGTAATGGTTGCGGCCTTGGTTGCTGGGTCATTATTCACGCGTCAGATATTATGGACCCCGATATCTGCGATAAACATGACCGACATTGTCAGTAATCAGTTTAAAATGTCTGGTGCGTCATTTGTTGGCACGGACAAGAACGGTGATCCATTTAAATTACGTGCGGCCCGCGGGTACCAAGAATATGACACCCCGCACATAATACACCTGGAAAGTGTATCTGGCACGGTAAACCGCACAACCGGCAAACAAAAGATTACAGACAACATACGTGCGACATCGGGCCGGTATAATCGCAACAACAAAACGATAACATTACAGGGCGACGTCCGCGTTGATTCCAGCAACGGCGACAAAATAAGAACAAAAGAATTGGTGATTACATTATGAAGCAATCTGTATTACGTGTTGAACACTTGTCAAAATCGTACGGCAAACGTATGGTTATCAAAGATGTATCCTTGATTGCCCGCCAAGGCGAATCGGTTGGCCTGTTGGGTCCGAACGGTGCGGGCAAAACGACGGCATTTTATTGCATTACGGGTCAATTATCTGCGACCGGCGGTCAAATCTTTTTAAATTCCCAGGACATAACGCACCTGCCGTTTTACCAGCGTGCCCGATTACACATTGGCTATCTGCCCCAAGAAAACAGTGTATTTCGCGGCCTGACGGTTGAACAAAACATTATGGCTATCTTAGAAGTTGTTGAACCCGACAAGAAAAAGCGTCAAAAGAAACTAGATTCCCTGCTGGATGAATTTTCCATATCCAGTCTGCGTCACAGTCCTGCGACGGCGCTGTCTGGTGGGGAACGTCGTCGTGTTGAAATTGCGCGTGCACTGGCGAACAATCCAAAGTTTATATTGTTGGACGAACCATTTGCGGGGATTGACCCAATTGCGGTAAATGAAATCCGCAGTTTGGTATCGCAATTAAAGAATCGTGGTTTGGGTGTAATTATTACGGACCACAACGTACGTGAAACATTGGGCATCACGGACCGCAGTTATGTTTTGCATGATGGAAAAATATTAAAGCATGGCACAACCGATGAAATCGTGCGTGATGAAATGGTTAAAAAGGTATACCTGGGCGAAGATTTTGTAATGTAAAAACACCCGTTTGGGTGTTTTTTATTGGGAAGTGGTTAGTGAATGCAGGATAGATTTTTTCCTTTGTCATTGCGAGGCGGGGGAGTGGCAATCCAGTCTGTTCTTCCTCTTTGTCATTGCGAGGGGTGCAACCCCGTGGCAATCCAGTCTATTATTCATATTTGTCATCCTGGGGCTTGACCCCAGGACCCAGGTGAATGTGTCGCGCGCAGCGCACCTTATTATAACAAAGAATAATTTACTGGATTGCCACGGTCACTGCGTTCCCTCGCAATGACAAGGGATAAAATCATCCCACAACCCCTTTCACTGGCATCAGCACCACTAACCACAATGTTGGCGGACAAATCGCAACATCTTTTTATTTTTTCTGCATCGCAACCCATCCAGCAGTTTATTTTTTAAATTATACGAATTTGCCCACGTCAATATTCCGCGCATTGATGCCAGACTGGACATCACCCGCAGGTTTCTAATTTTTTGTTTAACTATTTTTTTTATACGTTTGCGTATTTTTCTGACAGTTCTTTTTCGCACCAGCACGAACGAACCGAACAATCTGTATCCGACAAAATCCAGCCCCCGCGCCGGTTTCAGCACCACCCGCGACATGACCAACCCCAGATTTTCCGCCAAAAACATTTGCAATGGCGCGATAAGTTTTTTTAACACATTTTTATCATTATGGAACACACAGAAATCATCGCTGTATCTGACATAATTTTGACAGTGCAACACATGTTTAACAAACAAATCGAATTCTGTCATATACAGGTTTCCCATCCATTGACTGGTCAGATTACCGATTGGCAGATTTTTTCCCCCGGGCACAGAAAATACAATTTTTCGCAACAGTCGCAGTATTTTTCTGTCTGAAATTTTTCTGGCGATAATTTTCATCATAATATCATGATTAATACTGGGGTAAAATTTTCTGATATCGCATTGCAACACATACTTATTTTTTTTGACCATCAGCATAGTTTTTTGTATTGCGCTGTGTACGCCGCGTCCTGGGATACACGCATAAGAATCTTTGATAAATCTTTTTTGCCAAATCGGCCCCAGCACATTTATCAGTGCATGATGCACGATATGATCCGGGTACAGTGGCAATTCATAAATTTCGCGTTTTTTGGGTTCATATACAAAAAATGTACGATATTTAGACGTTTGGAATCTGTCATATATTAAATCCTGTCTTAATTTTTCCAACAGCACATCTTTGTTTTGCAAGAAATTCTGTGTAGATTTTTTATTTCTTTTACTTTTGATGGCCCGTCTGGCGGCCAGTTCGAAATTTTCCATCGAAATAAATTGGTCCCACAGATGTTTATACGTTTTCATATATTTACCATTATTATTCTGGCAATTGGATATCCCGGGTCTTCACCACGATACTGAACCGGCTACCAACCCAGATATCCCCTGCGTAATTAGTTTGCGAACCGCATCGTCGAACACGATTTTGGTTACGACTGGTTATGTGCCCCGCCTTGATGTGTGAAAGGCATTTCTGAAACAGATATAATTTATGTCTGATTACATCTGAAAAGTGCCATTATTATTTGCACTTTGTCCTTGCAGGCCAGCCAAACTGAATACTGGTGGTATAACAGTTTCCTTGTCACCCCAGACGCCAACGGACCCGAACAAGCCCGACCGCAGGCCGACATTGTTGTGGGCGTTGTTCGCACAGTTGTTCGCGCAATTGGACGCGCAATCGGCAGCCGAACCATAACCGTTGTTCAGCACCCAACGCGAAGACGCAACACATCACCATACGTACAACCTTTTTGGTCACACAACCAACATTACTTATCAGACCAAGTAATGCAAAAAATTTTCATAATTTTCCGCATTACTCTGCCCCCTGTTTCTTTCCTTTTGTCATTGCGAGGGGTGCAACCCCGTGGCAATCCAGTCTGTTCTTCCTCTTTGTCATTGCGAGCGGACGCGTGGCAATCCAGTCTATTCTTCCTCTCTGTCATCCTGGGGCTTGTTCGGGCCCCGCAAAAATGTAAATTTTTGTGGGTGATGTCTCCAGGACCCAGGTGAATATGTCGCGCGCAGCGCACTTTATTATAATAATGCATCAACTGGATTGCCGCGCGTACGCTCGCAATGACAAAGAGGAAGAATGACCTGGGTCCTGGGGTCAAGCCCCAGGATGACAGAGTGGATGGATTATAATTTTGTTTACTCCACAAGTTTCCAACCGGTAAATGTGTATCCTGGTTTAACCGGGTCTGGGGTTGGTAATGTGACTTCACCATCGTATGTACACATATTCTGGGTATGCTCACCACCATTATCCGGATTCCAGTCAATATTGATTGTGTTGGCGGTACAGGTGGCTAGTGATATTATGTTATCAAACATGATTTTACGAAATGTAAGGTTGCCCGCAGCAAAATTTGATGCTAATCTCATAGCGCACTCTTCCGGACAGCCATGCGAACATGATTCAAGCGTTCCATCATTATCAAGAAACAACCATAATTTTGATTTAAATTCTATTTTATTGCCATTATATGGCGTATAACTATCCAATTGGCAATAACAATAAATTGCCCCGACATCACGAACTTCATCAGCCAATATATTAACCATAGTTGGATTACTCCAAGTATAATCATTATTATCACCCTTCTTCGTGCTGCAACGGCCATACCCAGTTATCATACCTTTATCCTCGTAATCTATCGCAAATGCCATATTGTCATTTATACCATAATATTCTTGCCCTTTTTCGATCAAATCGTAATATTCATAGTAATAGGCCTCATAGTCGAGAGTTGCATATCCAGTAGCTTCAACTTCGCCAATTGCTTCGTTTAAATTCAATCCACCATCAACATGATATCCCGTGTCGCAGGCCGTTGGTTCACACGTGTCCGCACCGTCGCCAAAATAATCGTTACCCGCAACCGCCGTGGCGTGGGCAATGTTCGCCGTCGCGACCGTACATGCCGTATAGCACTGATTCTGCGCCCCCGCACCCGCCGCACTGTTCGGATATTCCGCCGGACACGTCGCGATACTGGTTGCCGCGTTATCAACCGTATATCCAGTTCCACCAACGCAATATG
>JAZSAG010000058.1:0-21540 GCA_045601765.1 Candidatus Enterousia sp. | reverse complement strand
AAAGTTATTGATGATTCCTTTGTTGATGGCGATAGGGATGCGCAATGGTGTCGCGATTTTGCAAACAAAATGCAAGAATATGGTCTCGCCTTTGATTTGCGTGGCTCAATACGTGCCGACAGGGTAACAGATGAAGTGCTTGCAGAATTAAAACGTGCTGGTTTTTTCTCGTTCTCATGCGGAATAGAAAATTTTTCCACAACTGCGTTGAAACGAATGGCCAAGGGTGCATCGGTTGAACAAAATTGCATGGCATTAGATTTGTTTAAGAAACATGACTTTTATGTCCAAGCAGGCCAGATATTATTTGATCCTTATACCACATTGGTTGAGTTGCAAGAGAACTATGAATATATGCGGAAATATGATTGGATTATAAGCAAGGGTGTTTTTACAGAAATGTTTGCAGCAACTGGTACAACATTTCAACGGAAAGTTTCTAAAAATAATATTGTGATCAGTGAAAATCCAGTGTTGGGGAATTACAATTACAGAATATTAGACGATAGAGCCAAAATAGTATACGATGCCTTGAAGCGTTGGCATACAGTGCATATGGCTTTTTATGACAAGGCAATAGACCCGCTTACATCGCCAAAGGCACTTACTAAATTAGAAATGGCAGATTTTTATGCTGAATACTTAAAAATACGACAGCTGGATTTAGATATTATGTGCAAAATATTAGATTTGGTTGACAGTAATGCAAGTGCCACAATGGTTGCAAGTTTTGTAGAAAAATCAATAGAAAACAACAGAAGGTTCTTTTATAAGCAAGAGTCAAAAACAGACGAATTATATCGCAAAGCGCGCTTACAATACAAGGCGGCAGTAAACCCATTTATAAAGGTGAAATGATATGTATAACTCAACTGAACATTACAAGCTCCGTGGTCCTGTTACCGAATTTGGCAACGCCCCAGAGACCCCATCGATTATAAAAAATGTTGGTTGGACACTGGGAAATTATTGTCCGCATAAGTGCAAGCATTGTTATTCTATGTCTGCCCGGCGTCCTGGTGCTAATATGACGCCCGAAATCGTAGATAGAATAGTAGAACAATTGGCCAAGAACAATGTTGAAACAATAAATCTTGGTGGAAACGAGCCAATCTTTACGAACGGCCCAAATGTTAAAGATTCTTTGTTGCCATATATCATAGAACGTTTGGATTCGTATGGATTGTCGGCGGGAATTACCACCAGTGGGGATACATTATTGTATTTGTATAAATATCGCCCTGATATTTATGAAAAAATAAATGATTTTGATATAAGTTTGGATTCGCCATTCAAAGAAGAACATAATGCCAATCGTGGCGATGACTTATATGATGATGCCATTCAATGTTTAGATATTTGTAAGCAAACTGGAAAGCCGCACAGTGTCATTATGGCTGGCATGAATTGGAATTTTACAGAAAGACACTTGTCCGCGCTAATAGAATTATGCAAGAAATACGATGCCTTTGTTCGTATCAATACAATGAAACCCTTAAATTCAGTACAAATGAAATACGTTATGTCTATTAAACAGTTTTATGACGGGTTTCGGTATTTGATGCAGCACTGTGATAATGTAGAAAATGGTGAAAGTGTTCTTAGAACCGTAACTGGACAGAATAATTCAAAACGTTGTCCATGTGGAATATCAAGTTTCAGGATCCACTCTATTACGCCAGATGGAAAAATTTTTGTTTCACCATGCGTTTATATGCATGATTACAAATCTTCACAAGACCTGTTAACACATGAATTATCAGACATTATAAATTCAGATGAATTTAAGGTGTTTAGGCAACGAAATGCAAATCCAGAAATGTTACGTGGATGCGCGGGGTGTGAAAAAGTCGATGTATGTGGTGGTGGGTGTGCTGCTAGATCATACTTGTTTAATGCAGTACAAACAGGCGATAAGTCATTTTTGTGTAAGGATCCATATTGTCCCAAGGACTATCAGCATGAATTCTCGCAAGAACAAAATATACTAAAAACACAAAGATTGGTTCATATGGACTATCTGTGTACTTGGATTGGTAAAGTTAAATGATAGACAAACATTTACATTTTACAGGTTCTTTATCGCCTACATACGTGTACAGAAAATTACAAGAGTCAAATCAGGCGTTTTTAGATAAGTATTCTATTCTGTCGCCTGATGATTTGTCCTATGCTTTTGTTAGTATGTTTGGCAACGATTATAAATTAAATCAACAAAAGTTTAACGAAATGTATTCGCTGGTGCAATCTGTTACAAAACCAAAAAATACAAATGAAATATATCAAACATACCGTCTGGTAACACGTGAGTTAGCTCTTAATTTGGCGCGTTTTGGAATATCAGAATACACAATTATTGCAGGTCCTGACATAACCATAGACAATACATATAAGCGTTACATGGGGATGATTCACGGTTTTGAAGATTTCGAAAAGTTACATAAATCCGCAAAAGGTAAAATTTGTATAACCTTTATTCGTACGCAATCTGGAGAATTAAAAAATTATTCGTATAAATTGTTGTCTGATATTTGCAAATTATTGCAACAAGAGCCGTTTAAATCGCGTTGCGTTGGTTTTGATATTTCTGGATATGAATATCCTGATAAAAACATACTAGAATCTAATTTGTGTGTTTTGTCTGAAATAATAGAAATAAGTAAAACCTTTGGTTTAAAAACGACTGTGGGATTGCATGCTGGTGAAATAATTACAGGAACTACGCAAGACGAACTTTATGACGAATATTTTGTTAATTTGTCAAAATTGCAACTGGATAATATTGGTCATGGAACATATTTATGGGCAAATGACACAAAACAAAAGATATTAAAACTATTTTCGGGGCATACCAGGTTTGACCTGTGCCCGGAATCGAATGTGCTGTTAACGCCCGTCAAACGTATTAATAGTAATAGGTTAGATGTGTTAAAACAATGCGGGGTTGAATATACAATCAATCGTGATGATCCATTGTTTTTCAATAATTGGCATCAGCGTTGATATTGTATAATCCTGGCTGATACAAAGTGTAATACCTCTGTGATATTCTTTTTATCTGTATCTACAAAAATCCAATTGTCGCGCTGGGCCAGTTCTCTTAGTCTTTGGTTGAAGATGGTCTGAAATTCGCTATTTTCCCAATCTGATCGTTTTTCTTTTTGTTGTAATCTTTGTTCGCGGTTTTTGTCAGATGCATCCAAAAAGAACCCTAAGTCGGGCTTTAGCAATCCGGAATAGTTAACGTGGTTTTCGGAACGCATGTTTGGATCTGTAACATTGTTTTTCTCATCTAATGCCCAATTAAACGCTTCGCTGGATAAAAAATACCGTTCAAGAATAACATGTTGTCCGTTTTGTAAAAGTTTTTTGGCGACCTCTACATCATTTTGTGCAATAGACCGGAATAAATAAAATCTGGTTAGTGGGCTGGATGTTTTTATTAAATCCTTCCATACGGGGGCGAATGGGTCGGTTGGCGATTTAAGAAAGCGGGTGTTTTGTGGTGATAAATCCCCCAGTCCATTTTGTTGGATTGTTTGTTTAAGTCCGTTCATCAATGTGGTTTTGCCCGCGGCATCACCACCCTCGATTACAATAAACATGGTATAACCTTATGCTTGACATTCAAGCAGTTTGTTATAAACTTTTCAAGTAAAAAGAGGTGCTTTTATGGCTAAATATGTTGCAGGGATTGATTTTGGGACAACTAATTCTGCAGCTGCGATTTCTGATGGGGCGACACCACGTATGGTGGATGTAGAGGCAGGCAAGGACACGATTCCAACGGCACTTTTTTTTGCGGATAAAACCAACCGTGTTCACTATGGTCGTGACGCCCAGAATGAATATACAAATGGCGATGGCTCTGGTCGTTTTATGCGCAGTATGAAGCGTATTTTGGGGTCGCAAACAATGCGTGGCGGGACGGTCGTAAATGGAAAAATGACCCGATTTGATACAATTATTGAGTACTTTGTAAAGCATCTGAAACAGAAAATTGACAAGGCAGCAGGCACCACGGTTGAATGTGTTGTTATGGGACGCCCTGTACATTTCCGGGATAATGATCCGGCTGGCGATGCCCAGGCCCAGGCGGAATTGGAAAAAATCGCACTTGCGGCCGGATTTAAATATGTCGCATTTCAGTATGAGCCTATTGCTGCGGCCTTTGCGCACGAACAGAATTTAACATCGGAAAAGCTGGCTTTTGTTGTTGATATTGGTGGCGGAACATCTGACTTTACCATTATCAGATTGTCGCCAGAACGCAAGTTCAAGTTGGACAGAACCGAAGATGTATTGGCTAATACAGGCGTTCGTATTGGCGGAAATGATTTTGACAAGGCGCTGTCTATGAAGTCTTTTATGCCATGTTTCGGATTGGGGACAGAATATAAATCTTATGATAAAAACATCACAATCCCAACCGGTCCGTATTTCAGTCTTTCAACGTGGTCTTCTGTGAATGAAGTTTATAATTATAAAACACTGAATATGGTGCGTGGTTATACTGTTTGGGGGCTGGAACCAGAAAAAACAAAACGTCTATATGAAATAATAGAAAATCGTCTGGGACATAAAAACCTAGATTACGTTGAAAATGCTAAAATGGTATTGTCGTCACAGATGGAATATGAAGTTGTGTTAGACTTTTTGGCAGATGCACCATCAGTCAAAACTAATCGTTCCATTTTTGAAGATTCTATTAAATCTGATATGGCTAAAATTGAAAAATCTGTCCAAGAATGTATTGCCCAGGCAGGCATAAAAAACACAGATATAGAATTAGTCATTTTAACGGGAGGTTCGACCGAAATCCCGTATGTAAGTCGCATTATTCAATCATATTTCCCAAATGCAGAATTGTCATCAGCAAACAAAATGGCCAGTGTGGGCCTTGGCTTGGCATACGATGCAATGCGCAGATTTGCCGAACCGCAACATACGAAATAAAAAATCCCTGTAAATTCCCTGTAAAAGTCGGAATTTGTATGCGGTGGTTCGTGATAAAATAATACTCCGCCAGGAAAATCACACGCCCCATTGTGGGCGTTTTATTTTTTTGTGGTGGCGAAGGGATACACCAAAGCGCAGCGCATGGCGAATACGCAGATACAAAATTAGAAAAATCACAAAAATCTTGTCCCAAAGATTTTTGTGGCGCAAAGGAAGTGTGGACAAGGCGTTCGCAATCTGTGATTGCCGGGTTCGGGGGCTGTTTTTTACGCATAATTTATTATCTTTTTTAGGGGTAAAAACATAGATAATTTGGTTGCGTTATTTGCGGCATTTTTTCTATACTTTAAAAAAAAAGGAAGGAGACGTTTAGTATTTCTTTTAAACGTTTGATTTTAATAGCTTTTCTTGGGATAAGCTGTTGCTTTGGCGCAATGGCGGTGGTGCCTTTTGATCCTAAAACATCAATGTGCACCATAGATACCTTTGGAATCACCGAGGGATTGGCAGAAATGAAGGCGATGTGGACGCCAAATATTATCATTTGTGACCCGGGAACATATTTGCCAAAAAATCAACTGGAATGCGTGCCTTGTGTTGAAAATTATTGGTGTCCCGGGGTTGAAACAACTATATCCGTAATAGACAAGGGTATAAACGAATGCGAAACTGGATTTTCCGCCCCTGGCGCGACCAGTGCAGATGAATGTTGTGCGTACGGGTATTCTTGGAATGGGGTAACATGTGAAACGATATGTCAATCTGATGAAATATGGGATGGTGACCGGTGCATTGAAAAATGTGCTACGGGTACACATTGGGATTATGAGGCAAATTCTTGTGTATCTGTTTGCCGCGAAGATCTTGGCGAAACGTGGGACGATGAAAGTCAATCTTGTCGTGAAAAATGTATGGAAAATGAAATTTGGGAATACGGCATCGGATGTCATGAACAGTGCAAAGAAGGATTCACATGGAATGGCGAAAAATGCGCTAATGATAAATGCTGGTCAAACGAAGATTGGGACGAGGTTACAGAACAATGTGTGCCAAAGTGTAAAAATAATATGGACTATGATCCGATTTCTGGAATATGTCACGAGAAATGCCCGACGGGTCAGGTTTGGGATTATATATCTGGCTGTCGTCCAGATTGTGGTGAAGACGGCTATTGGAATGGGTCGGTTTGTATCAGCACATTGTGCGGCAGTGGTAAATATTGGAACGAAGAAGAACAAAAATGTATTGCAAAATGCCTTGTTTCTGGTACTTCGTGGGATGAAACAACAAATCAGTGTGTATGTAATAATTCGTCGCTGGAATTTGACGGCAAGACATGTCATGAAAAATGTGACGCGGGTTATAAGTGGGATGGTGCCGGTCAATGTGTGCCAAACGACACCCTTGTTTGTTATGATGGAAACTTTAAGTACGAAAGTGACACCGAGGCGTATTGTATAGAAGATAAATTCCGCATTACGACAACATCGGACACCAAAGAATTTGTATTTCATATGACCGCACGTGGGACATTCTGGGTTGATTGGGGCGATGGTAATGTCGAGAAAATAGAACGTCTTGATACAGAACCATCAGAATATAAACATACGTACAAAACAAGTGGCAGGCGGGTTATAAGATTTGGTGGTCTTGCGAACAGTTATCGTTCAATATACGTATGCAATTATCATTTCTGTGACAATGATTACGTTGCCGCGATAAGTTTTGGTAATACCATAAATTTGCCTGGGGTCAAAGAAACTAATACTTACCTTAATGTGGCCAAGATAGAGGGCTCATTGGGCGCGATATTCCCCGGAACCCCGTCATTTGCGTATACGTTTTCGGGTTGTTCTAATTTGTCTGGCAAAATACCTGATGAATTATTTGATGGCGTAAATGGTGTAACAAGATTTATGTTTGCGAATACATTCGCGGGTTGTTCAAAACTGGGGACACGCGACGGTGTCAGCACATATACGATACCCAAGACGTTATTTGCGGGAATAAATGGGGCGCCCCAGCATGGGATATTCCGAAACACGTTTAACGGCTGTTATGGATTAAAGGGTCCGATTCCTGCGGAATTATTTGCCGGGATTTCGGGGCAACCGGCTGATTTTATGTTCGAAGGTACATTTGCGTCTTGTTCTAATTTACGTGGCGCGTTGCCGGCGTTATTTAAAAATCTTAATGGGACCTATGCGCACCATATGTTTGCGTCTACGTTTGCGTCTTCGGGTATTGGTGGTCCATTACCGGATAACTTCTTTGGTCATATATATGGTCAACCTGCGGGCGCTATGTTCAGTCATACCTTTGACGGTTGCAGAAGTTTACAGGGGCCCATCCCAGACAGATTGTTTGGTGAATTGGACGGTCAGCCATCTTCGTACATGTTTGACGGCGTGTTTAATTATTGTTCTGCGATGGGTGGCGGTTTTCCGAAAACATTGTTCCAGGGCCTGTACGGGCAATACGCGTATGCTATGTTCCGTAATGCATTCAGAAAATGTATTAGATTGGTTGGCGATTTGCCGTCGGGATTCTTTGGTGATCTGTATGGCCAGCCTGCGGATGGTATGTTTGCAAGAACGTTCGAAGGTTCTTATAACATCAGACGTATCCCAGAATTCTTGTTCGGACATATAGACGGCAGTCCCGCTGATGGTATGTTTATGGGAACATTTGCGTCGTGTGGTGGTTGGGGTGAATCTCATTATGGTCTGCAAGGTCCATTGCCAAAACTCTTTAATGAATATAATGATGGTAAACGCCATTATCGTGGTGTTGTTGGGGAACCGCGGCATTGGATGTACGCATGGATGTTTGCGGGATGTGGTAACTTGGATGGTGAAATTCCAGAAGATTTCTTTGGTAAAATCAGTGGTCAACCTGCAGAAGAAATGTATACGTCTACATTTGGTGGTTGTGGCAAATTAAGTGGAAAAATCCCAGAAAAGTTATTTGATGGCATTTATGGTCAGCCTGCCCGTGGTATGTTTGCTGGATTGTTTGAATCTTGTCATGGATTAACGGGCGAAATACCTGCTGGGTTATTCAAAGATATATCTGGAACACCAGCAGCCAGTATGTATCAGCATACTTTTGCAGATTGTCCAAATTTATCGGGTCGGATACCTACAAACTTGTTTGGTGATATACATGGTAAACCTGCGCCATCAATGTTTGAAAATGCATTCAGATGGTCGCCGGGCTTGAATGGTTTTGTTGCGCCGGACGGAACAGAAACAGATTATATACCTATGGATTTGTACAGTGGTATAGACGAAACAGGTTATACGTCTGGACCAATGCTGAATATATTTGGCGATACCAGTGTGGCTGAAATATGTCCAGAAAACATGTATAAATATGACCGTGTATTTGATATTGATTGGGCGCCCAAGGTATCGTGTGCCCCATGCCCAGAAGGTACCTATTCGTTGGCGGGTTCAACCAGTATTGAACAGTGTTGTCCGATTGGAACAACATGGGATGCCAACAAAAGACGTTGCGTCGCACCGGAATATCAGTGTGCGTCTGGCAAGTATTGGCATATTGGTCCGGATGATAAAGACAAGATTTGTCTGTTGGCGACAAAACCTGAAACACGGCCTGTGATTGTGGTCAGTTGGGGCAATGACAAGACATATTATGTATTGTTATCAGCAGATGAAGACATGCCAATCAATAACCGGTCATCTAAGAAATTGCGCGTTGAATACAAAGGCAAAATATATAATGCCCACGATGATTCTGTTGATATGTTGTAATTATTAATGATATAGAACAATATATAGGTTCGGTGTGTTTGTGCATGGTGCTGGGACAGAAAAGTATTGACAAAATATTATATGGTCTATATTTGTGTGTAAGATAATTTATTACCCAGGATATAATTTATGGCAAAAAAATGTGTATTTTGTGGTCAGACACCAAAAAATAAAAATCGCGAGCATGTTATACCACAATGGTTGATACGCCTTACTGGGCGCGAAAAGGAATATTGTGCGGAATGCCCTGGGGCGCCCGAGAAAAATATTCCCTTTATGCGATTTACTGTTCCTGCATGTACAGACTGTAACAGTCGTTATTCTGATTGGGAGGCCCAGGTAAAATCTGTTATTGAAAAAATCTTGGCAGACGCCCCGATTACCGCCGCAGAAATGGATTTGTTGCTGGATTGGTTTGACAAGGTTCGTGTTGGATTGTGGTACGCATTTTATTATTTAAACCCCAGTTTATATGACTTTGAACCTAATATATGCGTTGATAATCGTATTGCCGCCCATGACAGAATGTTGATTGTCGAACGTCTGGACACATCAGGGCGGGGGATTTTGATAGACGGCGTTGGAACGCCTGTGTTTGTGCATTCGCCATCTGCGTTTCAAATGGTTATAAATAATTACTCGTTTTCCAATATTTCGACAACGAACCTGGTCTCGCGCAAGTTAGGTTTTCCCACAATTGGCAATTTAACATTTGAACAAGATGGTGTATTGTCTGGTAATTTGATTGCCGGCACAAACAAGGCGGTTACCCCGATTGTTCGCTCTATAAACCCATTGCCAAATCAAACTGTTATTTATCAGCCAATGTTTACCCAGGCAAAAACAGCACCAGAATATGATAACGACTATGTCCGTGCGCATTCGGTTAATTTTGCTGCGGGTCATGGTGGTATATTTTATCAACAAAATTGTGGTCCGCTGAAATATATGGAACCACATAATAAAATACATCTGTATAAAACCAAGGCTCTTCCATGGGAACAACTGAACGATATTGCTCGCAGAACATATAATGTACAAACGATTATCAATCAAAATAATCAACAACATATTAACTTTGCTGATAAATCAATATCCGATGCCGTCCGGCATAAAATGCAATTTAATTCAAAAGTCAATATGCTGTTATCACACAGTTGTAATTCTAAATAATTTTAGTTGCTTTGCCGTTTGTGTTTTTTATATACTGGCTTAGGTGTAAGGAGTTTTTGTCATGCTTTATATGGCAAAGAAGGGCAGATTATTGCGTTTTGTATTGTTTTTTCTTTTGCTGCCAATATATCGTGCAGTGGCTGCTGACCCCGTCACATATACAATCAGATATTTAAATGAAGATAATGCTGTTATTGAAACAAATATGCCGACGACATGGACAGTTGGCGAAACAGATTCCTTTGAATTAACCGATGTTGTCAAAGAAGGTTATAAATTCAATGGATGGTACAAAGAAAATGTTATGTACACGGAAAACGTGACTGGGACCCGTCTGACAGAAATCACCGAAGAATATATTGTTGCGAACGCTGTTGATAATATTGTTACAATTTATGGACAATTGTACATGGAACCGGTGTTTTGGGTAACAACAACACCCGATACAGACTTTTTTCGTTTTTACCAACAGGGATGCGGAACATATTATGTTGAATGGGGTGATGGACATGTAAACAAGGCGAATTTTGGCGGCCCACATTACTTTGCGCATAATTATGCCACCGCCGGTTCATATAAAATTGGTATATCTGGTACCGCCCGCAGTTATGATTATTGTAATGGTGATATTTCTAATGATGGTTTGGCCGCCCAAGGTTTGCGATATCCAAACATTCATCTTGGTATGTGCTGGGGGAATGGCGGCCGTGCGACTGGGTTAAAGGTTGCCGGGGTCAGTGGTTCACTTGGTAAACTATATCCGACATTGGATATATCTGACGATCCATACGCAAACCAGCCGGATTTAGCAGATGTTTTTTGTGGGTGTACAAATTTAACCGGTGAAATTCCCCGTGGTTTTTTTGATGGAATACATGGTCAACCACGCGCTTCAATGTTTATGGCGATATTCCAACAAACAGGTATAACAAAAATACCTGATGATTTATTCAGTGGTTTATCAGGTGTTCCAAAAATCAATCTGTTTGCTCTAACTTTTGCTGGATGTACAAATTTGCAGGAATTACCTAAGGACTTATTTAGCGGAATATATGGTCCTCCTGCCCCATATATGTTCTATCAGACGTTTACAGACTGTACCAAATTAAAGGGAACGATTTCAGAAAATTTCTTTGGTGATATTTATGGAAAACCTGCCACATATATGTTTAATCAGACATTTTACGGTTGCAGCGGTTTAACCGGTGCCATACCAGATGGATTATTTGGTGTGTTCACGGATAAGCCTGCCACATATATGTTTCATCAGACATTTTATGGTTGCAGCGGTCTGGGAACAAATATATCCGAAACGGAAAAGCCAGAATATATGAAAAATGGTTATGCAATTCCACCAAATTTATTCTATGGTATCAGTGGTGCGCCGGCTGATTATATGTATACTGGTACATTTGGTGAATGTAGTGGATTAGAGGGCAATATTCCAGAAAATCTGTTTGGTAATATATCTGGTGCACCTGCACAATATATGTACAATGGAACCTTTGTTGGTTGTTCTGGACTAACTGGTCCAATTCCAAACAAACTGTTCGGTACATTTAACAATGTGCCAAAACCATATATATTCAGTAAAACATTTGATGGGTGTACCAATTTAGAGGACGAAATCCCAGATGATTTATTTAATGGCATTACCGGCCAAATTTCAGATTATTCGTTTAATAAAACTTTTCAAAATTGTTCGAATTTAACTGGCGAAATCCCAGAAAATCTGTTTGCTGGTATAACAGGTACTGCAAAGTGGGGATTTTATAACACTTTTAACGGCGCAACAAAGTTGGGATTAAAAGATGACGGTGCCTCATCAACAATACCCGACAATCTGTTCAGTGGTATTTCTGGCGATGTAAATTCTACAAATCAAATGTTCAACGGTACATTTGCGAATACAGGATATTTAACCAGTTATGTACCTGTTGATTTATTTAAGAATATAAATGGATTCTTGGCGGACAATCAAACTGGCACACGTACCAGTACGTATACCGCAGGTGGCATGACCGGTATATTTGATAATTCTGCTATATCTATGGTATGTCCATCTGGGATGTATCAATATTTGACTGGTTTTGAGGTTGATTGGTCTGGACGTGTTGCATGCAAACAATGTCCATCAGAGTTCCCGAAATCTGACATGGGCGATAATGTTACGATAAATAAATGCTATGCGCCATGTGATGAAATTCCGGGCAAATCGTTAACTGGTGGCAAGAAATATTGGACTGCCGACGGCACGGGTGACAGTTCAACATGCGTATATGATGGAATCGCATATAATATAACATATGAATTGAATGGAGGTACTAATTATGACGGCGCACCGACATCATATGTATATACCAGTGGCGCGACAATATCTGGCACACCGACCAAAAACAGTTTTGTGTTTGTGGCATGGTGCCGGGATGCCGAATTAACAGATTGTGCCACGCCATATGAAATCAGCAAAGATTCTGTTGGTGATATCACATTGTACGCAAAGTGGCAGTTTGTATGTGAAACTGATAAATGGTTACATATTGGCGAAGACCGTATGTGTTTATACCGCAATAAAGAGACAGACCAGGCAATAAATTTTGATATCCATGGAAATATTTATTATCTGTTGCTATCTGATGAGCCCGGGCGCACAATCAACATGGAATCGAACAAGAAATTGCGCGTGTTACAAGAAGGTGTCATTTATAACGGACATGATTGGTCAATAATGTAAAAAGCACAGAATTTTCTGTGCTTTTTTGTTGTTCGTGTTATTTATTTTTTGTAATAACGCTGAACTTCATTCATAACAAAGTTAAATAATTTACCGGCCTGTGTTGTTGCAGGCACCGCCCAGTCGCGTTGCATATACGGCATTGCTGCAACCAATATAAACCGCGCCATAAAATGAAAAATGCTGCTTTCTTGGTGGCGTGACAGTTTAACAGGGGCGTTTTCAACATGGAAAACCTCGTTTTCAATTGCGTCATCTAATTTTTCCAAAATATTATCTAAAACACGTGGTGGGTAATATAACGTGCATTCTTTTGGGAATCCTTCGAATATAGAAATATTGTTATTGTGCGAATATAAAATATTCCACCCCACACGTTCAAACAAATCGCCCAGACAGTTGCAAATCATGTTGTTATAAGATTTAACACCATCTTCCATAAACGTTGCCATTTCTTCTTCTATATCGTTGGTTTTTGCGTTTTTCTTTGTTCGTGCGACTTCGTATGCGGCGTGTGTGTGTCTTTCAAATTCAAAGAATGTACGCACCTGGCATATAATTTCCATTGGGACAATGTTTTCTGCATCTGGGCCAATGTTTATAATAACCTTGGCGTCACGATAATTTCTGGGGTTTTGCATGTTATAGAATTTATCGCGCACAGATAAAATTCTGTCAGGCATTATTTTATACAATCGTTCAATAAATAATCTGGCCTGGGGAATTAAATCGAACAAGCATTTTACGCGCCACACGTCTCGCAATCTGCAATGTGGTGGCGTAACTTTGTCTATTTCACGAACCAAATCCACCGCAATTTTTTCGTGCCCGCGCCCGATAATACCAAGAACTGTTTCAGAACCAGCGCTGATGAATTTTTCTGAAAATTTTACACGTATTTTATCTGCAATTGCCTTGGCGGACGCCTCGCGTTCATGGGCGGCCAGTACCCGATATGCGGCATCTGCGACGTCATTTACATAATCAGTATAATATTTTCCGGTAATTTTATCCAATGCGCGTTCTATTTTTTTCTGGGCGGCAACAATAACCGTCACAATAGAAGACACAGACAGATCTATTTTATGTCCTGCAGAACTGGAAAAGAATTGATTGCGCATTGGGTCCGCATCCAAACGATGGTTAACCAAATATGGCGACAGTGGATTTATGTCTGCAATTCTGATTGGTTCGTCAACCGCGCTGTCAGACGCATAATCATATTTCATCACAGGTGCCTTGGGTGCACCAAAGGTTTTGCCCAATACATAGAAGACTTCGCGCAACCATGTCATACTGTCTGAATACAGTCTGGTCAGGTATCGTGCGGTATTTTCATCAATTCGCCCAGATTCCAATGCCCGATCAATCGCGCCCAGGTTTTTGCTGTCGTTGTTTAATGTATTCAGCAATGCCGAACTTTCAATTTGTGACATATTTTTTCCTTGTTTACTTCATCATAGGGAACAGCACGATATCGCGTAATGTTGGTTGGTCAAATATAATGCTGGCCAATCTGTCAACGCCCATGCCGACACCGGAAATAGGTGGAAAACCGTGTTCCATTGCGCGAACAAAGTCGTTATCTGGATTAAACGCTTCTTCGTCACCGTTGGCGATATTTTTTGCCTGTTCTTCAAATGCGGCCAATTGCTGAATTGGGTTAACTAATTCTGAATACCCCTTGCAGATTTCGGCACCACAAACCAACAGTTGATACATATCAATTCTGCGTTCATCTGCGTCATTCCTGCGCGCCAATGGCACCATGTACGCTGGATAGTTATACAGTATTGTTGGGTTTACAATGTCGCCACGAATCTTACGTTTATAGACATAATCAACCAATGTCGGTATAGATTTTAAATCTTCCAGTTCGTCCATCGGGAACATACCGTTATCGACCAGTTTTTGACGCAACGCATCAACGTCGTCAAAGTCTAATATATCACAACCAAAGAATTCGTTCATTTTGGCGGTATAGTCAATCATTTCATATTTACTGAAATCCAATGGTGTTCCCTGATATTCGATTTGCAGTGTCCCGCGGCATTTCATCAGTAATTCTTGAATCAGATTCCATGTAAATTCAATATTCTTTTTGAAATCCCAATATGCGGCATACCATTCAACCATAGTAAATTCTTGCAGGTGTGTTGCATCCATACCTTCGTTGCGGAAATCTTTGGCGACTTCATACACGCGGTCAAAACCTGCGCCGATTGCCTGTTTCAAGAACAATTCTGGTGAAATACGCAGTTGAAAATCAGCATCCAACGCATTGTGATGTGTTGTAAATGGGCGTGCCGCGGCACCTGATGCAATATTTTGCAATACCGGTGTTTCGATTTCCAAGAATCCGTTTCTGTTCATATAATCGCGCCAGTACTGTGTCATCTTGAAACGCCCCAACAACGCATTTCGTGCTTCTGGATTTGATATGATATCTAAATAGCGTTGGCGATATCTGGTTTCCATATCGGTCAAACCATGATATTTTTCAGGCAATGGTCGCAACGCCTTGGCCAAGATGTCGTATTTTGCAACCTGAACAGTCAATTCGCCGGCCGTTGTATGATATAATTTGCCGGTAATACCGATAAAGTCCCCCAGGTCAACATTCGCCTTCATGAATTTATAGTTTTCTTCGCCCAGTTCTTCGCGTGACATAGAAAATTGAATTTCGCCGTTTATATCATAAATACGCCCGAACATCAGTTTACCCAACCAACGCAACGCAGTCACACGCCCCGCCAGTGCCACTTCTGTGCCATCGGCCAGTTCGCGCGCCTGTTCAATAGTGTGTGAACGATCAAATTTATCTTTCCATACAACCCCGTCACGTGCACGAATATTTTCTGCCTTTTGCAGACGTGCGGTCAGTTCGTTTGTTGATATTGGTGTTGTATTTTCAGACATTTTTTGTTTCCTTTATTTTGTTGTTTATAAAAAACGGACGCATAAATTGTGCGCCCGCAGTTTTTATCTGTGTGGTCGCACTATATTAAATCAAACGTTTTAACAAGTTTTTCATTACTACGTACTATTTTTTATTTTCTGTGCTAATTATATATAAACTTTGTACAAAGTAAAGACAAATTTAAAAAATTAAATATTGGGGGATTTTAGACTTGTAAAAACTTTTTTGATATTGCATGATAAAAACATGAAAAAGAATTTATTTACCTTGTTTTTAATTTTCTTGATTTCTGGGGCGAACGCTACGGATTTCAAAACGTCTGCAAAATCGGCTTTTTTAATTGATTATGATTCTGGTGCGGAAATTTTCGCCAAAGAGGCAGATACCCTGATGCCACCATCATCAATGATAAAATTGATGACATTGGCGGTGCTGTTTGATGAATTAAAGGCCGGAAATATAACAATGGACACCCGGTTCACGGTCGGTGAAAACGCTGATTATAACAAGCCAGAATGGTACCCGGCCAGCAAGATATGTTTGGTTACAGGTCAAACAATTACCGTCCGTGATTTGATATTGGGACTGATTGTACTATCTGGGGGGGATGCGTCTGTTGTTGTTGCGGAAACCCTGGCGGGCAGTGAAGATGCCTTTACCCGTATGATGGAACAAAAGGCACGCAGTATTGGTATGCCATTGTCCACGTTTGGTAATGCCAGTGGTCTGCCAAATCCGAATAATTTGATGACCAGTCGTGAATTAGCAACATTGGGACGTCATTTAATTTCAGATTACCCCGATATTTATCCGTTATTTGCAACCAAGCGGTTTGAATTCAAAGAATATAAATCAGATTGGTGCCGTGATTGGGGTCGGACACATACTGTCAATTATAACAAGTTGCTGTTCAATATGCGCGGTGCAGACGGTATGAAAACTGGTCATACGGACCAGGGCGGCTATGGTATGGTGGCCAGTGCGAAAAATGGCGGTCGTCGTTTAATTGGTGTTATAAATGGCCTGAATGCCAAGGGGCACGATGCATTGGCGTCTGAAATGAAAAAATTATTAGAATATGGGTTTTCATCAACGACAAATAAAACATTTTTCCATCCTGGCGACAAGGTTACAGACATTCCTGTGTGGTATGGGCGTCAACCAACTGTGACTGCGACCGTGGCAGATTCTTTTGTGGTGACGGTCCCGGCTGCGGATGGTGTTCGTGATGTGCGTGTGTTGGCGCGCTATAATGAGCCCGTTGCCGCACCCGTGCGTTCTGGCGATATTGTTGGTGAAATAATTGCCCAAAAGAATGGCACGGTTATTGCACGTGCAAACTTAATTGCCAAAGACACTGTGAAAAAGAAACAGTTATTTGGTCGTGTGATTGAAAATCTTAGGGTTATATTTGGGTTACGGTAATGGCACCACGCAAGAAAACATCATCAAATTATAATTTCCCGCACCCAATGGACAATCAGTATTTGGTTGGTCATGATGATACAATGCGTAATTTTATGAACGCGTGGGAAAATCGTGATATTCACCCATTGCACCCTGTATGGATGCTGACGGGGCCCATGGGTATTGGCAAGGCTACATTAGCATATAAAATTGCCAAGATGGTATACGGGA
Source organism: Candidatus Enterousia sp. (assembly GCA_045601765.1). Classification (GTDB taxonomy): domain Bacteria; phylum Pseudomonadota; class Alphaproteobacteria; order Rs-D84; family Rs-D84; genus Enterousia. The sequence continues at coordinate 4,340 of JAZSAG010000058.1, read as the reverse complement.
ATGTCGGGGACTTTTTCATTATTGATATGGACAGAAATATTGACAAAGACGGCAAACCCAAGACCGATGGCAAGGTTATTTCTGTTTATACCGTACGTGCAATGATTGACAAGATGCAAATGTCGTCTATGTCTGGCGATTGGCGTGTTGTTTTAATTGATTCTGTTGATCAATTAAACACTGCGGCATCAAACGCCATTTTAAAATTACTGGAAGAACCACCGGCCAAGACATTGTTTTTATTGGTCGCGCATCAGTTGGCAAATGTTTTGCCGACCGTGCGTTCGCGTTCGCGTGTCGAGAAAATGCGTCCACTTAGTATATCGCAATTACGTGACCTGTGCGCAAAATTCATTCCCGAAGAAGACATCAGTACGGAAACGCTGCGTCTGTCTAATGGCAGTTTCGGCAAGATTGCGGCCCTTAAAACATCTGGGGGTGATGTCATATATTCTGAATTGATTGAAATGTTACAGAACAAGCATACAAACAGTGCAGACGTTATGGCATTGGCCAAAAAGATAGCATCTGATTCTGTCATGCATGGTATATTATTGGATGCGATTGCCCATTTTGGTTTGGCGGAACTGTACCCGATTGCCACGCACGCGATTGCCGACATAAAGAATGTATATTTGGAACCAGAAATCGGCATTTTCAAGATAATAATGGAAATTAAAAAATGTTTATAGACACGCATTGCCATTTAACAGATAAATATACTGGTGGGCCCGATGCGGTAATAGATCGCGCGGTGAACAGTGGTGTTGGCATAATGATTTGCCCGACCGCAGATCCGGCTGATATACCTGGTGCGCTGGAAATTGCGGCCAGACATGATAACATTTATTGCACAATCGGCATTCACCCAGAATACGCCCCTATGGATGCGTCGCAATATTTAACAGAATCTGTTCTGACCAATCCCCGGGTTGTCGGCATTGGGGAAATAGGGCTGGATTATCACTATAATACAGACAATAAATCACAGCAAATCGCATTGTTTGAACAGCAACTGGAAATTGCCCGCAAATATTCATTGCCTGTGGCGATACATACGCGTGATGCAGACGCAGATACTGCGGCAATACTGACCGGAATGAATGCGGGTGTTATGCACTGTTTTACCAGTTCTTGGGATTTGGCGAAATGTATGTTGGACCGTGGTTTCTTTTTCTCGGCCAGTGGTATTTTGACCTTTAAAAACGCCCAAGAAATTCGTGAAACGTTCATGAAAATTCCTCTTGACCGGATTGTTATTGAAACAGACGCGCCATATTGTGCACCCGTCCCATATCGTGGTCAGGTTTGCGAGCCATCCATGGTGACCCAAACAGCACAGGTATTGGCCGAAATAAAGGGCATTGAAATATCGGAACTAGAACATGTTTTGACCCAGAACGTAAAAAAACTGTATCCAAAGATAAAAATTTAACCCCATTATTTGCAATTTGCATTAAATTATGTAGAATAAACGCATTATGGCAAGAAGTATTATAAAATTTGGTCAGGTTTCTGAAAATCGCAAGGCGCGATACAGTTATTCTATTGAAGACACTATCGAGGCGGGCATTTCTTTAACTGGGGCCGAAATTAAGTCTATTAGATATGGTCTGGTGACGATTGTTGATGGTTTTGTTCAGCGTCGTGGTGATAATTTATTTCTGGCCGGCGTTGAAATTCAAAAATTACCGACGGCGGCCCGCATTGTGAACTTTGACGAACGCCGCAGTCGCCAGTTATTATTACATCGCAGTCAAATAAACCGTCTGATTGGCAAATTACAGGAAAAGGGCGCAACCATTGTCCCCTTAAAGTTGTACTTTAACAATCGCGGTAAGTTAAAGGTTTTATTGGGTGTTGGCTATGGCAAAAGCAAGATTGACAAGCGTGAAACAATAAAACAACGCGAATGGGATAAATCCAAGGCCCGCATTTTAAAGGGAAATTAGGCGTATTTTCTATAAATGGCTTGATTTTATGGGCATATTCTAATATCATGATACTTGTACGGGGGATATAATCGCACAGCCCCAGATTCAATACAAATAAAGATTTTCTCTTTATTCGCAATGAATTGGCGGGCTGGGCATATGTTTAATAATAAAAAAGGTTTAAAATGGTAAAAGTAAAAGAAAAAAAGAACGCGCCTGAAAAACAGGCTGCGCCGAAAACGCCCAAGGCTATACGTGGCATGAACAAACATGAAACGGACGCCAACGATGATAAATTGTATTTCATGGCCCTGGGTGGTTTGGAACACATTGGTCAAAATATGTACCTGTATAAATACCGTGGCAAATATTTGATTGTTGATTGCGGTATGGGCTTTTTGGACGAAGAAATTGGTGCTGGCGACGTCCAGTATTGCGACACAACCTGGTTAGAAAAGCGTAAAAAAGACGTTGTTGGTTTTGTAATCACTCACGGGCACGAAGACCATATTGGTGCATTAAAATATATCTGGCCAAAATTCAGAAAGCCAATATATTGCACCCGTTTTCCGGCCCAGATTTTACGTCAAACATTTGCTGGGATTGAAATGGATTTTGACCCACAGAAAGATATTGTTGAATTTGACCATAATGGCGATACGTTGGATTTAGAACCGTTTACGGTTGAAACATTTCACGTCACACACAGCGTGCCCGAGGCCCAAATGTTAATAATCCAAACCCCTGCGGGCAAGGTTTTGCACACAGGTGACTGGACATTTAATGACGACATTCCGATCGAGGCGCCGACAAATTTCGCGCGCTTGATGGAAATTGGTTCTGATCCAAAATTATTGGCATGTATGTGCGATTCCACGAATTCGTCACGTCAAACCAAACAGGTGACCGAGGTCCAGGTCCGTGAAACCTTGACTGAAATCATGAAAAGCGCACCGGGTGGTGTATTTGTAACGGGCTATTCACGCAGTTTGGCACGTATCAAAATGTTTGCAGAGGCTGCCCGTGCCGCAGGTCGTGTGGCTGCGATAAAAGAACGCAGTAATCCAAACCCTGTGCCATACGTTGGATTGCCAGAATTCCGTGAAATGGGCATTCAATTTGGCTATTTGAACAAAGACGATGTATACCTGCACAGTGAAATCAAAGATTTACCTGCGGAAAAACAGGCGATATTTTTGACGGGTTCCCAGGGCGAAAAATATGCAATGTTGACACGTCTGTGCCATGGCCAGGTCAAAGAACTAAAATTGCAACCAACAGACACGGTTGTATTCAGTGCAATTATTATTCCGGGTCGTGAACAAGACGTATCATACCTGTATAACAAATTGGCGCGTATGGGCATTAAAACACATACTATATTTGATACCGATAATGTGCACGCCAGTGGTCACGCCGGTCGTCCAGAATTAGAACATTTCTATGACATGGTTCACCCCCAGGTATCTGTCCCCATGCACGGCGATTACATTAACGAAATGTTGAACGGCAAAATGGCGATGGAGCGGGGCGGGGCCAAGCATATGATGATATTGCACAATGGTGAAATGTTGGCATTATCGGACGGCAACGAACCGTATGTCGCCGAAACAATTGACACCAGTTACGTTGTTATGGAGGGCGAAACAGAACGCAGTGCCGACGATCAGGTTTATAAAAACCGCAAAAAGATTGCATCGAACGGCGCGGTATTTGTGACATTGCCGATTGATAAACGCGGATTTTTAAAAGGCGTGCCAGAGGTATCCAGTGCAGGTATATTTGAAAGTGACGAAACAGGATTTATGAAGCGTCAAATTCAAATAGAGGTATCTCGTGCGATTGACGGCCTGACCAAGGCAGAACGCAAAGACAAAAATAATTTGGTTCGTGCTGTCCAGGTTGCATCAAACAAGGTCGTTCGTGCGGCCCTGGGTGCGGATAAAAAACCGCAATACAGTGTACACTTTGTATTGAAATAAAAAATGCCCCGATTGGTAATCCCCTTCGCGGGCGAAGGGGTGCCCATTAGGGCGGGGTAGTGGTAATTTATTCTAAAAAAATGTTCCGTTTGGGACATTTTTTGTAGACAAGTGGTTAGTGATTAGTGGTTAGTGAATGCAGGATGATTTTGTTAATAAAAGAAATTAAAAACCTTTGTCATTATTATTCCTTTGTCATTGCGAGCGAACGCGCGGCAATCCAGTCTATTATTCATATTTGACATCCTGGGGCTTGTTCGGGCCCCGCAAAAATGTAAATTTTTCTACTCTGTCATCCTGGGGCTTGACCCCAGGACCCAGGTCATTATTCCTCTTTGTCATTGCGAGCGGATGCGCGGCAATCCAGTTGATGCATTATTATAACAAAGTGTGCTTCGCACTACACATCCACCTGGGTCCTGGG
>JAZSAG010000057.1:0-23051 GCA_045601765.1 Candidatus Enterousia sp. | reverse complement strand
GCAACTGGCTCAACATCTGAACAGCAAAACGGACATTTTGTTGCAGAATTATTAATTGTCGATGTACAATATGGACACGCATGTGTATTCGCCGGTTTTTTATCACGCATTTTATTCATCGTGCGAACGAACAAGAATATTGCAAACATCGTTATAAAGAAACTGATGACTGTATTTAAAAACACCCCTATGTTCAAAGTCGTTGCCCCGGCGGCCTGGGCCTGGGCTATTGTTTCATACACGGCGCCCGGCGTCCCGCCCCCCAGTACATAAAACCACTGCGAAAAATCAACACCCCCTATCAAGAACCCAATTGGTGGCATTAAAACATCTTTGACCAACGAATTTACCAGCCCCGTCATCACACTGCCGACAATGATACCAACAGCCATATCTATTGCGCTGCCACGGTTAACAAAATTACCAAATTCCTTTAATAACTTATTGTTTTTTAACATTTTTGCCACCTTTTATTCTCTTGAAAATTCTTCTATGGCGCGCAAGACCTTGTTCAATGTTTTGCGCAAATTTTCATCTTTGGTTTCAACGGTTATGTCTGCCTGGGCATAGGTTTCATAACGTTCATTTATCAACTGTTCCAAGATTTTACGACTGTCTGTATTTAATAATTGTGGTCTGGTATCACGCGTACCTGTTCGCTTAACCAACAAATCTAAATCCGCCCGCAACCATATCGACAGCGCACGATTTAAAACCATTTCGCGCACAGCCGGGGTTATAAATGCCCCCTCGCCCGTCGAAATTACTTTCAGCGCCGGCGGCGTATCCAACAAACGTTCAATTACACGCTGTTCAACACGGCGAAATTCGGTCTCGCCATACATTGAAAAAATATCCACAACACTGCACCCTGCGGCGGCCTCTATTTCCTTGTCAGAATCTACAAATGGTATCCCCAAACGTCTGGCCAATGCGCGACCGACACTGGTTTTGCCCGCCCCCATCAGTCCGACCATCACAACAGGTCTGTCTATAAAATCTTCATTAACATTTTCCATAACGCATTTATCATAACAAATTTAAAAGCCCCAAGACAATATAAAAATCTTTCCCACACAACATATATTTCATTCAATCATTTTATTTTCATAAAAAATATGATATAATTCCAATGTATTAGACATGGGGGCAACTATGAAAAAAATAATTTCCAGTTCTGTTATTTTTATAGCGACATGGACAAATGCAATATATGCCAGCACACCCGGCCATGTATATAATCACACAATAACGGCCCACAACATTGGCATGTTTCAGCATAAAATTGCGCAATCTGTATTCCATGCCGGCGAACAACAACACACAAAGAACACCCATCCCCACCATCAAAAAACAGATTTAAATATATATGGTCGCGCCCAGATGTACGGCACAATGCCACTTTACGGCGAATATAACGACGATGGCCGCAGTGGTGGCGACATACCTGCCCCGGCATTAAATGACATATGGGCAAAATTAGAACATATAAATGATTCTGTAAAATTTGATAATATGGCACCAATAGGCACCAAGGCATATATTGCAACCGCCGGGATAAACACAAAATCCCATACATCTGGCGCAATGCAAAATACATTTGGAATATATACCGGTTATATACACAGCCAACAAATATTATCTGATATATCAACAGATTCAAATGGCGGCTATCTTGGTTTTTCGAACCATACGCGTCTTGGCAATTTCACATTTAATATAACCGCAAATGGCGGTCTGTTGGACAGCACAATCAACAACAGACAATCTACTAATTTCTGGCTGGGTGGCGCGATTGAAACCGCATATAAAATAAACCTGGATTCTGAATTTGCACTACAACCAAATGTTTACATGGGATATACATGGATTAAACCCGACGCCGAACCAGAAATCAAGATATCTAAATTTAACATGTTTACAATCGCCCCCGGTATTGACGCAATACGTCATGTTGCAAATGGCTGGTACGGAACATTGGGGGTTAAATATATTATCAACCAAACAAATGGTGGCGACATAACATTTAATAGCACAAATATATCAGAACTAACCATTGGTGATTATTTTGAATACGGTTTGACATTAAGTAAAAACATATCACACCTGAACTTTGTTGCAAACATTGGTCGTCATGACGGCGCCCGATATGGATGGTTCGGCAACGTACAAATTAAATACATCTTTTAAGAAACGCCCATACGGGCGTTTTTCTTATTCCATATTTGCCAATCTTTCCAATTGATCTGCGGCAATCAATGCATCAATCATTTCATCCAATGCATTTCCACCCGCCAAAATATCATCCAGTTTATATAAGGTCAGTTTTATACGATGGTCTGTGACACGCTGTTCTGGGAAATTATAAGTTCTGATTTTTTCACTTCTGTCCCCGGAACCGACCATTGATTTACGGGATGCGTTACTGGCATTTTCCTGTTCGGCGCGTTGTTTTTCATACAGTTTAGAACGCAGAACTGCCATCGCCGCTGTTTTATTTTGCAATTGTGACCGTTCATTTTGGCACGTCACAACAATACCGGTTGGAAAGTGCGTAATACGAATTGCACTGTCTGTTTTATTAACGTGCTGGCCCCCTGCCCCAGATGCGCGGAAAATATCAATTCGAATATCTTTATCATCAATAACGACGTCAATATCTTTGGCCTCGGGCATAACGGCAACAGATGCGGCACTGGTATGGATACGACCACCGGCTTCGGTTTCTGGGACACGTTGTACACGATGAATACCCGGTTCAAATTTCATGCGACCGTATGCCCCCGCTCCGTCTATTTTAAAGACTATTTCTTTATACCCACGCAAAGACGTTGCATTTTCTTCGATAACTTCGACTTGCCAACCCTGACGCAATGCGTATGATTTATATTGATTGTACAGGTCACCTGCAAATAAAGCGGATTCTTCACCGCCAACCCCGGCCCGAATTTCCATAATAACACCATTATCATCGGCATCATCACGTGGCAGCAACGCAATTTGCAATTGCTTTTCAACATCCGGCAATGCGTGGTTCAGTTCAATTAATTGTTCGTTCGCAATATCACGCAGTTCCGCATCATTTTGCATTTCCTTGGCATCTGCTATCCCGGCAACTATTTGAAAGTACTGATTTATCAACGGCAAAATTTCCGACAATTTTGAATATTCCTTGGATAACTTGGTCAATTCATCACCGGTCACCACCCCAGAATTCATTTGCGTTTCAATATCTGCCGCGCGCGTTTGAATATCACGCAGTTTTTGCTCAACAATCATATTACATACCCTTTATCAATTTTATTGCATCAGAAATCGTCATTTCAGATTGATCGCCACTGGCCATATTTTTAACCGCCACAGTTTTATTTTGTGCCTCGGCCTCGCCAACAATAAAACTGTATGTGGCGTTTATTTTATCAGCATATTCAATTTGATTTTTGAATTTTTTATCCGTATCTAAATATGCCACTGCGGCAACATCTGCATCGCGTAACGCATTCAGCACAGATGCCGCGTACGACAAATTTTCATTTCCCATACACAGCACAGCCACACCCACAGGTGTCTGGAATTGACTTAAATCAATATCCCCAGATTCCATCAATGCCACAAAGATACGTGAAAAACCAATTGCGGCCCCGACACCAATAATCTTGGTTTTACTGAATTTACCGGCCAAATCAGCATACCGACCACCACCGGCCGCCGTCCCCAATTCTGGATACCGCAACAATTTAAATTCGAATACCAATCCCGTGTAATACGCCAACCCACGCGTGATTGATAAATCAATTTCTGCATTTGTGACCCCAAAAGAATCTAAAATCGTCATAAAATCATTCAGTTCTGCGATTGCCGCATCTAACCTTTCTGATTTTCCGATAAATTCAGAATATCCATTTGCGAACACAGACCTGATTTGATTTTCCTTATTTTCATCATTCAGTATATCACGCAACCAGACCGAAAATTCTTGTTCGTCTATTTTGTCTTTTTTATCAATTAATATAAAGACTTCCTTCTTTTGCGCATCTGTCATTTCCAGCCAATCAAACAACGCATCCCAAAATGGCCGCGACCCAACCCGCACAGCATTTTCACCGATAAATTCTGATACAGAATTCAACGTCCGCTGAATCACAGAAATAATTTCGGCATCATAATTTGTGGACAAAGTATTGATTCCCATTATATCCATGTCCATCTGATAAAATTCGCGATATCGTCCACGTTGTCTGCGTTCACCACGATAACGTTTTGAAAACTGACTGGCGCGGAATGGGAAAACCAAATCGTTCAGGTGTCCCGCCACATAGCGCGCCAAACCGACCGTCCCGTCATAGCGCAACCCCATTTTTGTATCACCTTTTTGAAACAAGAACATCTGTGTTTCAATTTCATCCCAGTTATCTTTGTCGGTTAAAACCTCGGCCCGTTCAATTGCCGGCAAATCCAGCAAACTAAACCCAGATGTTTTCAGTACCCCCAACATACGCGCGGCACAAAAATCAAAGCAACGTTGTTGCACCGGCAACAATTCTATAAATCCCGACAATGGTTTTGTTGGTTTTAAGTCCATTTTGTATTCCTATGTTTGTAAAATTAAAAACCTGCGACACTGTTACATTCGTGTCAATTATATCATATAAAATAACAATATGCTAATACCCGCCGCACTGGGCGTGATGGAATTTAACAAAAAACGCACATTTATTTAACATTTCACAGCAGATTCTAGTTTATTTTTATAAAAAATTCAAGAAAAAACAAATACAAGGTGGGGCATGTCACCTGATTAAACGACAAAAGAAAAGGTTTAACTTTCTTTGAACATAAAATCTTGGTGTTTTTCATGCCCCATATCTATGCACATATAATACACGCATGCGCCATGCAACGCAATTGGAACGTTTTCCCAGGCATAAAATCATTAAAAGTATTTATACAATTCGGCGCCATTTTTGGTCAGCCATCTTTTTGCACGTTCAACACCAAAACCGTATAATTCGCGCACAGTCGCCCAAAATTCAGGCGAATGATCCATATGCCGGACATGCGCCAATTCATGCATTACAACATATCGTAAAACCTCGACCGGTGCGAACGCCAACCGCCACGAGAAAGACATTGTACCCGTACTGGAACAACTGCCCCATCGACTGGTTGTATCACGCAGTGCGATACGGCGTGGCCAAAATTCAGGTGGCGCAGTTCGTATAATTTCTTTTACCCGCTTTAAAAATTCTGCCTTGATAAAATCGCGCACCCGCCGTTCAAACATATCCGCCCCACCCCCAATAACCAATGTCGCATTACACATTTCATGCATTGTAAATTTATTACTGCGAATTTCCGGATTATGAATTAATTGCACACGCATATCTAAAAATTCAATCACATCCCCATGGGCAATTTTTATTTTTGTGGGACATTTTTGATAAACGCACTCGATCCATTTTTGCTTAGATTTCAAAAACTTTATTGCCGTCCCTGTTGACACAATCCAAGGCTTGGAAATAAGAATTTCACGTCTGGGCGTATTTCTGGGTCGCAACGTAATATTCCGCAAACCACGTCTGGTTGTAATTATAACAGGAATTTCTTCACCCGAAGACAACACGAACACATAATCAGCCATTTTTATTTAATTTATCTATTTCTTGTTTTTCTATTTCCTGTTTTACTTGGGAAACAGTGTTCTCTAAATTTTTTGCATTATATTCTTTGGCCACATCCAACACAATATCCAAGAATTCAGGCCCAGCCATTTTATAGTGCGACACCATTGATAAAACACAAATTCCAACATTTGGCCGACTATCACGAAACGCAGCAATTGACGCAACATCCCGCAAAAATCTGGTACTGTAAGTATATTGCCATGGCAATATTTTTTTAATTTCTGTAAATTCTATTTCTTTTCTTTCCTCAGTCGCACAAACACCCCGAAAAATCCGTAAATACAGGTCGTCTATCTGCTGGACAGAAATTCCTTTCTGGCTGTTATCAATATATCTTGCAATAACGTCATAATTTACAGTTGTGCTTTTAAGTTCTTGGTCAATCAATCGATCAAAATCAATTGTCGTATTGACCGCAGATTCTTTTGCGTGCACCGTTGACGCCAAGAACCCTATCACCAAAAGAAACAGTATTTTTTTCATTTAATTTTCTCCGCTAAATCATGCGCAATAATATCTGCATCAAATCCCATTGCGGTATAAACATCGCCCCCGGGGCCAGACAAACCAAAATTATCAATACCGACAACTGCATCTGCAAATTCAAACCATGGTGCGCTGGCTGCGGCCTCTATGGCGACAACAAAACCACGCAAAATTTTCTTTTGATATGCCGCGTCTTGGGCACGAAAATCAGACACAGACGGCATTGATACAACCTGGACATTATTGCCTAACTTTTCTGCCACAGAAATTGCCAATGGCACTTCACTGCCTGTTGCAATAATTGTTGCGCGAACCCGTCCACGTGCACGTCTGATTATATACGCGCCACGTGATATATCCGCATCCTGGGGCGGTTCAATCAAGCGAATCGCTTGACGCGACAAAATAATACACGTTGGCGCAGACTGGCTGGACAACGCCCGTCGCCAAGACCATACAACCTCGGCCACGTTACATGGACGAAACACATTCATATTTGGTATTAAACGCAGTGACGGCAACTGTTCAATTGGTTGATGCGTTGGTCCATCTTCGCCCACTGCCACACTGTCATGTGTCAGCACATAAACCACCGGCAAACCCGACATCGCCGCCAATCGCATACTGGGGCGCATATAATCACTGAACACCAAGAACGTAGAACCATACACACGTAACCCACACGCAGACATCCCATTCATAATCGCGCCCATTGCATGTTCACGCACACCATAGTTTATATAATTCCCAGAAAAATCATTACTTTGTATATCCCAAGACGCCGACACTTTGGCATTTGTGCTGCCACCTAAATCGGCACTGCCCCCGATTATTTGCGCCCCCGATTGCAACAATTCATTTAAATAAATTCCTGACAATTCACGGGTTGAAATCAAATTACTTACAATTGGCATTGCGACATCTGGTAATTCATGCTGAACAATTCCGGATATAGTACTGGCGGTACTGTGCGCGATTTGATTCCACAATTCCACGCCACGACTGGACGAATATTTTTGAATCAATTGCATTAGTTCAATATCATGCAATGCAAATGCGTGTGCCTTGGGCGAACCAGCCAAGCTGGATCCTGAACCAATTTCTGTTTTACATTGAACGAACACCGGCGCACTTGATTTTTGTGCATTTGTCAGAATTTTATTCAGGCGCACAAAATCATCACCCGCCACCGATTCGATTTTCCACCCCGCCGCCAGCATACGCGACGGCATATCAATATCTGTTTGTGCGATTCCATCGATACTGATACCATTGTCTAACCATAACAAAACCAGGTTATTTAATTTATATCGTCCTGCGAATGCGATTGCTTCCTGGGCAACACCTTCCATTAAATCGCCATCAGAACACATACAATAGACACAAGAATTTGTTTTATTTATTTTTTCTGCCATTGCCATTCCAACGGCATTTCCGACCCCCTGGCCCAGTGGTCCGGTTGTTGCCTCGACCCCCGGGATGGTGTATTCTGGATGCCCTGGCAATCCGCCCATTTTTCTAAAAAATTCAACATCGCCGATTTCGTATCCTGCTAATTTCAGCACAGAATACAGCAGTGCACTGCCATGACCGGCGGACAAAACGAATCTGTCGCGCCCCCTGCGCAGAAAGTTAGCATACACAGTTGTTATTACATCTGCCGCCCCCAATACGATACCAATATGCCCACTGTGCGCCAAACGCAACATATCTAATGCCAATGCCCGAACGGCATTTGACATTTCTTTTAAATCTTTGGAATTATATGTCATGTATGATATTATATCATAAAAAGGACGTATATAAAATGTTAAAAATTTGGACAGACGGCAGTTGTCTTGGAAACCCCGGTCCGGGCGGTTGGGGATTTGTCGCAACAGACGGCAAAAACATCGCCGAACGCAGCGGTGGCGAAAAAGACACGACAAACAATCGCATGGAATTAATGGCGGTTATCAATGCATTAACCGCGGCGCGCCGACATGATGAACTGGAAATTCACACAGACAGTCAATATGTTAAGAACGGCATGATGACGTGGATGAAGAACTGGAAGAAAAACAATTGGCGCACTGCGGATAAAAAGCCGGTAAAAAACCAAGACCTGTGGCAAAAACTGGACGAAATCGCATCAAATAAAAAGATACATTGGTTTTGGGTTCGTGGTCACAATGGCAACGAAATGAACGAACGCGTTGATGAATTGGCCCGCACCGCCGCCGAAAACCTGAAATAAAAAACCGCCCAAATGGGCGTGTTTTTTATTTATCCACGGAATCCCAATGCAACGATAAACATTTCCACACTGTCTTTACGTGAAGACGGTGGTTTTATATGATGCACCGATTCGAATTTTTCTTTTATTTGCTTTAATAATTCGTTTGTTGTTCCACCTGTAAAAGACTTGCAAACAAATGTCCCGCCAACTTTTAATGCACGCAACGCAAAATCAAACGCGTATTCCAACAACACCATTTGCCGCAAATGGTCTGTCTTTTTATGTCCAACCGTATTTGGCGCCATATCTGACACAATAACATCCGCGGTCCCTGCCCCGACTTCATCGGGTTGCAACCCCAATTTTTCTTCCAACCACCGCAATGCCTGGTCCGTGGTAAAATCACCTTGATATGTTTCAACGCCAACAATTGGCGAAATTTCCAACAAATCCATCGCAAAAATCTTAGATTTTGGATATGTACGTGCAATATATTGCGACCAAGAGCCTGGCGCCGCCCCCAAATCAACCACAACCTGACCGTTTTTCAAGAATCTGAACTTTTCGTTCATTTCAATCAGTTTATATGCCGCCCGTGCCCGATAACCATCTTTGTGTGCACGCGCCACATAGGGATCAGTCGCCTGGCGTTGCAGCCACGCGACCGAAGATTTTTTTGCAGCAATTTTTTTATTTGTTATTTTCATTATTTATTTCGCGCCCGGTTTTGCGCCAGCCTGCTGTATACGTTGCATAACGGCCTCGATTCCGCCCATACGCTGGACCAACTGCATTTGCTGTTTCATTTTATTATACTGCTTAATCATATGTTCAACATCACGCACGGTACATCCTGCGGCATCGGCGATACGCACCTTGGCATTTGCAAAAATTTTATCTGGTTCTGCACGTTCTGCCGGGGTCATTGCCTCTAATATTTTAATTTGTGCATCAATACTGCCATCTTTAATTTTTTCTTTCATCTTGGTCACAGCCCCATTCATACCCGGAACCCGCTTTAAGATGCCACTAAAATTATTAATTTTTTTTATCTGTTTTAATTGCCCCAACATGTCATTCATATTAAAACTGCCTGACATCATACGTTGGATAGTTTCTTTCATCCCAGATGGCACTTTTTCTGAACTGATATCTTTATCATTTATATCTTCTATGATTTTATCTTCTTTCTTTTTTCCGAAACCGAACATAATATTACTCCTTTTGACTTACTTTTTTATTTTATTTACTTTTGTTGATTTGTCCAGATACTTCTTTAAATATTTCCCGGTCTGTGATTCTGGGACATCTGCGACCTGTTCTGGGGTACCACACGCAATAACCTGGCCACCACCTGCGCCACCCGTGGGTCCCAAATCTACAATCCAATCTGCGGTTTTTATAACCTCCAGATTATGTTCTATGACAATCACAGTATTACCCTGGTCCACCAATTCATGCAACACCGACAACAGCATTTTTATATCTTCGAAATGCAGCCCCGTTGTTGGTTCATCTAAAATATATATTGTTTCACCTGTACTGCGTGCAGCCAGTTCCTTGGACAGTTTTATACGTTGTGCCTCGCCCCCGGACAAATCCAGCGAACTTTGCCCCAGTTTTATATAATCCAGCCCCACCCGCTTTAACAATTCCAGTTTACGTGCAATCTTTGGCACATTGATAAAGAACCTGTACGCTTCTTCCACGGTCATATTTAACACATCGGCAATTGATTTATCCCTGTATTTAACGGCCAATGTTTCTTCGTTATATCTTGATCCATGGCAACAATCGCATTCCACATATACATCTGCCAAGAAATTCATTTCGATTTTAATCTGGCCATCACCCTGGCATGCCTCGCAACGTCCACCCTTGACATTAAACGAAAAACGTCCCGATGTATATCCACGGGCTTTGGCCTCTGGCAGGGCCGCGAAAAAGTCACGAATATCACTAAATACACCTGTATATGTTGCCGGATTACTGCGCGGGCTGCGTCCGATTGGCGATTGGTCAATATCAACAACCTTGTCAATATTTTCCATGCCACGAATTATATCATGCTTGCCCGTTTCCAGTTTTGAATTATACAGCGCGCGCATCAGCGCAGGATATAATGTATCAAGTAACAACGTTGATTTCCCAGACCCAGACACACCGGTCAATGCAATAAACCTGCCCAATGGGAATTCAACATCAATATTTTTCAAGTTATTTTCACACGCACCTGTGATAACAATAGATTTTCCATTGCCCGCCCTGCGTTTTTTTGGCACGTCTATTTTGCGTACCCCAGACAAATATTGTCCCGTAATTGAATCTTTGTTTTTTATTACCTGTGCCGGTGTACCCGCCGCGATAACATTACCACCGTTAATTCCTGCGCCGCGTCCGATATCAACCAAAAAATCTGCCGCGCGCATGGCATCTTCGTCATGTTCTACAACAATTACAGTATTATCCTTGTCGCGCAACATTTTCAACGTATCTAATAATTTATCATTATCACTTTGATGCAATCCAATTGAAGGTTCGTCCAACACATACAAAACACCAGACAAACCACTGCCGATTTGTGACGCCAATCTGATGCGTTGCGCCTCGCCCCCGGACAGGGTTCCGGCCATACGTGCCAATGTCAAATACCCCAGACCGACATTTTGCAGGAAATACAATCTGTCTGTAATTTCACGCAACACGATTCGCGCAATATCATTTTCCTTTTGTGATAAATGGTTTGGCAAATCTTGGAACCAACGCAAACTGTCATCAACAGCCATATCACAAACATCCATAATATCCGCACCATTTATACGCACACATAATGCATGCACATTTAATCTTTTGCCATGACAAACAGGACACGGTTTTTCAGATTGATATTTTGCCAACTCGGCCCGCATTGCTTCTGAATCAGATTCCCGCCAACGACGCTCAATATTAGGAATCACACCTTCGTACGGTTTTTCATACACAAACCCATTCCAGTTAATTTTAATTGGCACATCACCACTGCCGTACAGAACCAAATCTTTTTGTTCCTGGGTTAATGTATGCCATGGCTTTGACAACGGTATTTTGAATTTTTTATGTAATGCTTCTAATAAATGCTCAAATTGACTAAGCATACCGCCACGCGACCATGGTGCGATTGCGCCACCCAATATAGACTTTGAAGGATCTGGCACAACCAAATCAGGCGACATATTTAACTGGACGCCCAAACCATCGCAATTTTGACACGCCCCCATTGGCGCATTAAAAGAAAACAACCTGGGCTCTATTTTTGGCACCGTAAAACCACTGACCGGGCACGCATAGTTTTGTGAATACAATGTATCTTCATTTGTATCTAATCGACGCACCAGCACCGACCCCGGCACCAGGCGCAACGCCCCTTCAAAAGATGAATACATACGTGATTTAAATTCTTCTGTATCAGATGCATCTGGGGCCGGCATTTGCAATCTGTCAACGACAACGAAAATATTATGCTTTTTATTTTTATCCAGCACCGGCACTGCGGACAAATCAACCAATTCATCATCAATAATCGCACGCTGATACCCCTGCTTTACCAAGAATGCCAATTCTTTACGATATTCACCCTTGCGTTCCCGCACCAGTGGCGCCAATATAAATATTTTGGTTTCCGGGGGGATTTTCATTGTCCAATCAACCATTTCTGCAATGGTCTGGGATTTAATCGGCAACCCCGTAACCGGCGAATGCGGCACCCCGATACGCGCCCACAGCAAACGCAAATAGTCATAAATTTCTGTTACCGTCCCAACAGTTGAACGTGGATTCTTAGAAGTTGTTTTTTGTTCTATGGAAATTGCGGGCGCCAAGCCTTCTATAAAATCGACATCTGGCTTTTTTTGCATATCCAAGAATTGTCTGGCATAACTGGACAGCGATTCAACATATCTGCGCTGGCCCTCGGCATAAATTGTATTAAATGCCAACGAAGACTTTCCGGACCCAGACACGCCTGTAAAGACCACCAATTTATTCTTTGGTATGTCCAAGTCCACATTTTTAAGATTATTTTCACGTGCACCGCGAATTTTTATAAATCCAGCCATAGTACCCATAAATATAGAAAAAATTTTACAGATTTCAATACAAAGGGCGAATAAATATCGCCCTTTGTGTAAACGTTCTTATTTTTTTGACATCAATCTTTCTGGTTTCAGTGAAATATCCGAAACCCTGGCATGATCTGCACCTGCATCTGGGGCCAATTTGCCATTTACCCAAATATCGACACCACCCGCATTACCAAATGTTGCCTTGTTATTATTTCCCTTGGGCACGTAATAGACATCACCCGGGACCAACACACGACTAAACAATGTATTTCCACGACCGTCTTCGACCTTTACCCAAGATTCTTGCACAGCCTGTAAAACGACCTGGGCTTCATCACGATTATCTGTACCAAACTCTTCACGAATTTGCGCATTAAACGTTGGCGTACCATCGTCAACTTCCACAACCGTGGCATTTTCATCAACCACGTTTTCATCAACATCCACCCCAACTGTTTCTGGGGTTGCACCTGCCGGCACAACAACCGGTGCCGTATTCAACACTTTGCCGTCATTATGTTTTTTATTATTTACGACGGCCACAGATACAATAACCACTATTGCCACCAACAACGCCGCCCCCAAGAACCACAACCAATGTTGATAAATAAATTGATATGCCTTTACAAACCATACCTTTAACCAACTTTCTTCTTTGATACTGGGCATTGCACAGGCGGTTACATCATCATCTGTTTTACCACAATCAGAAGACATTCCCATTTCCTGTTTAATTTTATCCACCACTTCATCAGGGTTCAACCCCAGTTCCAGCGCATAATTACGTGCAAAACCCAAAATATAAACCTGTTCAGGGATTACATTATAATTGCCATTTTCCAACGCCTCTAAGAATTCTTCACGAATACACAGTTGCTTTGCAATTGTTGGTATTTCACGTTTACGACGTCCGGTTGTACGTGCATTTCTAAGCATATCCCCGGCACTCATTCCAACTTTTAAATCCAGCAAATCTGCATTTTCAGTATTTTCAGTATGTTCTGTATGTTCATTCATTGTAATTATCCCCTGTTCTTTAAACTTTCACTAAATAATACCCCAAAAATCACGAATTGCAACCTTTAAGACATCAGAATCTAAAATTTGATTTATTTTCATACGAAATGCGGCGGCATCTGGCATACCTGCGCTGTACCATGCGACATGTTTTCTGAACATTGGCACAGCCGTCTTTTCGCCATAATATTCCAGTGCATATTCCAAGTGTTGTAATACCACCTGGCCCACGTTTATATCTGGGCAACATCCCATAATTTTTGCAAACAGCCACGGCCGTCCCATCATTTCCCGTCCAATCATTGCCCCGCAATATCCCATATTTATTGCATGCACGACATCATCTGCGCATTTTATATCGCCATTTGCGACGATTGGAATTGGTTGCGCCACAATTTCTGGCAACTGTGCGGGACCCACATACATTTGTGCCCTGGTCCGCCCATGCAACGTCACGAACCGCGCCCCAGATTCAGCCGCCACATGCACCAAATGTTGCCAGTCCTGATGTGCATTATCCCACCCCAATCTTGTTTTCACAGACACAGGAATCTGCACAGCCCCCACAACGGCACTTATGATTTTCCCGGCCAAAACATGATCTTGCATCAAATGCGCACCGGCACATGCACGCGTTGCGACCTTTGGCACGGGGCATCCCATATTTATATCAATCCACTTTGCGCCCTGGTCTTGCAGTATACGTGCGGCATCCGCCATCAGTTCAACATCTGCGCCGAATATTTGTGCGCCAACATTACCTTCGTCGTCATATCTGTCGAAATTACGCAGACAGTTTTTATGCGCCCCGACCAACGAGTGGCACGAAATCATTTCTGTTACGATTGGAACATCTGGCGAAAACATACGAATCATCTGTCGGAACGGCCGATCAGTAATTCCCGCCATTGGTGCAGCAAAAATTTGATTATTACTAAACATTTGTGATATAATGACATTTATGAAAGGAAAAATCAAAAATTTATTTAGTTTTATTGGTCGTGCATGGACTGGCGGTATTTATGGTAAATTCGGCATAATATTATTTCTTTTTGCGTTTTTTTTATTTGTCCGCGTATTTTGGGGCGACGTTAACGTTCAGCGTTTTGCGATGAATATATTTCACCTGCGCAACGCCCAGGAACAATTGGTCGCGGAACAGGCCACCTTGGATGAATTGAAACGTCACATAAAATTGCTGCAAAATTACAGCCCCGATTACGTCGAGGAATTGGGGCTGCGTTATTTGAACATTGGTGACCCGCGGGTCAAGATATTAAAGATTTAATTCAAGAACAAAATCGTTCCATTTAAATACAGTGCAAAGCACATCCATATGACGTACGGCCACACCAGATAAGATGCCATTTTACTGATTGGCTTGAACACGACCAGCATCCATATAGATACCGCAATCAGCGCAACCAAGCATACAATTGCCGCCCCGACCAAATGCGCCCCAAAGAACAAATAAGTCCACAACGCATTTAATACCATCTGGGCAACGAATAAAACATATGCCTTGGTTTTACTAAGTCTTGTTTTTGTATTGTTCATTATCAAGAACAACGCGATACCCAGCAACGTATACAATATCGTCCATGCGACACCGAACACCCAACCATCAGGGGTCAGCACCGAATTATTCAGCGCATTATACCACACATCATCACTGTGACTGGGGGTAAAGATTACGCCGAAAATCCCCGGCAGGAACGAAATAAAGATTGCGAACACAAACATAAAAAATTTTTTCATAATTTATCCTCCTTGTATGGGATAGATTATACATGACCCCGTACACAAAATACATAGGAACGATTGCCATAAAAAAATTGAAATAAATTAGAATGATTTAGATAAAAGTAAAACGGGAATCGTAGTGTACAAACGCTACATAAGATTCCCGTTTTGATTTTAGATGAATTATTATCCGATAAATAGAAATAAATTAGAATGATTTAGATACACGCAGTGCCGGCAACGTAGTGTACAAGTGTTACATAAGTTGCCGGCACCGCGTGTAGATGAATTATTATAATTTATTTATTCAACTACTTTCCATCCGGTGAATGTATACCCCGGCCGCACCGGATCTGATGGGAACAATATATCTTCGTCATATGTGCATACATTTTGTATCAAATCCCCGCCATTATCTGGATTCCAATTGATATTTATCTTTTTCTTGGTGCAAATTTCACTGGATGCGTAACTGGTACCTATATATATCAACCCAGTATCACATAACACGCCACACATCCAATTATCAGGATGCAATGGCGAATGAACATTGTTTGGGTCGGTTGATGTCATATCAATATACTGACAATCATTTGCGATAACGTAATTTACACCACTGGAACACGTGGCATTTACCACCGGCGAATACCAATCAACACCGGTTACATAATACCCATCCATTGTTTCCAAACAATCATTTGCCTTCATATTTTCAAATGCGGTACTGGGTGCACCAATATCAGTAAATCCGCCCGAAAACGGTGACAGGTTTGCAAATTCCCCCGACGATTCCACAAACGCGGCCAAACACGCCGCCCCGGATACCCCCGCCCCGCCACAGACGGCATCTGCGGGGCTTTCGACATCGGTTGGTGCACCAATATCGGCAAAGCCACCCGAAAACGGCGACAGATTTTCAAATTCACCCGACGATTCCACAAACGCAGCCAAACATGCCGCCCCAGATACAGAATCACCATCACACAACGTGTTATTTTGCACACCGTATTCGTAACATTCGCCATTTAGACGATATTGCCCATACCCACAAATTGGCGCACCAATTGCACCAAAATCATCAGCCCAGGAAATACATGGAATAAATATAAATGATAAAAAACAAAGTATCAGTGTTTTCATCAGTTGTCAGTAAATGTTAATTTTTTTCTCTTTTCTTTCTTTTTCCCGGCCCACCGGGCATGCCAACACCATAGGAAAAATAATCAGTATAACGACCCATTCAGTTATCTCCCGATGGAGTTGAACATGGCCACCCTTAAACTAGTATCTCCCGCACTAGCATTTCTTGCACAATAGCTAGCACAGTTACCTCTACAGTCGTGTAAATTAGTAAAACGCGTGCTATATTTCCATCGTGATAAAGCAGGATGCGTTAAACGACAATAACACTCTGTACGTGCAGTGCTAGTATTATCATAACCATGCAATCCTTTTTGGATATTATCTAGTGATTGTTCTGCTTCATTAACAGACAAACATGTCCCCTCCCCTAAAACAGTTCCATAATCATATTTTACAGCCCATGTAAATTCCGAATTATTAACACCCGCCGAATTTCCTGAGATATTCGCATTCAACGATATCACCAAACTGTTATCACGGGCGCACATGGTTAATGCGTATGTTACACAGGGAATAAATAATATTAACACCGCAATTATATATTTTTTCATCTTTGTTCCTTTTGTTTTAATTACCATACACCATCAATGATTGCACTGCGGACACTGCGTCCGTTTGTCATTGCGGGGGAATTTGTATTCGTTGCAAATCCATTACCGCAATATGCGGGGCAATTGTTCGCACATTCGTCATCACTGGCATATTCATATACATATGTCCAATATGATGTTATTGTTGGCCCCGCGATTCGGCACCAACATTTTTTGCCGGCATTGGCGTCTGTCATAATGGCAAATGTATTTACATCACCCGGTTCAATTGCACCACCGTCAAAACCACTGCCATCGGGGGCGGATTTCACAGATATATTACTGCACGCGGCCAAACCGTTTATGGTGCTGGTTGTGCCACTGTATGGTTCACCACCCGACAATACGTCGTACGGCAATTCCACCGTCCATTGGTTACCATCTGTACCGGTCAATGTGCCATCGATATCTTTGTGCAAAACCAATACAATTGAACCTGCGTTTTTACATATATCAAAGTATGCGTTGGCCAATTCGTCCGCCGCAAATGTATCGGCACATATCGCCGATAAACATAATCCAATTGCTATTTTTCCTTTCATTTCCTTTCCTTTGTTTATTTTTTAATATGAACTGTAATACGTTGTGTCGTTATATTGGACCGCAACCTTGTTCGGGCCACCCGTCGGACGCAGATTCATATAACACATCGTATCGTTGTAAAATCTGAAATTCATCGATGGCCGCGTCAACCTTTCCATATACAGTGGCGCCGAATACCCCTTTTCCCCCACATGCAGTCGCTGAATTCCACCATTAAATGTGCATGGTGTCGCGCACTTTTCTACACTGGTGTACACTTTGCCGGTGTCACACAGTACCGCACATAACCAATTTTCTGGATTTAACGGTGAATGCACATTGTTGGGATCGCGATTCGCCATATCAATATACTGACAATCATTTGCGATGACGTATGGTTCACTGGTATCAGAACACTGATAATTTTCACGCACACTGAACCAATCAATACCCGTTGTATAATACCCATCCATCGTACCGATACAGTCATTTTCTTTCATACGGATAAAGACATCACTGGGGGCCCCAATGTCCGACAGTCCCGCGGAAAATGGGAACCAATCTTCTATTGCACCGGAACTTTCCACAAACGCGTACAGGCATGCCGCACCAGACACACCCGCACCACCGCATACCATATCTGCATATGTTTCAATTTGAAATGGGGCACCAATGTCGACAAATCCACCTGCGAATGGTGACAATTCTATATATTCGCCCGAACTTTCTACAAATGCGGCCAAACATGCCGCCCCAGATACCCCCGCCCCGCCACAGACACGATTCGCATATGTTTCAACATCTGTTGGGGCACCAATATCTGTATACCCGCCTGCAAACGGTGATAAATTTTCAAATTCCCCCGACGATTCCACAAACGCGGCCAAACACGCCGCCCCAGATACAGAATCACCATCGCACAGCGTATTATTCTGGCGACCATATCTGTAACACGTATTACCAATACGATATTGCCCATACCCACACATCGGCGCACCAATGGTCGCAAACTCTGTTGTACCGGTTGTATCATCTGCATATACTGGGACAACTATCAATAACAATAAAAATTGCGCGATATGCTTCATACTCTCCCTGTTTTTTCCTTTCCTTGGCACACCGAAAAAACAAAACCACTGAATTCATACAGTGGTCAGGAGGTTAACGACAATCAGAAGAATTGTGTGCTTATTCGACATATTAGGCATCCCTCCTGACCATTTTAAGACCAGGAGATTTTTCATCTAAAAAAACCACATTTTATTCGGGATTTACCGCATGTGTTAATCTAGACGCTTCTGAACGGGTCGTTACACCCCATCATCAATAACCACTGATGACGTAATAATTTTATCAAATAAGACAATTTACCGCAAGGGGAAAATTAGTCACCCCACGGCGCCTATACTAAGAATAAATCCCCCGGGCCTATCCGGCAACGCCCCCATTTTTCATGGTCTGGCCCCACCCGACAACGCAAACAAAATCACAAAAAATGTCCCGAAACGGGACATTTTTTTATGCGGCTTTTTTAGTCTCTTTCATAATTTCCTTGGGGCTTTGTTTGCCAGAAACAACATCTGCATCAACAACCACCTCGGCCAGGTCTGATTTATCCGGCGCATCAAACATAACCGGCATCAAAACATTTTCCAATATACTGCGCAGACCACGGGCCCCCGTCTTGCGCGCCACAGCCATCTTGGCAATTTCACGCAATCCGTCATCGGTTATCGTCAATTTAACATCATCCATGCCCAACATCGCCGTAAACTGTTTTACAATTGCGTTCTTGGGTTCTGTCAAGATTTTCACCAATGCATCTTCGTCCAGTTCTTGCAATGTCGTAATTACCGGCAAACGCCCAATTAATTCTGGGATAATACCAAATTTCACCAAATCTTCGGGTTCAACATCGGCCAATACATTCTTGGATTCACGTTCCTGCTTTGATTCAACGTGCGCACCAAAACCAATACCACGTCTTTCACATGTCCGATTAACAATAATTTTATTCAGCCCATCAAACGCCCCGCCACAGATAAATAATATCTTGCTGGTATCCAATTGAACCGTGGCCTCGCCCGGGTGTTTACGCCCTGCACCGCCGGCCGGAACATTTGCGATTGTGCCCTCTATCAACTTCAACAGTGCCTGTTGCACGCCTTCGCCGGAAACATCACGCGTCAAAGACGGGTTTTCAGACTTTCTGGAAATCTTGTCAATTTCATCAATGTAAATAATACCACGACTGGCACGTTCAACATCAAAGTTCGCATTTTGCAACAATCTGGTCAAAACACTTTCTACGTCATCACCGACATAGCCCGCCTCGGTCAAGGTTGTCGCATCTGCAATTGCAAATGGCACATCCAAAATCCGCGCCAGCGTTTGCGCAATTAATGTTTTCCCGGTACCTGTTGAACCAATCAACAATACATTTGATTTTTGAATTTCAACATCACTGGTCACGGCAATACTATGCCGCTTGAAATGATTGTATACCGCCACCGCCAGGGTACGTTTTGCCGCGTCCTGACCAATAATATACTCGTTCAAAAACGCATAAATCTGCGATGGGGTTGGCAATTTTTCGGCATCTTTTGTCACCTCGCGCCGATTATCATCTGCCATGATATCATTGCACAGATTGATACATTCATCGCAGATGCATACATTACGTCCACTGACTAATTTTTTTACCTCATAAACCGCCTTGCCACAAAAACTGCAAAACTGGTGATTATTATTTTCTGTTTTTGGTGTTTTTTCGTCGCTCATTCTGCGTTTCCCCAAATATGTAAATTATTTACGTTCCAAAACCTTGTCAATTAAACCGAATTCTTTGGCCTGGACCGGCGACATCCAATTATCACGTTCCATTGCATCAAATAATTCTTTTTCACTGCGTCCGGTAAATTCAGCCATTTGCTTAATCATCGTATCTTTGGTCAGTTGCATTTTTCTGTATCGAATTTCAACATCTGTAACCTGACCTTCGAAACCGCCCAACGGTTGATGAATCATGATACTGGCATTTGGTAATGCGAAACGTTTACCTTTGTCACCGGCGGCCAACAGTACAGAAGCCATTGACGCAACCAACCCCATACCAATTGTTGAAATTGGCGATTTGATATAGTGCATGGTATCCATAATTGCCCAACCTGCGGCAACATCACCGCCCGAACTGTTGATATACACAGAAATATCTGCGTTTGGATTTTCAGATTCCAAAAACAACAATTGCGCAACAATACTGTTTGCCATTGCTGTTTCAATTGGACCATTTATCATAACAATTCTGTCACGTAATAATCTTGAATAAATATCAAAAGAACGTTCACCGCGTGGTGATTCTTCTATAACCATTGGTATCAGTGCCATAATACAAAACCTCTTTTACTAAAAAATTATACCACAAATTAACCCGATTCGCTAATTTATCATATATATAGCACTAAACAACAAAAAAACAATAGCGACACATAAAAATATGTCGCTATAAACACTAAAAAAAATCCCCCGATTGGGGGATTTTGGATTATTTATCCAATGCTGCTTTGATTTGATTTGCAGGTATTGCGCCTGGATATGCCTGGCCACCGATAATCAAGAAAGGTGTACCTGTGATTTCAAAACGTTGTGCCAAATCACGAACATTTGCCATTTCACGTGCAACAACTTCACCATTCATATCTTTTTCCAGTTGTTTTGTATCCAAACCTGCTTCTTCAGCAAATTTCATAACATTTTTCTGAACTTTTTCTGCCAATTTATCTTGGTCTTTCATATCGTCACGAGAATAGTATTCACGTGTCATCAACATATCAACCAATTTTGCGGCCTTGGCAGGATCTTGCAATTTTGCAGCGATTGTTGCCTTGGCTGGTGCATCAGACAATGCGCCATGGATCGAGAAGTTTTTGATAACTACGCGAACATCGTCACGTTCTGCCAACACGCGGTCAATTTCACCATGAACACGGCGGCAATATGGGCAAGAAAAGTCTGTCCAAACAAAGATTGTATTTTCTGCGTCTTGTGCGCCCATAACAGGTGCATCAGCAATCATTGTGTCAGAGTTATTGCGTACATATTTACGGATAACTTTGCTTTTTTCTTCATTTTGTTGTTCCTGCATTGCAGTAACCATTTCCTGAATAATCGCAGGATTTACACTGGTCAAGTAATAAGGAACGACCAAACGGCATACAGCCCCAGCCATTAACAGTGCAGCAACCACATTAACAGCCTTTTTCATATATTCAGATTTCGCAGACGCCTTCTTTGCATCCTGTTTTACCAGTTTGCCATTGAACACGTACAATGCGATACCCAATATCAGTACCAAAATTGTCCAAGTCATATTTTTCTCCTTTGTAAGTTGAACGAGATTAACATAGCAAATTTTTCAAAAATGGCAAGGAATAAATATTATAATTTAGAATATTTTTATCATATCCCTGCTGACAGGCATTTTTACACCCTGCTGCATACAAATACGTTCTAAAAATTTATACGTAATCCCCAGATTTACGGGCATTTTATACAATTTATCCAAATACGGTTGCGCACATTTTGCACACACCGCCCGTCCTGTTCGTGGTGAAATATATTGCAAATCATTGGTTACGCCGCATCCCGAGCAATGAGATAAATCTAACGCATACCCCAATTCACGCAACAGTGACATTTCCCAATTTAAATACTGATTCGTTTGATTTTGTGCCAATTGCGACATCAGCGCCACAGTATCATCATATAATTTTTGATAACTTTCGCGTTCTGGCAACAGCGCCCCCAGCAATTCAAATGCCGAATTCATCAGATTTAATTTATTATAGTCCAGCATTAATTCTGCGGCGACATTTTTTTCCGCCACCCAGTGAATAACCCCCAATTGCGAATCCAGTCGTGCATTCCACGACATATGTCCCACCTGTCCGACCAGTGGTTTATTTTTCTTTGCCACAATTGCGCCCCGCATCATTCCGACGACAATTCCACAATCACGTGTAAAGATTCGTGCAATTGCGTCACGTTCATTAAACGGGCGCACAGATATTAAAATACCAACAGATTCCAAAACCATATTTACATTATATATAATATTGATATGAAAAAGTTTATAAAAAAACGATAAATTTTCAAACTATTGTGGCAAGAACTGGGATGCGATACCGGACAAAGACTGCATTGCGCCACCAAACCCGCCGCCCATATTAGATGTCACGCCACTGACCGTCTGCATAATATTACCTGTATTTGTTTTCTGCCCCATTGATCCCAGCGAACTGGTTAAAAATTCGCCCCACATTGCGCGTTTTTTCGCACTAAGTTTTGCATTCGAGCAATTTTCAATTTTCGCCATCAATTTTGACGCCATTGTTAATTCAGACGCGGTATAATCAGCCTCGGAAAAATCAATCAGATTAAACACATCATATATATTAGAAACATTCACACGTTTGTTTTCATTACAACTTAACGAACCATCTGAACAGTAATAAGTGGACGTGGCCTTAAGTCGGAGGCCAAGCGGTCT
>JAZSAG010000056.1:0-19304 GCA_045601765.1 Candidatus Enterousia sp. | reverse complement strand
TATAAGCTTTCGTAATTTACCAGATTCTATGTATGAAGATGTAGGATTATTTACATTGCATATATATATTAAATCACAAACCTTTGCTAGATCTACTATTTGCTGTTCTGAATATTCCATTAAATTATCTATTTTAAATACAAGTTTTTTGACTTCTTTCCCAGTCTGAGCCTTAAAAACAGACTCAAACCCATAAAAAGTGGGATCTATAGTTCCCGCACATTGACAATTTAATATTCTGGGGATCAGCGACATAGACTCAATAGACCCCCTAGTGACAGTAATATTGTCGACAGAGGTTCCAAAAAATTGAGCCAACATCTGGTTAGCTTGTGAATTTGTTGGGTCTGGGTACATATCAATGTAATTGGATAATAATTTGAAATTATTTACCAACCGTATTGATGGTCCCAAGGGATTTATATTAGAACAAAAATTATAGATGCAACGTTCTTTGTATTTGGGCAAAAACACTTGAATGTCCTTAGCAACCGGCTTTGATAGTAAATCACGACAAAAATTTTGTAAAGATTCTTCTGCACAGATATAGGTATTGCCTTTTTTTACAAGTATTCCTAAGTGGGTTAGACGCATAAAAACTGCTTTTACTTGATTGCGTAAAAACTTCTTATCTTGTTCTAAAAAACCCAAAAAATCACCATATTTTAACCCCGAATATGGATCTAAAAGCAACGTGTCAACAAATTGAGACTGTGTTTGTGGGAAATTATGAGTATATAAAAACATAGATTTTACAAAGACATCCCATACAGCATTTTTATATTTTGTAAAAATTTTGGAATTTGCATGCAAAACAAGCGTATCACCAAGAAATACACTAAATAATTTTCGTAAATAAAATTCGCTTGTCCCGGGAGTAATCCGACATTTCGGAGTTATTTGTGTCATATTTTTAGATATATCAAAAGCAGAAAAACAAACCAGTGTTGTTAAATCGCCAAAAGTGTAACTTTTGTCAAACTTTATGTCAGAAATATTCATTTTTGTTAAAATATTTTGAATCTTATAATCTATATTTTGATCAGCAAAATGTGTTATAATAAACAATTCTTGTTTCGCAACAAAAACTATACAATCTAAATTATCAATTGTCTTCAAAATACGTTTCACTAACAAATAACTTTGTTTATTTGTCATATTTCTTCTCCAATCCGTATGATGAGATGTTATAAATATTATAACTTTTAATCATTTGTTTGATATTTTTATTATTTATAACGTCTTTTCTTACAATTACCGTTTTACTGGGGATTTCTGTGCCAGGTCCAATACTCACATCCAATCCTATAAAAGAGTTATCACCAACCGCCGCCCCTAAGAAACCAAGCCCTGAATCAACAGCAGAATTGTTATACATAACTTTCACATTTCTTTTGACGCACAAATCAGCAATGTTAACAGATGCCGCAACAAAAACCTCTTTACCAAATATAGAACTCTGGAATTTATCACCTATACCGATTGCAACATTTTCGCACAAAATACAAGCTTTTAAAAATGAATGCTCTCCTATCATAGATTTGCCGCCAACAGAAGAATCTTTGATGATACTACCCGTTCCTATACTAACATCATCTCCGATGACAGAGTTTTCTATTATTACGTTAGAACCAATTGTTACATTTTTACCAATAACTGATTTTATGATATGAGTATTTTGTCCCAGCGTCACATCTTTTAAATTTTGAATATTACGAAGGCGGTTTGTTTCATGTCCCAACAAAACCCAATTGGCAAACCACCAATCGCGCCAATGCCTGATTTTATATAAGTGAAATTCTACAATTGGCAATTCGTCCGCAATTCCGACATCCAGTGCCCAATGCCTTTTTACCGCACGAATAGTTTTTTCGTTGGCATCTAAAGACAAAACAGGCAAATCTCTAACCCGTTGTTTTTTTGTTTTTATTGCAACATTATAAACAGTTGAAGTCTTTGTTATTTTTTCTATCCATTCGTTCGCAAATTTTTTTAATAAGCTAGCATTAAAATCCAACCTGCAAGCGCCTGTTGCTTTTTCTATAAAATTTTTCAACAAAGGTTCTGAAGCATATGTGTCTGTACAGACATAAAGATAATATTCTCCGTCAGCAACGTCTTCAGATTCCAATATATCAAGTTTCAATTTTTTTGCTATTTCTATATAGTGTTCTGTAATCGTTTTGTTAAGCATCAAACACCCGCCAACATCACTTTGAAAGGGGGCTATTTTCAATTTGCTACAATCTATATAGATTTTTTTAATTTTCATTTATCGCCTTCCACAGGTTATAATTATCAAAATAAGCCTTCATATAATTATCTAACGTAGAATCTGGCTTTATACTTTGATTTAAAATTTTATTTCGAAAACATTGTTCAAAATCGTCTATCAAACGCACTTGCTCTTTGATTTTATTTGTCCATGTGGCGTATTTATCAGAAGAAAACCAATACGGCTTTTTACACAATTTATAAAAAGAATCTGTTTTCAATCTAATTGTATCCAGCGTCTGTCGCATACGTTCCAAAAAATCAGTCGTAATTGTTTTATTCTGCCCGAAATCTATACCAGAACAACAATTTTTTATATATTCGATCATTTTTATAGAATCAATATAACCAAATTTTTGTTCTATATTTTTCGTGTCTAGGGCATTTGTTCGCCCCTCAAAATTTTTAGCATGAAACACCGCACGCGTTCCGTAAACACCGCCATCAAAAGAACTCTGTATCAATGTTGTAATCAAATCATTTATTCCCCTGTTGACTGTTGGATATAATGTATCTGTTGCTCTGCTGGATATAGCACCATATGACAAACACTCGCGATAGCCACACCAATTTGACGCATCAAAATAGTCCGATGGGGCATATACCATATGTCCGCTTCCATACTGTATTCCATCGGACAACATAGCAATTTTTGCTAAGGCATCCGCATAAGAAAAATTTTTTCTTAAAATTTTATCTTGAATCAAATTATAAGGGTCATCAATTTCTATGCATGATGTTTCGCACACATGTTCTGCCTCAGCAAACCAGGATTCTTCTGGATTTTTATCTTTAGCTGCTGTAAAGAATTTTTCTATAACCTCTACAGACCTGCGGGTATCTTCAATAACACTGCAAGAATCACCGCCATACGCAGCACCGACCAACATGACTTTGGGATTTTCCAAAATATTGACTCTGTCATTAAAAAAAGAGTAATCGTTTTTTAAGGATGCTTTTCCGTTGACAACCCTGAAAAACAAAGGAAATATGTCATCATCAATCTTGTGAATTAAACACTCAGAAATATTATCCTGTTTTGCAGCAATACGTTTAAGCATGAAACTCATTATATTATGGATTTCACGAATTCCCCCGAATTTTTTACTTATTCTTTCTATAAAGAAATCTTGAATTACATTTTTACAGAATTCCTTTTGTTGTTGTTTTGAAACAAATCGCACACTAAAATCTGATTTTAAGCCAATACTATTTTCTGCGTCTTTGAGTGCCTCTCGCAACATTGTTTCAGTTTTAATATCCGCAACATCTGAGAAATAGTACATTTTCACAGAATCATGTGTTGCTTCTTTATAAAGCTGAAAATTCTCGTAAAAACTCTTTATCTGTGTTTTTACTAAATCAAATCTGGTTATTGGTACACCAACGTAATGAATCATATAAAATCTCTGCAATAGGTTTAGATAACAAACATAAAGATAACATGTGATTTTTGTAAAATCAACTTTTTCCTATTCTGTCAGTTGTTATAAGTCTGTTTTTTATTGACAAAACATCATTATCGTGGTACGATCAAAGACGATAAATAACTGATTAAGCGAGGTATGTTTATGTTTGATAAAAAAGATACTCTTAAATTTTTGTCAAGTGGTGTGACAGGCGACACTGATTTAGCCGCTGTAAAAGAGAAAATTGATGCTGTTGCCAAAGAGGGGCGTGTTTTGAACATAAAGTTTGGACTTGATCCATCTGCCCCAGATATTCATTTAGGACACACTGTTGCACTAAGAAAATTGCGTCAAATGCAAAATCTTGGGCACAAGGTAATTATTATAATCGGCGATTTCACTGGCATGATAGGAGATCCGACAGGAAAATCAAAAACTCGCAATCAATTATCTAAAAAGCAGGTTGAAGAAAATGCCAAAACGTATTTAGATCAAATTTTTAAAGTCATTGATCGTTCAAAAACTGAAGTACGCATGAACAGCGAGTGGTATGACAAAATGGATTTTAGAGACGTCATAAATTTGAGTGCAAAAGCGACAGTAGCCAGGATATTAGAAAGAGACGATTTTGCAAAAAGATTTAAAAATGGCACCCCTATTTCATTACATGAATTTTTCTATCCTTTGATGCAAGCTTATGATTCTGTTGTAGTCGCGGCGGACTTAGAGTTTGGTGGCACTGATCAAACTTTCAATATTTTGATGGGTAGAAACATTCAAAGAGATTATGGAATGTCCCCTCAGGTGCCAGTATTCATCCCATTGCTTGAAGGGATAGATGGTGTTGAAAAAATGAGTAAAAGTCTGGGAAATTACATCGGCATCAACGAACCTGCTGAAGTGATATATGAAAAAGTTATGAAAATTCCAGATAATCTAATAATTAAATATTACATGCTCACTACGGATGTCCATCCAGACGATATCGCGAAGATACAGAAACGTCTTGAATCTGGCGAAAATCCCCGTGATATCAAAATGGAGTTAGCAAAAGAGATTACTGCATTGTATCATTCAGTGGCCGCAGCAGAAAAGGCTGAAGAAATTTTTAAAACAGCGTATCAAAAACAACAAGCTCCTGAAAACACGCCAAAAGTACCCTATAAGTTAGATGCAGACACCGATGCTCTAAATGCTCTTATTACATCCCTTATGAGTACAGGCAAATATTCTTCGCGTAGTTTTATTCGTCGTCTTATTCAGCAAGGAGCTGTTTCTGTTGACGGAACAAAAATTGATGTAAATAATGTCCCCGAAATGGAATCTGGCACCATAGTAAAGGTTGGTAAAGCCGGATTTTTCGAAATAGCTAGCCAGAAACTCAAAAAAAAAGCTGAAAAAGCTGAATTAGACAAATCACAGAATGTATTTAATGGGTTTCCAGATAAAACCAGATAAGTTAACTCTAAAATTTGGTTGATATTTTCTGTTTTTAGTATCACGTTAGATAAGAAGGATGTGCTGTCCTTCTTTTTTTGTGTACCTTGTTTTTTAAGAATCATTCGCTTAACTGAACTTGTTTTGGGTGCTTATTTATCTTAATATATTTTATAACGTGCTTCAAAGACCAGAAAAGCAAGCCTGTCATAACGAATGTAAGTAACAATGTTGCTGTTATGCCGTATCCATCCATCAAGAATTTAGCAATAATAAGCCCAGTTGCCCCAACAACGGTTGATACCATTGCGCGTGTTGATAATACCGTGCCACGTTCATTTGATTTTATGCTGTGATGAATCAAAGTATTATATTGTAAATTATTCAACATTCTAAACGGTGGTGTTATCGCCATAATTACACAAGCAATATACACAAGTGCCATACTTTGAGTATGTGTTGCTATTAACCCCATCATTATACCAATCATGATTGTTCCAATGGTCATAAGCGATGTTTGGATTTCCCCAAGTTTTTCACATATCTTGTAAGCATATTTTGACAAGATTATAACAAACAACTGGTTTATACCCAGATAAAAGCCAAATAAACTAACAGGAACATTCGCTGTTTTCATAATTGGTTGCATTATCCAAAACAATATAATTGTGAATGCCCCGAATATAGACGGAAACAAAATCAAATTTCGCAGTTTCGGATTCTTTAAAGTATTTGTTGTGACTGATATTGCATCTGCAATCGCTTCTTTGTGTTTTACAACACGTCTGACCTCTAATAATTCTGGCAAGAATAAAAAGGCGAATATAGAAAATACAGCGATAACAGCTTCTATCCACAGGATATTTACACCAATATATCCGTATAAAATTCCACCTAGTATCATTGCAACAAAACTGGCAATACCAGCCCAAGTTTGAATACTGCCAAATTCTTTAAGGAACTGTTTCTGGCTTTTGTTTCGTTTTAGTAAATCGTAAGTGTATGCTTCCAATGTCCCCGAAAATAAAGCACTGGCAATACCAAGTAATGCTTCGCCTAATACTAATACCCAAAATCCATATGCTACCGCGACTGTCACATATCCGACCAACGCAAAAACCGCCCCAGAAATCATAACTTTTTTACGGCTTAAACAATCACTCATATACCCAGATGGTATTTCAAACAAAAATGCAGCCAACCTGAATATACCCTGAATTAAAAAGAAATCCCCCACGGTTACACCTTTTTGCGTATAAACCAAGACGATAACTGGAACGATTAACATAAAGTTATGACAAAACCAGCCCAACTTTAACAGGTTTAGCCCACGTTTTACGGATCTATTCAACTCTTTTTTCGACATATAATCATACTATCATAAAATAAGAATAAAAACAACCTGGCTAACCCAAAATATAAAAGCGTTTATTTATTACTTTGTTGTCTTCTTTAGGTTTTTCGCATAACGATATTAAGGTTTTGTGGGTTTTATATAAAAGAAAATCTGACAACTGTTTCATAGCCCAATTTTTTATACCATTTTTCTAAATATGTGTAATGAATATATGTGATATCAAAAACCAATTTTTTCAAATATATTGTTGCCATATCGACTATTTTAAGCACAATACCACGTTTTCTGTATTCTGACACAGTTCCAACACAGGCAAACCCACCAATCTTAAAATTATCATCATACATAATAGAATCAGCCGTGTTGGTTATTATAACAAAACGATACCGGCTCTTTATTCATAAAACCGCAAAATATTATTGTATTATCAGTAAAATATTTACATCACTTTTTATCAACTTTTTCAACAAGCTATCTAATCTTTTCTAAATCTCCTGAATATATACCAAAGGAAAAACCACTAATAGATGTCAGCTTTTCTTGATAATTTCGCCCCCCTGCAGGGCGTGCCAGATTTAATAAAAAACGCCACCTTGTGTGGTGTTTTTTTATTGCTCGTTCAATCCTTTTATCCAACTTTGCAAGGCTTTATAATATACCTCGGGCCGGGTGGCGGTAGATGTTGCATTTAATTCTTGGGCGATTTGCGGTCTAACAACGTGACAATTTATACCCAATATGGTATTTCTGTCACTGGAAATCAATGCCGCCCCCGATGCACCGGGCGCACCCGGACAGTCTGTATGTATTCTGGAATCAGATGCATTAATTATTCCACAGCCTTCGCGCACCTTCATATTTCGATCATCATTAAATATGCAATACATATCATCATCTGCGCAATTAACGCAATCTTGTTGTCCGGGGAATTTACATGCATAGTTTTCTTTTAAAACCAATTCTATTTCAACTATTGCCCGCATGGCATTTTCTGGTGTTATTTTGCCATTTTCTGCCAGCCAATCACGATATATTTTTTTAATGACCCCCAATTCTGAATCAGACAACGGTTTCAAAGAATCATATCCTATCATCATCAAATTATTATCCGTGCGCGCCACATCTGCTAATTCAAGAACCCGCCCCGAAAAAGCATTTTCATCAACAACAATCGCAAAATCAGATAAACTATCATCACGGCTTGGATATGCCGCCACATGGCCCATATGCTTTTTACCATCTGATGTATAATAATCAATAACCTGCCCCACACCAACATCGTCTACAACATGTCTGCATGTTAAAATCACATCATCAGAAACAAATGTACCTGTGCCTGTATTACCCTGTTCGTCAAATCGCACAACGGTATTATATGGGAATTGTGTTTTTTCCGTATTTGTAACATATCTGCGTGTATCACCAATAAACCCGACCATGTCCCCATGGCACACCATTGGAAAAACAACAAGCAAAAAAGATATCAATCCAACTTTTATCATTTCAACATATCTTCACAACGTGCCGCCTGGGCCATCAGTTTTTTTGTTAATGTTATCAAAGAAATATTTAACCCTGTTTCCACAACGCCTGTCGCAACATTTGCGCCCGCCATTACATTTGCAGTTGTATTTAATGCATATTCTTTTTTTCTTTCTGCGTCGTTCAAAGACAATTTATTTGAAGCATCTGTGTACTTATCAGAATTTGCCGCGGCACTGGTTCCCACACCAATGGCGCCAATCGCCGTTCCCGCCACAGCGGTCCCCATAACACCCTTCATACGTTTTTCTATTTTCTCGACATCATCTAAGTTAATTTGGCCACACCATGTTGTTATATTATCTAACTTTCTGACAATTGGGTTATCAATTGCGCTGATTCCATACACCTTTAAGCCACGTTCTACATCCGCCACAGTTTTTATCATTTCGTTACAGGCACTAATCTGTTGTATTAAATCAGACTGATTGACATTCACCCCCGACATTATCGCGGCCGCCAAATTAGTTCCAATTGTACCCACCATCAAACCTGTTCGCCAATTTCCCAACTGTTTAGATTTGTTTAATTGCTCTTGCAACTGGGCGATTTGTGCCATAGGTCTGATAACATTTTCCAAAAATTGTTCATCACTCATTGCGGCAACACCATCTGGGGTACACCCACCACTGTCACAGATTTGTGTAACCAGTGCGCTTATTTGTTCATCTATTTGCGATTTCTTTATACCGACCGCTAACGCACCCCCAGCCACCCCGGTTCCAATCGCAGTCACCGCAGTATTTGCCTTGGATATATTTGCAACCCGCCCTATTTCATCAGATATACCCGAGCAAACTATTTTTGTTGCCTCGGCCACTTGCTGTGCGGCCAATACTGCATCCGCCGCATCATCTGCAAATACAGAAAAATTCACCAAACAAAAAAATAAAGCAAACAAGATTATCATAACATTGTATATATTATCATAAAAAGCATCTTGTTTCACATATATTTTTTCTTACCCAGGAATTTATTTTTTTCTTTTAAAGTTCGAACCATGGTAAATTGTAATTTGTCGTTCGAATCCGAACGTTCCAAACAGAAAATTAAAACCGCCGCAAATGCGACGGTTTGAATTTTCTGGTCGTGCCTGGTGAACAATTCTCGAGCTGATATTCTTAAAATAGGGAAAGAGATAAATGAAGTGAAATATAAATTGAACACGTTAAATTTGCATTAAATCCGATAATATGATAGAATCATGGTGTAATAAAAAAAGGAGAATTATCATGAAAAAATTACTTATATTACCAATGTTATTAGCTTTAGCGGCTTGTAATAGACCTTCATCAGAGGCAGAACTAAAATGTGATTTAGATTATGATTATAAAACATATATGGAAGAAGGAATGACAAATTCTTCAAAAGACAAAATCCCTGTTATTGTCAATGTAAAAACATATTCCGATAAAGCAGAGGTTTCTATAGATAAACAAACAGAAATTTTTACACAAATAAAAAATGAAGAATACGAACCCGGTTATTATTTACTGGAATACAAAGGAATGTTGCCTGGCACAACAAAAGAAGCAAAACTATTTATCGGTTTAGATTCAAAAAAACATGTGATAGTTCAGTATGATATTTCTTTTGAAAAATACAATTCTGGTGTTGGATATTATTGTGAACCAGTAAAACAAGAATATAAGGGTAAAGAATGGAGCGCAAATGTGCCGTTCAGAAAATAATATTTTATAAAAAAGTTCGAAAGTGGTGATTTTTCACCACTTTTTTAATTTAAACTCTCGAACTCGGTGTAAGTATTGAAAAACAAATTAAAAACCGCCCTTAACGAGCGGTTTGAACTCTCTGGTCGGGGCGACAATGAGTAAATTTGCCAAGTGCCAAACGCAGGCAAATTGTCAGGAATGCCCCGCAGGTTTGGCGCATTCTGCGCAAAACCGAGGGAAAGATTCGAACATGACAAAAGAATTTTATCGTTTGAATCCACAGTCCCACCAAAACGAATAAAAATACCGCATCAATTGCGGTATTTTTATTTGTCTCTGGTCGGGGCGAAAGGATTCGAACCTTCGACACCTTGGTCCCAAACCAAGTACTCTACCAGACTGAGCTACGCCCCGAAACGAAGGTCATTATAACAGCTTTTTTTCAAAATGCAAATTTTTCTGTAAATTTTATGCTTGTCTGATTTAATAAAAATTTCTATGATAGGAATATGGAAAGGTTTCTTAGATTTTTTACCCATTGTCTGTTGCTGATATTATCGACACATGGTGCAATATCGGCCCCGGTTCAATCACGATATATTAAGCCTGACACATACAACTATATGTACCCATACATGAACAATCAAATGCGAACTGATTTAAATCCTGGGGTTATACCAAATAATTCGACAAACCCGATGGACATTGTCGTTCGTACAACAAAATTATCAGAACCCAGACGTGTTGTACCGCGTGGCACAAAAACCGCCCGCAGTGCTGTTAATGCCGCATCTGCGCCGAAAACAGCGCCCGCACCGACGCGCGCGTATAATACCGCCCCCGCAAACGGCACATCTGTGGCACGCAGTGCGACCGGCACAAACAATCGCCGCGTTGTTGCGCGCAGTGGCGCACGACGTACCGCCCCCATGGCGGCACGTGGTGGCACACGTTCAGACACACCATCACGTCAATCACCGCAAATAAACAACACTGTCACACTGGCGATCCAGCGCATGTCATCTGTTCAATGCATGGCGGGATATACCGAATGCATGGATATGTACTGTGAACGTGAACAAACAGATTACAATCGCTGTTATTGCAGTTCAAAATTATCACAAATAGATTCAAAATATAAAACCGAAATCGATTCGCTGGTCAAACAAATTTTGACCATAAAAAATGCAAATAACTGGTCTGATTCTGAAATGGACGAATACTGGATGTCAACTGTGGGGAAATATGGTGGTGACACCAATTCTTGGACAAACATAGATGACGCATTAAATATTAACTGGTCTGATACAGAAAGTCGCGTACGTGGTCAAAACGCATTTGTCACAGGTCATGATTATTGTGTTCAATACCTGCGCGGCTGTTCGTACATGGCGTCTAATCTGCGCGACGCCTATAAATCACAAATTTCACGTGATTGCGCCACATACGAACAATCACTGATCAGATTAAAAACCGCCGCAGAAAGTATAGTGGAAATGTACAAATGATAAATAAAATACTGGGTATAAAATATGGCCGTGGTTGCCTGAAAATTGCATCTGAATCTGCCACTGGGCGTGCCCCAGACGTAATTCGGCAAATGTTTCCTGATGCCGAATGGACACTGGTTACACCTGATGCATTTGACGCGAATGAATGCGTACGCGACAGATTCGGCGAAAATTTTAAGATACAGCAAAAAATATACGCCGCCACACCAACCGACAAACATATTTTAATTGGTGGCGACCATTCTGTAAATTACGGCCATTTTGTTGCGCTGGCAAATAAAATATCAGATTCAGATTTATGCCTGGTATATATCGATGCGCACATGGACCTGCACACACCTGAAACATCTGTGGCCCAGGCATCTGGCGCACCACATGGCACAAACGTACGTGCATTATTGGGTGATGGTGATGCGCGTTGGCTGTCATTACAAACACGACGCCCTGCACTGCGTCCAGAAAATTTATTTTACCTGGGGACCCGATCAGCCGAACCTGCTGAAATAGAATGCGCACAACAACACAACATATATGTACGTCATGCATCTGAATTACAAACAAAATCAGATATAGAAAGCACTATTTCCGAAATACGCAACCGTATCGGCAATCGCCCTTATGTCGTATCTTTTGACTTTGATGCAATTGACCCGAAAATTTTCAGCGAAGTATTGGTACCTGCACCAAACGGGATTACATTTGAAAATGCTGAAATGCTGGTTCGCGGTTTTCATGATGCGTCATATTTTGAATTTGTTGAATACGCACCATCTGGTGATAAAACATGCGAAAAAATTGTAAATCAGTTAATTTCATTGGCAATTGGCGAATAAACGTGCCTATTTATTATATTCTTCACATATTTTGTTATGCCGATAAATATTTCGTGCCAAATCATCACTGATGACATTCCAGTCGTTTGCCCGCCCATAAATTGGTTCGCACAATATCTGGGTGCATGTATCAGTCTTGAATTGTGTATTTCTGGTGCAAGACGTCACGAATATCATCAAGCCCACTATTAAAAGTTTCTGCATTTACTTTCCTTTGAATTTTTATAATTTCTGATTGTTGATTATGTGTTTGATCGGCAATCTTTACCTTGCACTTTTGATATCCCGAATGCATTCCAAAAAAATAGACACACATCACAATAATCAGCCCCACCACTAATAAATAAATTTTATTAATCATAATTATTTTCCCATTAAAAAATCCCCCAAACGGGGGATAAAGATTACTGATTCATAGATGAAAAGAAATCATCATTTGTCTTGGTCATTCGTAATTTATCCAGCAAGAATTCCATTGCCTCTAATGTTCCCATTGGGTTTATAATTCTGCGCAACACATACATTTTTGACAAGACATCTTTTCCAACCAACAAATCTTCCTTGCGCGTGCCAGACTTTGTAATATCAATCGCCGGATAAACACGTTTATCAGACAATTTTCTGTCCAAGATAATTTCACTGTTACCTGTTCCCTTAAATTCTTCAAAAATAATTTCATCCATCTTGGACCCTGTATCAACCAGCGCAGTCGCGATAATGGTAAGAGAACCACCGCCTTCGATATTACGTGCCGCACCGAAAAAGCGTTTTGGTCGTTGCAATGCATACGCATCAACACCACCGGTCAAAACCTTGCCACTGGATGGGACGACGGTATTATATGCGCGCCCTAATCTGGTAATAGAATCTAACAAGATAACAACATCTTGGCCTGCCTCGACCAATCTTTTTGCTTTTTCAATGACCATTTCCGCAACCTGGATATGACGTGCGGCCGGTTCATCAAATGTAGACGAAATAACTTCGCCACGCACACTGCGTTGCATATCCGTTACTTCTTCGGGACGTTCATCAATCAACAGCACAATCAATTTTACATCAGGATAATTTGTCGCAATTGAATGCGCAATATTTTGCAACATGACCGTTTTACCGGTACGTGGTGGCGCCACAATCAAAGAACGCTGGCCCTTGCCGGTTGGTGATATCAAATCGATAACACGTGCCGACAAATTACGCCCCTTGTCTTTATCGGATGGAACCTCCATCTTTAACTGTTCATCTGGATACAACGGCGTCATATCATCAAAAGACACACGATGACGTAATTTTTCAGGCGCATCACCATTAACGCGTTCAATTGTTTCCAATGCGAAATAGCGTTCTGTTTCTGCAGCCGGCGCCTGAATTTGTCCTTCGACATAGTCACCTGTTTTCAATCCATATTTTTTTATCAGCGTTGGTGACACGTATAAATCATCAGGTCCTGCCAAATAATTACTTTCTGGTGCGCGCAAGAATCCAAAGCCATCTTGCATACGTTCCAGAACACCGTCACCAATCAGTGTTATTTTGTTATCTGCGGCGAACACGCGCATAACCGCAAATCGTAATTGTTGCACGTTCAACTGTGATGGGTTTTCAATACCCATATCTTCTGCCATTTTCAGCAACTGCTGAGGCGTCTTTGCCTTAATCTCATTTATATGCATTAAAAATCCTTTTTTGGGAATACGCACCGTGGAATCACGGCCTT
This sequence comes from Candidatus Enterousia sp., assembly GCA_045601765.1. Classification (GTDB taxonomy): domain Bacteria; phylum Pseudomonadota; class Alphaproteobacteria; order Rs-D84; family Rs-D84; genus Enterousia. The sequence continues at coordinate 5,551 of JAZSAG010000056.1, read as the reverse complement.
TTACACATGGTATTATAGTTAAAATATATCAAAAAGTCAAGTTTTTCACAAAAAACACCTATCTTTTCGCAATAAAATATGTTTATATATATACCGCTGGATAACAGTATAAGGAGAAAAAATGTTTAATATAGCAAAAATACATGCACGCCAAATTATGGACAGCCGTGGCAACCCAACAATTGAATGCGACATAACATTATCTGGGGGCGCATTTGGTCGCGCATCTGTACCATCTGGGGCATCGACCGGTAAATTCGAGGCACTTGAACTGCGTGACGGCGGCAACAAATACATGGGCAAAGGTGTATCCCAGGCGGTTCAAAATGTAAATAGTATTATTGCCCCGGCATTGATTGGTATGAATGCATCAAATCAAACAGAAATTGATGAAAAAATGTTGGAACTGGACGGGACACCAAACAAAGATAAATTGGGTGCCAATGCAATATTGGCCGTATCATTGGCCACTGCACACGCGGTTGCACACGCAAAAAACATTCCATTATATAAATATATCGCAGAAATTTATGGCAACCCAAATCCATGCGTTTTACCGCGTCCAATGATGAACATTATCAACGGTGGCGCACACGCAGACAATGGTCTGGACGCCCAAGAATTTATGATTATTCCAAATGGCGCGAAATCTGAACACGAAGCGATTCGCATGGGATCTGAAATCTTTCATCATTTAAAAAAGATATTAAAAGACAGTAATAATTCAACCAACGTCGGTGACGAAGGCGGTTTTGCACCAAACTTTAATTGCTGTAACGAAGCGTTGAATACAATCATTGCCGCGATTAAATCTGCGGGCTATACCCCAGGTGACCAGGTATCAATTGGTCTGGACGTTGCATCATCTGAATTTTACGACAATGGCGTATATAATTTCCAAGGCAAAAAATTATCATCTGACGAAATGATTGAATTTTATCAAGACCTGATTTCCAAATATCCAATTATTTCTATCGAAGACGCCCTGGCCGAAGAAGACTGGGACGGTTGGAAAAAATTAACGGACGCAATTGGTGATAAATGCCAATTGGTTGGTGATGATTTATTCGTAACAAACCCTGCGCGCCTGAAAATGGGCATTGAAAAAGGCGTTGCAAATGCGATTTTAATCAAGGTAAATCAAATTGGTTCTTTGACAGAAACCCTGCGCGCCATTAAAATGGCCCAAGATGCAAATTATGGCGTTATCATTTCACACCGCAGTGGTGAAACCGAAGACACCACAATTGCAGATTTATCTGTTGGTACGAACGCGGGACAAATCAAAACGGGTTCTATGTCACGCACCGACAGAATGGCAAAATATAACCAATTATTGCGCATAGAAGAAGCACTGGACAAAGATGCAAAATATGGTATATAATGCACATCGCAAGAGATAATAAACGGGGGGCCAACAGCCCCCTATTTATATAAACAAACAAAGACATGATAACAACATCGCAAATCTTGATCGGGATAAAATGCATCGCATGCATTATGATTACAATTGGAATATTTCTTGCACCGGCATGGGTTGCACGCCAAAACGGCAAAGGCAAACCACAAATGCAACACGTGCGCCTGGCCAGTTGGGTATTTGGTTGGTCTGTTATTGGATGGTTGTGGGCATTATTCTGGGCGTCCAGAAAATAATAATAAACTTACTTTTTATTCAATCCAAATCAATGCACGATCGGTTGTATCACCCGTGACATTATCTGCGGTTATGGCCTCGGGCTGGCCGATTTGTACGGTATTAAAACGAACATCATTCCCAGCAGCGACAGTGTCCGTGGGTTTTGTTGTCTCCTCTGTTTTATTATAAATAGGTAAACGCGCAGGATTAAACTGATTCTCCGTTATATGTTCTGCATTAGCAACATAACTTCTGCTGGGGATGGCAGAATAAGAAACGACCGGCGTCAACACCAACATCATAAAACAGCAAAGAAACAGTTTTAAATGCATACTTCCCTCAAACGATATCCACCTTATGGGCATATATTAAAATAAACATATATACAGGTCAACATAAAAAATCACAATTGGATAAACAAATTCGGATATTTTTCCAGTTGCTGTATACCGTCATCTAATATTTCCCTATACTCCAAGAATTTTTGTTTATCTTGTTTACCTAAATTGCTAATTGCGGGTAATTTAACCGTCATTGGGTTTACATGCACACCATTTTTTATAATTTCATAGTGCAAATGCGGTCCTGTTGACATTCCTGTGGATCCGGCATAACCGATTATTTGTCCCTGTTTAACATTTGTTCCAACCTTGACATTTTTTGCAAATCTGGACATATGCGCATACAGTGTTTCAAAAGACCCATTATGACGAATTTTCACATAATTACCATGCCCCTTGTTATAACTGCGTGCAATCACGCGCCCTGCGCCTGCGGCGGGGATTGGTGTACCGGTTGGGGCACGGAAATCAACACCTTTATGTGCGCGGGTAAATCCCAACACAGGATGTTTACGTTTCTTAGAAAAACTGCTGGTAATCTTGGCATTATTGATTGGCGTACGTTTCAAAGACTTAATTGCACCATTTCCTTGGGCATCATAATATCCTGTTGTACCGTCTGCTTTTTTAAATCTGTACATTTGGACATTTCCGCGCAGTGCCTCAAATGACACGGCCAAAATATTACCATTATCAATTTTTTCACCACTGTCTGAAAAGTTTTCTTCATATAAAACCCAGAATTTTTGTCCGGCGCGCACATCGCGTTCAAAGTCCATTTCAAATGCCAGCAAATCATAAACACCAACCAAAATCCCCGCAGGAATACCGGCACGTTCCCCCGCCAGATAAAAACTGTCCCCGTCTAATATTTCACCACTGCGCCATACGGCACGCACATCACGTTCCACATCAACCGTTTCACAATTCCATGTTCCCTGATCATCGCATGTCAATTCGACCTGGCGCCATGGTGACGGCACAACGACAATTTTCGACACAGGCGCCCCATCATCCGGCCTTACAAATTCCAACTTATCCCTGTCTGCGCGCAGTGTTGAAATATCTGCATCTTTCTTTAATACCTTTGCGATTTCATTAACATCGCTATGTGTCAACCCCTGTTCCAGCAACAGTTTTGACAACGTATCACCCGCCGTTACGAACACAACAGACCTGTATTCGTTTGTCACATTCATTTGTACTGGGGCCGGTCGCCACCACAGAACCATTGCGATTGCGGTTAAACTAAGTACGATGGCAATTGCCAAGACTATACTAATCAAATTCAAAGACTTGATAATATTTTTTGCTTTTTTCATGACGTACATTATAATATTTTTATGACTAAAAATCAAGCATTCGCAATTTTACAAAAATCAGGTGGCATACGTGCGGCCCGTATTATCACAGAAAACTGCCAAAAATTATCTTGGTTACGTGTGATATACATGTCACATTTATTACGTCGCGGCACCCCTGTTGCCAAGATAATACATCAAAAATGGTTTTATGGCCTGCCCTTTTACACAAACACGCACACACTGGACCCACGACCAGACACAGAAACATTGGTATCTGCGGTTATATCAGACCACACATCAAACACACCAATACGCATTTTAGACCTGGGGACCGGGACGGGATGCATAATATGTTCATTGGTAAAAAACATACAAAATTCATCTGGGGTTGGCGCGGATAAATCTATACGCGCACTGCGCGTTGCACGTCGCAACATAACCGCATTGGGACTAAGTGACACAATAAAACTGCACCGCATGGACTTTGCGCGCGCGCATAAAACATTTGAAAAATTTGATATTATTGTATCTAATCCACCATACATTGCGCACGGCGACGCGCGTGTTGATGACGGCGCGCGTCACGACCCAAAAATCGCACTGTATGCCAAGAATAATGGCCTGTACGCGTATGAATCAATTGCAAAAAATGCGCCACATTGGATAAAGCCTGACGGCAAAATATATCTGGAAATTGGTCAATCCCAATCCCCCCAGGTCAAAAAGATATTTACAAAGAACGGATGGCATTTTACGGAATCAAAATTTGATTTATCTGGGATTGAACGCGTAATGATATTTAACAGGGAACAAAAATGAGGCACCTAACCGACCAAGACATTGCGAACATGCTAGGCACCGAATTTACCCCAACCGATTCGGACACGGCCCGCGATGTCCGCCGTGCATTGCATTTATCCAGTCGCATTCCCCGCCCGACCCACACACCACAACACGCGGTATTAGACCTGCATGAATTAACCGAAGAACAGGCATGGTCTGAAATAATTCGCCTGGCCAAATCAGGGTCACGCACTGCGAACATCATCACCGGCGCCAGTGGCATATTAAAAATAAAATTTCAGCAATGGGCCACCGACAGCATCTTAACCCCATACATTATTTCTTGGGCCCCAATAAATAACGGCAGTTTTTTTGTCAAATTCAAACGCAAACCGCCTATTGATTGATAAATTTAATTGGATCGATATATTCATCATTATACTTAATTGCATAATGTAAATGCGCCCCTGTTGACCGTCCTGAATTTCCGGACTTGGCAATTATGTATCCAGGTTTGATAACATCCCCTTGTTTAACCAATTGTTGCGACAGGTGACAATAAACGGTTTCATACCCCATATCATGTTTAATTTTAATCCCATTACCACACGTGTTATCTTGCCACACCTTGGTCACGGTTCCGGCCGCCGGCGCATACACATCTGTGCCTGCGACCACGGCGAAATCAACCCCTTTGTGTACCTGGCGATTTCCGGTTACGGGGTGAATTCGCGCCCCAAACGGCGAAGAAATTCGTGGATTGCCACGCACCGGCATTCCCACCGGCACAGAATACATATACGACACGCCCACATTTTCAGCATCAGGATTTTGTGGCAAAACGTATTGTTGTTGCACCAGATGTTGTTTTTGTGGTTGTGTTATCTGTTGTTTTTGCTGTATCTGCTGTTGCTGTATTTGTTCCAGGTGCCGATTAGCATATTGTGTTTGCCGTTGTAATTTGTCTAATTCCTGATCCAGTGTTATTTCAGAATACGCGCATCCACTGATACAGTGCCCCGACGCATCGTATTCGGTTTCCCATGGTTCATAGCCTTCGGCGATAACCTGCACCCGTTGTTGAAAGGTCAAATCTTGGAAAGTTTTCGGAAAAGATTGTGCGGTCAAGAAACTGTTTGTTGCACGTGCGATATCCTGGGCCCGTGACGCATATAAATCATTGGCGAACAAGGCGGCAAAAATTATCAAACCCCGTATCATTTTTTGCATTATATCACACACATTCAAAAAAAACACCTAAAAGAACATTTTTTCTTGCAATTTGAATAAATTGATATAAAATACAAAACCGTTGCATCCATAGCTTAACTGGATAAAGCATCTGACTACGGATCAGAAGACTGGGGGTTCGAATCCTTCTGGATGCGCCAGATTTAATAAGAAACGTCACCTTGCGTGGCGTTTTTTATTAAACCGTGTGACAACACGTGGATTTGAACCCGACTTAAGGGTTCGACAATGAG
>JAZSAG010000055.1:0-34463 GCA_045601765.1 Candidatus Enterousia sp. | reverse complement strand
AACCGGCGCACTGGTTGATATTACATCCAGTTCAATATCGCCATGCGCTAAATCCATTACGTTATTTATATTATGACGCAAATTTGGGTGTTTATCTGCGTACTTTTTTATTCCAATCAAAACCGCCGCAGTTATTATTTTTTCGATATCTGCAACGTCCATGTGTTCTGAGACACGGCCGCGAATACCCGCCAGGATACCATTTACTGTGTTCTTGGCGCGGCGAATAAATCTGCGTCTGCGATGCGCACGAACTATTTCATGTATCCACATTAAAATCAATCCGACAAACAGTGGAATAATTATACAAAACAGGAAATACCGAAACCATCCCGCACAAAACCCAGACGAAAATATCGCGTCACATGTGCGCGGAAAATGCAATAAGGATATAACAACCGCTTCATAAACAACGAAAACAGTAAAACATATTTTAGATTTTAATAACATTTTTGCCCCCTTTTGAACACTGATAATTTTATAAAAATATACCTGCCGTGTCAGCAGGTATGATTTCCTGAAAAAGATATCAGTTTTATTCGGATGGGTTGGAATCTTCGTGCTGTTCAATTGCACGGGCAACCGTTTCTATTTGCAGCAACTGATTTTCCAATGCGGCACGTTCTGATGACTTATATCCCGTTTCTGGTTCCGGGGTAACAACCGCGGCGCCTGTATTATCTGGACCAGATTTCGATGCCGCAATCGCAGGATTTATCAGATTTTTATAAATCTCTATTGCCTCGTGAGTGCCCGCCATATCACGTGCCAATAATTTGTTTTCAGGTCCCGGGAAAAACCATTCGTCTAGTTTAACCGCAGTAATTTGCATTATTGGACGTGTGCGCGCCTGGGACAGCCATTGTGGTAACGCAGGTGCGTCTGAATAATACCACAGTGCAATCCAATAAAATACACCCATTACAACCAGTCCACGAACAATCCCAAATATTACCCCCAAGGTTTTATCAGTGACGTTCATTACACTGTCTTGTATTTTATCACGCAACTTTTGATTTATAAAACCAACCAACATCAGCACCGCAAAAAACACGATAAAATAAGACGCAACCAACGTACCAACCGTCGATTCAGATAAATCAAACCATAATTGTAATAATCGGTCCAGCCACGGTGACGCAATACGTGCGGATATTGCCGCAACAACCCACGACATCGTCGCAATAGTTTCATAAACACCGCCACGAACCGTCGCCCACAGGGTAGACGCAACAACAATACCAACGTAAATGTAATCCAGTACTGTTAAATCAAACATGATATATTTAATCCTGTTATTTTTTATTTATCTTTGCGGACCAGGACGTATCCCAACCCCGCAACCAACAAAATCAACAATGCCCCCAGCCAGATTATGCCGCCATCACTGTTATTTTTTTTTTGACCCGCGTTGGTATCGGCAGATGCAGTATATTCAGAAATTGCCTGTTTTCGGTCAGAATGTTCTGATTTAAACTTTTCTGCGTCTTGTTCCATGGCTTTTTTATTTTCAGCCGCGGCGTTCTTTTGTTCTTCGCTAAGGTCAACCTCGACATGTTTACGCAATGTGTCTTGCATAAAGTCGGCATAACCCTGTTCACATTTTTCACCAACAACCAATACAGGAACCCCGCCAGATGTATAGCCACACTTTTCCAATGCAGATTTAAACATACCACGATGCTGGGGTTGGGTCACATCAACCATTGTTACCTTTAATTCTGGGTATTCATAAACCAATGTATTTGACACAAAGTCACGTGCGTGATGGCAATGTGGACATGTTGGCGCATAATAGATAGTTATATCCGCCGCCGATGCATTCCCGGCAAAAACCAAGCCAAACAATACAGATAACAATGATAATTTTTTCATATTTTCTCCTTTTTGATATCCAGATTATAGAAAATATTTAATTGACACTGCAAGTGCTTTTTCATTATTTTTTTCCTGTTGTAAAAATCGTCAAAACACTGCAAAATATTCATAAAAAGAACAGGAGAATAACTATGTTTACAATTACGCAATACCCACTGCCATACGCGACAGATGCGTTGGCGCCGTACATATCCCAGGAAACACTGGAAACACATCATGGGAAACATGTTGCAACATATATTGACAATTTAAACAAACTGATTGATGGGACAAAATATGAACAGGTATCTTTGGTTGACATTATCAAAGAATCTGCGAAAAATCCAGGTGACAACAAGATATTTAATAATGCCGCACAAATTTACAATCATGACTTTTTCTTTCATGGGCTGTGTCCAAATTGCATGGCAAAAATTCCGCAAGAAATAATAGATAACTTTGGCAGTATTGAAAATTTTAAAACAGAATTCAAGACCGCTGCGACATCACTGTTTGGCAGTGGTTATACGTGGCTGGTTCAAGACGGCGACAAATTAAAAATTATAAACACCGCGAATGCCGATACGCCAATTGCGCATAATATGAAACCAATATTAACACTGGACGTGTGGGAGCATTCTTATTATTTAGATTATAAAAATAAACGCGCTGATTTTGTAGACGTGTTTTTGGATAATTTAGTCGATTGGAATTTTGTTGCAGAAAATCTTAGGAGTTAAAAAAAACGGGGTTTCCCGTTTTTTTAATGCGCATTCATTAAACGAATATCGTCAAATTCAGAATACTTGTTAAACATTGCACGCGCAAATGGACACAGGGTTATTACTCGTCTTTTCTGGGCACGCGCCATTTTTGCAACGTTGCGCACCAATGTCAAACCAACATGTCTGTTTCTGAAGTCAGGATGCACACCGGTGTAATCTATTATCAATTTATCAATACCAACGCGAACAAAAGTTATTTCGCCAACCTTGGCACCATTCAAGACGGCTTCGAACCTGTCTTGTTCTTGCGAGATTAAATACTGAATATCATCTGCCATATTTTCCCCCATGAATTGATAATAAAAATATAGCATGATAAAAACATATTTTGTATATGACAGTATTCAAAAAAAGTCCGGAAAACCGGACTTAATTCAGATAGAATTATAATTTTTCCTGATTATTTTACCACTGGCACGCAGTGCCGCAGATTCCGCCGTATCCATTTTCGGCATCAGTGTTGATATAACACCTGGGTTACCGACAACGCGCGGCAAAGACATTGCCAGGGCCTTTGCACCGACACCGTCAACGGTACTGACCGTCAAAATACGACGTTCATCATTTATAATACAACGTACCAGGTCTGCAACCGCGCCCGCAATACCGTCCCACGTTGCACCACGACCACGAATTATTTCATAGGCCGCATTATGAACACGATGCAATATTGTATTACGTGTCGTCTGGGGCAATGATATTTTTGTCTGGCGACAGAAAGAATTTAAATCAATTCCCCCAATGCACGCAGACGACCAATTTATCATACTGCTGTCGCCGTGTTCACCCAAAACATATGCATTGATAGATTGGGTTGAAACAGATAACTGACGTGCCAATATTGTGCGCAAACGCGCAGAATCCAGCATAGTCCCCGTTCCAATAACACGATTTGCCGGCAAACCTGATAATTTTTGTGCCAACATAACCATTACGTCTAATGGGTTTGTAACAATAATCAGTTTTACTGTTTTTGCATCCACGTTTGCCATAACGCGTGGGACAATATCACCGATAACATTTGCGTTGGCGTGCAATAAATCTGTTCTGGTTTCGCCGGGCTTTTGGTTCGCACCGGCGGCAATTATAACAATTTCACTGCCACGTATTGCGCGATAATTATTTACAGCCGTAATTTTTACGTCATAAGAAAAGGCAGCCGCATGTCCCAAATCTTCGGCGGCGGCACGTGCACGAATACCATCACGGTCAAACAAAACAATTTCATGCGCCAGACCCGTATTTTTTACCGCAGTCGCAACCGCAGAACCAACAGAACCCAAACCTATAATTGAAATTTTCATATTCTCTCTCCGGTTAATATCACGATATATTATATCATAAAAATTTGTAATTTAATATGGGATTATACGGCCCAGGAAATTTTATTTATCAAAATATTGAATATGTAAAAATTATAATGTATAATGTATGTGCACTGGCGAGAGTCAGTGTGGGGCTTTAGAACCTCTTTAAGCACGTCTGCACATAGCAGATGATATCCAACCAAACGGTTGGAGTATGCCGAATACATTGAATAAGGCATGCAATTTGCTTAATTGTTCTAAAACTCCAACCGCTTTTGATTTTCTGGGCGGTTTTAATTTTTCAAGGTGGGATATTATGTACTGGATTATCAACAGCTGTTTTATGTTATTATTTGCGTACCTGTATGGCGATTCAGCCGGGGTATTAAACGGATTGCAAACAATATTAATCACGACAATCGCATATAGGGTAGCCAGAAGAAATAGATAAACAAACAATATATTAATCTAATAATTTTATTTATCAAAATATTGAATATGAAAAAATTATAATGTATAATGTACGTGCACTGGCGAGAGTCAGTGTGGGGATTTAGAACCCCTCATAGCTAAAAAAAATCCAACTGTACGGTTGGAGTGTGGTGAATATATTGAATAAGCCCGCTATTGCTATGATAGTTCTAAAACTCCAACCGCTTTTGATTTTCTGGGCGGTTTTAATTTTTCAATAAAGAGGTTATATTATGGGACAGAACTGTCAAGAAAATGTGGAACAGGAATTTGTAGAACACCTGAAAGAAATGTATTATTTGGTATTTAACAAAAAGACGTTTATACCACACCGGGCACAAACATTTATACTGTCTGATATGCTAAATGAAATACTGAAAAGAGTGGCCAGTAAACTAGATTAAAAACGGGGGATATCCCCCCGTTTTTATTTTCCTAATAACTTTAATATCGTATCAACAGTTTCAGACATATATGTATCCAGTCCAAATGATGTCTTCATGCCTGTTGTATCGACATCATTGACACGATATTTTACTTCAATCGCATTGTTTGCTAAATTCTTGGCAGAAACAATTAAACGAATTGGGGCCGCGATTAAATCTGCGTCTGCAAATTTTTCACCTGCACGCGCATCACGGTTATCTAAAATAGTTTCAATACCAGCAGATTTTAAATCATTATATATTTTTTCTGCCAGCGGTAATGTTTTGCCTTCTTTATCTGCCAATCCGATTACATGAACCGCAAACGGTGCAGTTGCCATGTTCCAAATTGGCCCTTTGTCATCGGCACTTTCTTCCATAATCGCGGCCATTGTACGTCCAACACCAATGCCATAACAACCCATAATCGGATGCCTTGATTCGCCGTCCGGTGCGGTATATGTTAAATTCATTGAATCAGAATATTTTGTACCTAATTGGAAAATATTTCCGATTTCAATACCACGAACTTTGTTTAATTTTGCACCACACTTTGGACATGTTTCTATGCCGTCCGCAATCAATTCTTTGTTTGTGCTGAATCCACAATCACACAGATAAATAGTGTCTTCACCCATATCATTTATCAATTGGAATTCGTGGGCAACACTGCCACCCATATCACCCGTAGAGGACAAAACACTGACCACATTTTTCAAACCGCAACGTTTAAAAATGCGATTATATGCGTCCAAGCAACGATTGTAATACTGTTCCAAATCAGACTGCGTTTCATGAAAAGAATATGCATCTTTCATAATAAATTCACGTGTACGAATTAAACCAGCACGCGCCCGCAATTCATCGCGGAATTTTGTCTGAATCTGGTAAACCATAAATGGCATTTGACGATATGTTTCCAATACAGATTTTACAAAGTCAACGACAACTTCTTCGTGTGTCGGATTAAGAACATAATCTGCACCAGAACGTCCTTTGAATTTTGCCAAAACATCAACAGTGTCATAACGACCACTTTCACGCCAAATATCAGCACCCGACACCACAGGCATTAAGATTTCTTGACCGTCGATTGCATCCATTTCACTGCGAATAATATTTTCAATATTACGTACAACACGCCACCCCAATGGTGTCAATGTGTACCCCCCCTGAAAAGTTTGATAGATATATCCGCCCTTTAAAGCGATTTTATGGCCATGTGTTGTTGCACCAGCCACATCACCGATTAAACGTTTAACACATAAATTTTCAATTCTCATATTTTATCTTCTTTATTATTTTTTATCTTTTAATTCCATATATTTGTCTGATACGATTTTTTGCAGTACCTCTGCGATTTCTTTTCTGTTTAACCCCGCCAGGGGTGGTGGTGGCAATAATGTTATTTCAACCGTAAATCCACCCAGCATCATTATGTGAAATACCTGGCCAAAGGCACTGCGTTCACGTTTGCATAATGGCCCCATATCCATCTTGGCATTTGAAAAATACGCAAAGTGATCCGCCAATGTTTGTTCATCAATCACAGAACCATCTTTGTACCGATAATGCATCGCCATGGGCTGGACCGTTACATTTGAATTTTCAACAAAGTTAAACAGCGTACTTTTAAACGGTTTTACATAGGCACCATTTGTTGTTGTACCTTCGGGAAATAATATCATGGGATATTTTACATTCTGGACCGTTTTTTGCACAACCGCCAATGCATCGCGCGCATGCGATGGACGACGGTCAACAAATATTACACCAAACTTTTTAGCAACCCATCCAACCAATGGCCAATTTTCCATTTCTTTTTTGGCAATAAAACTGCCATGGAAAACACATGGAAATGTCGCCAATTCAAATACAGATATATGATTAGATACAACCATCAATGGACGGCGCGTGTCCAATTTGCCATGAACAACAATTTTTATCCCAGCCAACTTAATCAAAAACCACATAAACACCGGCATATAATGAACAGCCCAACGGCGTGGCAATAATGCGATAATTGGTAACTGGATAACAACCATTATCCAAAACGCAATAAACTTTATCGCCGCAGTTGTTGTGTTAAAAATATTCTGACGTCTTAATTTTGCCATTGTGATTATTCCTCGTCATCGGTATTTTTAGGGGCGTCTTCTATGCATTCTGCATCATCGGCATCTTCGCGCAGTAAAAATTCAACCAAAGAACGTACAACCTTGAATGGCCCAACAACGGGAAAAGTAATTATTTTGCCCACTGTTTTCATAATATTTTCTTTTTCGTCATCTGGGTTGCCCAGCGCATTTTCACGACCCAGGAAGTGCTTTTGATATGTCGCATTCATTTTACGTGTTTCAATCATTACAAAAACATCGTATGAATTAAATGGCGCATCAATAAACACACCACGACCAAATGTCGCACCCAGACGTAAATAACCCTTAATCAATGGGGTCATTTCAGCCTTGGCATCTGTGGGATCAACAAATTCGCGTGGCAAAATATTCATGCGTGACATTTTCGGATTTACACCGTCTGCAAAGTTTTCAGATAAAACCGTGGCACGCAGGCGCAATGGCGTTAAATGATTATAATACAAATAAGATATCGCCTGGGCAGATTTGGCAGGTTTGGTTCCCACAAATGATGCAACACCAAACAAAATACCAATTTTACGACGCAAAATCATTTCACCAAGTCCCGCCCACAGCAACCGCATTACCAATGCATTTTCACGATATGCCTTGTCAACACATGCACGTGACATTTCTGCGATGTTGCCATGATATTTTTTTATCTTGGATATATTAAATTCGTTTTCTGTATAAAAGCCACCCATTTTTTCCGCGGCATTTCTGTCAATAACACGATATGTTCCAACAACACGACCATTATGAAACACCGCCATGTATTCTGCATATCTGTCATAAGAATCATATTCTTCGCCCAGGGCACGCTGTTCTTCGGTTGTGGATGCGCCCTCTTCTTCGACAAAGACGTTGTATCTTAATTGACGGACCTGTCTGCGTTCTTCTTTGTTACGTGTTAAACGAACCTCGTAATCACGGACTTTGATAGCCATATTATATATCCTTTGTATAATCTATACTGGGAAGAATATCAAACAAATGTCTAATTATCAATGTTTTTATTTCAGATAATCTGCCAGGGTCGCAATCGCAATCGCATACCAATTTGAATTATTCCATTTTTTTATCCGATAGAAATTTGGATATGTCAAATATGCTGTAATAACAGGTTTGGGCGCAACGTCTGTATCAGAATCAGCATCCACATCAGACGACGCAGTATCTGCCAGTGCGCGAACATCTGCGACCAGACCGGCGGTCATATCATTTTGTGGTATTGCACTGCCATCTGGATTTAATACGCCCATTGCCGCCCATTCTGGTAATGTTTTCTTGGTTTTACCATCTAATAAATCTGTATCAAAGTCAGCCGGCAAAATAACACGACGCACAATACGTTCATTTGGATTCCAACCTAATTTATTCAGATAATTACCGGCACTGAACATCGCGTCGCCAACACTGTTTATAATATCAACACGACCATCGCCATTACCGTCAACACCGTATTGTGCCAATGTTGTCGGGATAAACTGGAAATGCCCCATCGCACCCGCCCAAGAACCATAAATATTATTTATGTCTAATTTATTTTTATCCGCAGTTTTCATCAATGACAATAACTGGTCAGTAAAAAATTTTTCACGACGACCGTCATATATTAATGTCAAAAACGCATCTGTTAATTTATGACGCGATTTCACAGCACCATAATTAGATTCCATACCCCAAAACGCCAACAAAACATGTGGTTGGATACCGTATTTATTTTCAACACGCGACAACATTGTTGGATATTTAGCGTGCATTTGTCGGCCCTGGGTTATTCTTTTTTTACTGACCGTGCGGTCCAGATACTGATCCAATGTCAATTTAAATTCTGACTGATTTTTATCACTTTTAACAATTGACGGGATAAAGGCAGGACTGCGCAGTGTATCGCGAATAACCGCATCTGAAATATTTTGCTGGGCCGCACGTGAACGCACCGAATCCATTATTTCATACCATCTGTCCAAATCAAAAGAACCACCCCCAGCATCCGCGCACATGGGAATAAAAAATGTAATTGCAAATAACAATGCAACCAATCTTTTCATTTTTACCGTCCTGTTTTTTTATGTATTAAAATGCAAACTTTACACCGACGTGCAAACCAAACGATTGCCACGTTGCACGTTTCAAAGAATCGGAAACTTGTTCTGTATGGGCGGGCACAGTTTCCAACAATGGAACATAGAAAATGTTACCATAATCGTCAACTTCTTCGACCATCACGTATTGACCATTTTCATCCAAGACAAACTGAGAATATTCCGCAACATATAATTCCCCAGGAATATTGCCAACATGGAATAAATTTGTATCAACCTTTAAAGACAACTGTAACCTGTCAGATAACTTGTAATTATATTCCATTTCGGCCAAATATGAATATGCACCATTATCACCTTCGTCCAAGAAGCTGGGGTTTTGTTGCCAATCTGTACGATTTGGCCAAATACCTTCGGATGAATATTTGGGCAAACCAAACTGCATGTATAAACGCAATTTGTCTTTTAACGTCATTTGTTTTTCAATTTCAAGACCAACGTAAAAACCACTCCACGTAGTGTTGTAAATATGGGTCGTTCCCTCAACAATAACAGGACCATCACCGCCGATTATAACACATTCACCCTCACCCACACCCCATGGTATCGTGCCCAAATCTGATGTATAATCATTTGTTGTCAAACTGTCACCCAGAATACCAAATGCACCCTCGTACCCAGTGGCCGTATTTGTTACAACCTTGATATCTTCGGGAGACATACATACCTGATACCATTCTTCGGGTGTTGCAACACCAATTGGCACAGAAAAATAATTCCCAAATTCATCGCCAAAAACGTATTCACCCTTGTTCGTCATCAATGGCAAATATATCCCAGGGTTTGGATAGTAATGATTGGCCATTTCCAAATTATGTTTGAATATTTCATACCCAAATGTCGGCGATAGTTTCCAACCGGCAATGTCCCAAATATGATGCGCGGCAATTCCAAAGCGAAAATAATTACTGCGTCCCGATTGATCACCTGTGGAAATTGTAAATATGCCGTATTCAGGATATTCTTCTTCAAATGGTTTTAAATCGTAATCCATTGACAATCCGGCCTTGACCATGTCACCATAGGCATAGTCACCGTATACATACATATCAAAATCACGCAAACTGAAATTATGACGGGCACCAACACGTATTTCATTAAATATCATATCGTCCCATTCCAAAATAGAATTTACACCCGTTTCAAATTCAAAGTCGGCAAAACGGCGCGCGTAGTTGGCGTACATTGTTGTTGAAGGCTCTGATTCAGGGGGGACCGATATACCATTCGTTGTCATAGTACCCATAAATGTTGGTAATGGCGCCGGACGCGGAACCTGATATGAATAAGACCGGGAACCAACAACCTGTTTTACACCTGATTGACCGACATATTTTGTATATCCCCGATTTGCATACTGGCCATACGCCATTTCGTTGGCATCGGGCATCGTCGCAGTTTGATAATATGATGGCACACCCTCGTTCGCGGCAAATGCCATAAACGGCGCAAAAAGCAACGATAAAAATGATATTTTCCCAGCCTTCATGATATAATTCTTGGTACATTATAACATAAATTATCCCCAGATAAAAGTATTTTAATTTATAACTTGCACCAAAAAATTCATATTATACAATTCAGGGCAATGAAAGAATTCGCGCACAATCTTTATATTCATGTCCCCTTTTGTATGTCAAAATGCAATTATTGTGCTTTTTTTTCGCACGCATGCGGCAAGCCAGACTGGGATGATTATGCAAATAAAATATGCACAGAAATCAAAAGTTGGGCAAATAAATTGGGGCCGGTCCAGATACCAACTATATTTTTTGGTGGCGGGACACCGTCTTTGATGCCAGTATACGTATTTGATAAAATAATGAACACCGCAAGGCAAAGTTTTAACACTGATAATTGCATTGAATTGACACTGGAATCAAATCCTGGGACATTAGACAGACAAAAATTGATTGATTTTTATAACGCGGGCATGACCAGACTGTCTGTTGGGGTGCAAAGTTTTAATGATGATAAATTAAAATTCTTGGGTCGCCGTCACAACGCCCAAGACGCATTAACATTGGTACATAACGCACAGAATATTGGCGTGCGCGTATCTGCTGATTTTATTTATGGGTTGCCGGGCGAAGGCGTTATAGACGTTATTGAAACATGCAAAAAAATAAATGAACTGGGGCTGGGGCATTGTTCTTTGTATGAACTGACTATTGAGCCCGACACACCATTTGGAAAAATGAATTTACAAATGCCAGACAATGATACAATGGCACAAATGTATAATGCAATTTCTGAACATTTAAACCTGCCGCGGTACGAGGTTTCCAACTATGCCGCACCCGGTCAAGAATGCGCGCACAATCAAAATATCTGGGACGGCGCACCGTATATTGGATTGGGGATGGGCGCCGCAGGACGAATATTATTGGACGGGGTTTGGTACGAACAAATGGGCGACTATCAAAAATTTGAAAAAATGTCTGGTACAGACCGCGCGATTGAAAAACTGATAACAGGAATGCGCACCATACGCGGTTGCCAATTGACAGACGATGTAAAAAACGTTACCAATATAGATTGGGTAAATCAAAATACTGATTTAGTCAAAATTCAAAACAACAGAATTTGTGCGACTGAATCAGGTATGTTGATTTTAGATGAAAACATGATAAACTTGGTGAAGTAAAATGAAAAATAAATTTTGGAATATTACTGGTATATTGGCTGTGATTACCACGATATTTTTAGCACATACAACACGCAACCAAACAACAAAGGAGAAAACATTGAACGCTGGAATTAAAATTGAAAATATGGACCCGGCTTTTAAACCAGGCGATGATTTTTACGAATATGCGACACATTCATGGCAGGTAAAAAATCCAATTCCAGATGACTATGCCAGATATGGCGCATTTGAAACGTTGGACGAAACAAATTTAGAACGCACAAAAAAGATTGCGCAAAATAACACCGGTAAAATCGGTATGCTGTATAAAATCGCAATGGATGCAGAAAAATTAAACGCAGAAAAAACAAAACCTGTGGCGGCCCAGATTGCAAAAATAGACACATTGCAACGCGCAGACCTGGAAACATATCTGGGGGACGTGCATCGTTATTCTTCTTCGTTTTGGGGTGACGGGGTTGCACTGGATGAAAAAGACAGTGAATATTATCTGTATAATATCGGTCAGGGTGGCATTGGTATTTCACGTGATTACTTTTTTGACACAGATGCCAAGTCTGTGGAAATTCGCACCAAATACAAAGAATTTATCACAAAACAAATGCAAAACTTTGGCATCAATGTTGACACAGAAAAATTATACGCAATGGAAGAACGTATGGCGAAATCTTTTTATCCAAAAGAAAAATTACGCGATCCACATGCGAACTATCACAAAATGACAATCGATGAAGTCAAAGAAAAATTCCCAGGATTTGATTGGGATAAATATTTGACCGCACGTGGTGCGGCGCACGCCACACATATAAACATCAATCAGCCCGAGGCAATCACAGAATCAATTGCGATTATGAATGATACTGATTTCGAATTGATAAAAACATATTTGAAATATCGTATTGCCACCGGCGCAGATGACGTATTGGACGACCATACATACGACATTGCATTTGATTTTTACAACCGTACAATGGCGGGCCAAAAAGAACAAAAGCCACGTTGGAAACGTGCCGTTGCAATGCTGAATCAAACACTGGGCGAAGAAATCGGACGCCTGTATGTTGCAGAATATTTCCCGGAAAGCGCCAAAGAACGTATGCAGACATTGGTCAAAAATTTGCAACGCGCATACGCACAGCGTATCGAAAATTTAGATTGGATGAGTGATAAAACAAAACAAAAAGCATTGGAAAAATTATCTACGTTCAAGGCAAAAATTGGATATCCAGATAAATGGCGCGATTATTCTAAATTGGAAATAAAAAATGATTCACTGTATGAAAACGCATTGCGTGTTGCGCAATTTGAAGATGCGTTTTGGTTGGAAAAAATCGGTCAGAAAAAAGACCCAACAATTTGGTATATGAACGCACATGAAATAAATGCGTATTATGATCCATCAACAAACGAAATCTGTTTCCCGGCCGGTATTTTGCAATATCCGTTCTTTGATATGGACGCAGACGATGCATTTAACTATGGTGCAATCGGTGCGATAATTGGCCATGAAATGACGCATGGTTTTGACGACGCCGGCCGCAACTTTGACAAAGACGGCAATATGACAGATTGGTGGACAACAGATGACGCCGCCGGATTTGACGCACGCGCGAATGTGATGAAAGAATTTTTCAACACAATTAAAATCAATGACGAAGTCAATGCAAATGGCGAATTCACACTGGGTGAAAATCTGGCTGATTATGGTGGCGTGACAATCGCATTTGATGCGTATAAAAAGTTTGGCACACCAACCGATGAAATATATGGATTGACATCTGATATGCGTTTCTTTATTTCGTATGCCGGTGCATGGGCGCAAAACATTCGCAGTGCCGAGGCATTACGTTTAACCAAGGTCGATGAACATTCGCTGGCAAAAAACCGTGTAAATGGCATTTTGCCACATGTCACAGCATGGTATGACGCATTTGGTATTAAGCCAGGTGACTATCTGTACATAGAACCAGAAAAACGTGTAAAACTGTGGTAATAAAAAATGCCCCGTTGGGGCATTTTTAGTGGTTAGTGTAAGTGGCGCTGATGCAAGTGATTAGTGGTTAGTGAATGCAGGATACAAAAAATTTTTGTGAAAAATTTTTTGTCATTATTATTCCTTTGTCATTGCGAGCGGCAGCGCGGCAATCCAGTCTGTTATTCATATTTGTCACGCTGGGGCTTGACCCCAGGACCCAGGTGGATGTGTAGTGCGAAGCACACTTTGTTATAATAATGCATCAACTGGATTGCCACGCTGCCGCTCGCAATGACAAAGAGGAATAATGACCTGGGTCCTGGGGTCAAGCCCCAGGATGACAAAGTAGAAAAATTTACATTTTTGCGGGGGCCGAACAAGCCCCAGGATGACAAGGTTTTTAAATTCTTTTATAACGAACAAAAAAATCCCCCGACACGGGGGAGGAAGGGACATGAAAACTGTTTTCTTTACTCGGTTGTGGTTGTTTCCACCAATTTCCAACCGGTAAATGTATACCCTGGTTTAACTGGGTCTGATGGCAGTGAAATACCCTGGTCGTAATAACACATACCCTGGAAGTTATCAGCACCATTGTCAGAATTCCAATTAATATTGATTTTATTATTTTTGCAATAATTTATTTCACCTAATACTTCCTTAAAAATTTCAACATCATCATAATCATAACCCAATACTTGCCTTAATGTAGAAACAATTCTATAATGACCAAGAGCCGCAACGTACTCAAAATCACTAAAGTTAGAAGACAATCCCACTGAAACCCAAACATTATTAAAAGGTACAGCCTTTAAACTGGATATTAATAAAGCCGTTGGATTATTTATTAATTCCGGATTTGCCATTATTCTTGTCGCCATTTCAGAACTGGCCATACCCAACACAAATTCAATTTGTTCCTGTTCTGTCAAATTATTTGGCATATTTATACTGCCATCAGAAAAACCATAGATTATTTCTGTATCTGCACTGGGTAGCATCAGTGCAGTTAACCTGCCCCATAAATTTGTTCCCGTTTCTTCATGTACAAGATTTTGATTATAAGATACACACTTGCCATTATTATCACATTTGGTCATCGGTAAATCTGTACCATCATGGTCGCTTTTGATAAACTCATATAAAAATGCATATTCCATATTTCGTGTAAAATATAAAACCTGACCCGGTTGCAATACCTGACATATTGATGGGAATTCTTGCCATGAATTTGATGCCGCCAATCCCTTTCCGTCCCAAGAACATGCAAACACCCCAACAAAATTTTCCTCTAAAACATCTGGTGTTTCTGGGTCGTCTGGCTCTAGCACAGACAGCCTACCTATTTCCTCGGCAGTCACAGTTATTTCGGTATAACCGTCATTACATTCAAAATCCATGCTGCAAAATTGTGGGGTTGCATCACATGCGGTTTGACCATAAAACTGTTTTCCATTACTGGTTGCTGTACCATACGTACAATTTTGCGAATTTTCTGGGCATGCGTTTTGTATACACGCCAATTCACAGCCCATGTAACATTCAGATTCGGCGGTGGCGGCGGCGTCTGATGTATAATCGATGGGGCATGCGGTTTTACTGTTATTTGCCTCGACCGTAAAGGTGCCGCCGGGGCAATATGACCCGGTTGGGCATTCGATGCATTCCAATGTTGTTTCATCCAGATATTGTCCCGCCGCGCAATCATAACTGTTCAGCAACCATGTCGCAATTGTGTTGGCCGTCGCGCCATCCGCCGACACGCCCAGTACGTCCACGGTACAGGTATTCGGCCCGCCCGTTATTATTTCGTCCGCCGCATATGCGCCCGCCATGGTCATAATAAGTGCACTGGATAAAAATAAAACTTTTTTCATATCTCCGCCCCTTCTTTCTGTTCGCGGTGGTTTTGTAAAAACAAAACCACTGTTATATATCAGTGGTCAGGGGGTTAGAGACAATCCATAGAATTGTGTGCTTATTCGACATATTCACAGCCCTCCTGACCATTTTGGGTCAGGAGTTTTTTCGCCATAATGAATAAAAAGGCACAACGTGTGCGCCATGCTTCATCATTTCTGACGCTATGGAACGGGCCTCTACACCCCATCATCAATAACCACTGATGACAATGTCATTTTATCAAATATGAACATTTACCGCAAGGGGAAAAATATTTAAAAAAAATGCCCCATCGGGGCATTTTTATATTTGTGCGCGGACCTCTTCGACCTCGTAACATTCAACGCGGTCGCCTTCTTTTAAGTCATTATACTTATCAAAAGACATACCAAATTCAACGCCACCAGATACTTCTTTGACCTCGTTCTTTTCACGACGCAATTGGCCGATTTTGCCGTCATATATTACAACATTGTTACGCAACAGACGTACAAAGGCATCTTTCTTAACCGTGCCTTCGGTCATGCGACAACCGGCAACGCGGACGCCCTTGCCCACCGTAAACAATGCAATCACGTCTGCGTATCCGATAAATGTTTCACGCTTTTCAGGCGCCAATTTACCAGACAAGATTTCTTTGATTTCATCTGTGATACGATATACAACACTGTGGTATCTGATATCAACACCATTGTTGCGCGCCATGTCACGAACAACAGAATCTGCACGAACATTAAACGCAATTATCACCGCACCAGATGCCGTGGCCAAACGGATGTCGCCTTCGGTAATTTGACCAACACCAGACGACAAGATTTCAACACCAACTTTGTCCGTCGCAATGTCTTTGACCATGTCTGTAATCGCCTCGACAGAACCCTGGACGTCGGCACGCAATATAATTGGCAATATCAATTTCTTGTTATCGTCACGTTTGGCAAACAATTCTTCCAGTGATGAACGTTTAACCGCGTTGGCCTTGTCTTTGGCCTTTTGGGTACGATATGCGGCGACCTCGCGTGTTTGGGCCTCGGATTCCATGACGCGCAATTCATCGCCCGCACCAGGGACAGTATTTAACCCCAATACAACCGCAGGCTGGCCCGGGCGGACAGATTTTACACGTTCACCCGCAGAATTTATCAGGCCACGTACACGACCAAATGTTTCACCAACAACAAACACATCACCAATTTTTAATGTGCCTTGGCGCATCAGGACAGTCGCAACCGCCCCCAGGCCTTTTTCCTGTTTAGCCTCGACCACATATGCGACCGCAGGCATTTCTGCATCGGCCTTTAATTCCATCATTTCGGCCTGTAATAAAATCGCTTCTTCTAATTTATCCAAACCGATTTTCTTGGTCGCAGAAATTTCAACACACTGGACATCACCGCCCATTTCTTCAACCTGGACCTCTTGCTGTAACAGATCTGTTTTAACACGTAATGCGTTTGCTTCGGGTAAATCTATTTTATTTATCGCAACAATAAACGGAACGTTGGCCGCACGGATGTGATTTATCGCCTCGATAGTCTGGGGCATTATTGAATCGTTTGCCGCAACAACCAAAACAACAATGTCCGCCATCTGGGCACCACGGGCACGCATAGCCGTAAACGTTTCATGCCCAGGCGTATCCAAAAATGTTATCATCGCACCAGATTTCGTTTTAACTTCGTACGAAGATACATGCTGGGTAATGCCGCCTGCCTCGCCCGCGGCAACATTTGCATTACGGAATGCGTCCAACAAAGATGTTTTACCATGGTCAACGTGACCAACCACAGTCACCACAGGTGCACGTGGGGTCATCAATTCTGGGTTTGGTTCGCGTTCCAAAATGTCTGCGTATGGTTTTACATCAACGCGTTTAACCGTCGCACCAAATTCACCCGCAATTAATTCGGCTGTATCTGCATCAATCGACTGATTCACAGAAACCATCATGCCCATTTCCATCAATTTCTTGATAACATTGCCAACCTTTTCAGCCATGGCCGCCGCCAAATCTTTGACCGTAATCGTGTCACCCAATGACACAACGTGTTCAACCTTTTGCGGGGCAGAAAATACCGCACGGGCCTTTTCACGGAATCGTTTTAACGATGCCTCGGACCGGCGACGATTTGCGCCACGAATGCCGATTTCATCATCGTCTTCGCCATCGCCCATAACAATATCACGCAGGTGAATTTTGCCAGATTTTTTGAAATCTTTCTTGGAACCACCAAGACGGGTTGCGCGTGCATCATCTTCGTCATTATCACGATTTTTACGCCCCGCCCCAGCGACCGCGTTATTGGTAAAGACCTTATGTTGTGGCGCAGGCTTTTGTGAACGAACAGGCGCGATTTGATCTTCATTACCGTCTGTCACAGTGGCAGCCGCCACAGTTTCGCGCGCAGCCAACTGTTCTTTGACATGTTCGTATTCGCGCGTTTCACGTTCAATTTCGGCGGCACGCGCGGCGCGTGCAGCCTCTTCTTCGGCGGCACGCTGTTTGCGTTCTTCTTCGCGAGCCTTGGCAGCAGCCAACACCGCACGCAATTTTTCATCTGCCGCATTCTTGGGCGCAACAGGTGCGTTTGGTTCATCGCGCAGTTCTTTGTTGCCAGGCGCAATAACACGACGACGACGTTCAACGAAAACAGCATCGCCCTTTTTACTGCGCACAGCATCAGTCGTCACAGATTTTCCAAGTGTTAATGTTGCCATAAAAGCCACTCCATCTTTATCTTGTTTATTTGTCGTCCTGGGTGATGTTATATGCGACTTCGCGTGCCTTCATAATAATGCGACCCGCCAAGCGATTAGACATCGTGTCTTCGCCCAAAATTTCAACCAATTCATCTGTTGACAGGTCTGCCAAATCTTCCAATGATTTAATACCTGCCTGGCCCAGTTTCATGATTGTTGGACGTTTCACAAAATCAAACAATAGTAAATCATCTGACATGCCCAGTTTATGACCTTCGTCAATGTAATTTTGTTCGATTCTTTCCAAATAATCTTTTGCACGTTTCTGTAATTCAGCCGCCAATTCCGAATTAAATCCATCAATAGATTCCAGTTCAGAAACATCTACGAATGCGATTTCTTCAATCGTGCGGAAACCTTCGGTAATCAATAATTGTGCAATCATTTCATCAACGTCCAAGCCGCCAATAAACAATTCTGTTTTTTCTTTGAATTCTTTTGCACGTTTTTCTTGTTCTTCGGCCTCGTTCATAACGTCAATGTTCCAGCCTGTCAATTGTGATGCCAAACGGACGTTTTGACCACGACGACCAATCGCCAAAGATTGCTGATCTTCGTTCACAACAACGGCGGCACTGCGTGTGTCTTCGTCAACGATGATTTTTGCGACCTTGGCAGGTTGCATCGCATTAACGATAAATACAGCAGGGTCTTCGGAATACAAGATAACATCAATCTTTTCGCCATGACATTCGTTGATAACAGGCTGAATACGTGTTCCCTTGATACCAACAGTCATACCAACCGCATCAATTGATGGATCGTTTGTTTCAACAGCAATTTTTGCGTGAGACCCAGGCGCACGTGCCACAGATTTAATTTTAATAATGCCTTCATAGATTTCTGGCACCTCTTGGGTGAATAATTTTTCCATAAACAATGGATGCGTTCTGGTCAAGAATATCTGGGGACCTGTATTAGAACGTTCAACATTCATAATCAACGCACGAACACGGTCGCCAACTGTTAATTTTTCACCTGGGATTAATTCAGAACTTTTAATATAGCCTTCGGCCTTGCCATTGATATCAACAAAAATATTACCAAATTCAATACGTTTAACAACACCACTGACGATATCACCAATATTGTCTTTGAATTCTTCGAACTGACGACCTTTTTCGGCATCACGAACACGTGTTGTCATGATTTGCTTGGCCGTTTGAAATGCCATACGACCGAATTCTGGTTCTGGCAATGGATCTTCGACAACGTCACCCACAGATGGGTTCTTAGAGTACTTAGCCGCCTGGGCCACAGTCAACATTGTGTTTGGATCATAATCTTCGCCGGCACTTTCTGGGGATTCGATAACATCAAACAATCTTTTGACATATATTGCGCCATTTTTGCGATCAATATTTGCAACGATGTTAAATTCTTCGCCGTATTTATGTTTTGCAATCTTAGCAATCGCAATTTCCAACGATTCAATAACGATATCACGTTCAATTTGTTTTTCCTGGGCCAAAGAATCAATGGCCAATAATAAGTCTTGACGTGGCATAGAAACAAAAGACATTTATGTACTCCTTTGCGTTTAGATGTCTTAGTGAAAGAGCGGGGTTTTTTCAACCCCGCCCTTAAAATTTTATTTAAGAACACTGTTTATTATATACACGAATCGTAAAATTACAAGAAAAAAATACATAATAAAATTGTGTGGCATAAGTATTTTTTTTGATTTATAATTTGTGCGCTATGAAAAACTTTATAAAATCTTTGTTCATGCCGGCGGCAAATAAAACAACAGCCGGTGCATTGGCGGCCAAATTTGGTCTGGAATTACGTGGCGATGCAAATACGCCTGTGCGCGGGGTCGCACCAATCGCAGATGCAAAACCAGGACAGTTGGCATTTTATTCAACCGAACAAAACAGCAATGCGTTTAAGATATTACCTGTATCTGTACTGGAAAACACACGCGCAACTGTTATATTGGTGCAACCAGAAATGGCATCACATGCCCCAAATGGCGTAACGCTGTTGATTACAGACAGCCCACGTGGGAATATTGTCAAAATACTGGGGGAAATTTACCGTGAAAAACCACGATTTGGCATCAGCAAACAGGCAAATATTGAACGTGGTGTATTTTTTAGAAAAAAAAGAACTAACTATATCGCACCTTTTGCGACCGTTGAACGTGGCGCGGTTATTGAGCCGGGTGTAAAAATTTACCCAAACGCATTTATTGGTCGTAATGTCGTATTGGGGCGTGATACGATTGTACACAGCGGCGCACACATTGAAAACGCCACAATTGGCGCGGAATCTGTGATAAACGCAAATGCAGTTATCGGCAAAGACGGTTTTGGATATACACGCCAAAATGGTCACAATATATTTATTCCACACGTTGGCCGTGTTGTAATTGGTGAACGCGTGTCGGTTGGCGCAAACACGTGCATTGACCGTGGTGCAATGACAGACACAACCGTAGGTGACGGAACCAAGATTGACAACCTGTGTCAGATTGCGCACGGGGTTATAATTGGCCAAGAATGCTTTTTGGCCAGTGGTTGCGGCCTGGCGGGCGGGGTTGTAATTGGCGATCGCGCGTTGCTGGGGGGGCACGTTGGTGTTGCAAATGGTGTACATATTGGCGACGATGCGTCTGTGGGCGCCAACAGTGGTGTATTCCGCAATATTCCAAATGGTGAAAGTTATATGGGATATCCGGCGGGACCGGGCACCGAATTTATGCGCCACTATGCATGGTTGCGTAAAAACACAAAAAAATAATACATAAGGAAATAAAACAATGGTCGTCGGAATCAAAGAAATAGAAGAAATTATACCACATCGTGGCGATATGCGTATGGTGGATGAAATCCGCGAATACACAGACACCAGTGCGGTTGGCATAAAATACGTTCGTGACAATGAATTCTGGTGCGCGGGTCATTTCCCGGGCAACCCAATAATGCCCGGCGTTCTGCAGGTCGAGGCATTGGCACAAACAGCATGCTATGTTGCATTTAAACGTTTAAGTGACGACGACAGAAAGGGTATGTTGGGATATTTTACAACAATGGAAAAGATTAAATTTTCGCACATGGTACGTCCCGGCGATAAATTAGAATTACACGTTGAATTATTAATGTCCAAGATGCAATTATATAAATTCCACGGCATCGCAATGGTCGGCGGAAAAAAGGTTGCAGAATCAACATTTACCGCAGTATTGCAAAAGGTCGCATAAAAAAACGCCCTAACCCCAATGGGGCGCTTTTATTTGTCCTTGGTCTGTTAAAAAAAATCCCCAAATGGGGATTTTTAAGATTCAATGATTTATATTATTACATAGTAATACTGCCACCCGGTGCGTTAATTGTTGGTGTCTCACATTTACCGGTCTCTGAATTATATGTATGTATCGCCAGCTTACATGTACATGTACCATTAGACCATGTTCCATCAGAAGCTTCACAGTTTGCTTGGGTTTGGTTATTATTCGATGGCGTTACACATGTACCCGCGGTGTTTAGCGTTGTATCCGGAGGACATGAGCATTTTTCTGTTGTTTCATCATATTCACCACCGGAATTTTCACAATTCTGGCTGTATTCATTATACAAACCATCAATCCATGTTCTGATCGCATTTGGTGTTGGATCTACGGTTGCATCACCATTTACCGACATACAGGTCACAATTTGCGAACGACATGCATTTATCGCAGCACTGGATATCTTGCCACTGCCAGAATTATAGTTGTTTTTGTTCAGACATGTATCTACATCAACAATACAATTTTCTGCGTAATCTGCAATCAATTCGTCTTGGATAGACTTAATCTGGGTTAATGTGCGGGCCAAATATTCACGAACAACCATGTTGTTAACCTGATATTTGCCATCTTGGTATGTATAATTTTGACACTTGTTCAAAACAGATACGCACATACCATAATCACGACCATCAAGATTATATCCAATCTTTGACAACAGGTATTCTGACATTACAGACGATGTGGACTTTGGTGTCTGAGATGTAACAGTATCATCAATATATTCGGCCAATGTACCATCATCTAACCATGCATTTGCCCCATCACCATAATTCCACGTTGAATATAAACCAGTATTAAATCCAACAGACGCAGGTCCCATTGCCACATCATCACTAACAGCCAAGCCAGGCATTGATCCAGGAACAACTTCGCCATTTACAATGTATTTGCCGGTTGGATCCAAACAACTTTCGTAATCAGATCCACAGACAAATTCGTCTTGCATACATGAATCCAATGCATTTATACAACCACGCAGGTCATAAGAATTCTTTTGTTGCGCAACCATTAAACGCGCCTTTTGCAATACGGCCTTGGCATTACGGACAGTGTTTTCCATGTTATCGTTGGCCTCGTTCAAACTGCGTTCATATACGATACATTGTTTATCAATTTCCATATCGTATGCATTTGTGATAACAGATATATCAACACCTTGATTCTGGCATGTATTCAATACAGACGCCTTGCATCGTGCCGCCGCAGTTTTATATAACTGTTCACCACGTTGATTGCTGATGCTGGATGTGTTTGCAGTTGTCGTGCCAAACAGTGCACCCAAATCAAAACCAGTCCCACTGATGTTAAAGTCAAGCAATCCAGACAAATCAAAAGACAAACCTGTTTCTGTTGATGTTGCCGTACCTGTTTTAACCTCGACTATTAAATCTTTGATTGAATCCAGACTGTTTTTCAACTGGGTATTATCAGTTGTTGCCTGCATTTGGATTTCAGCCTCGGTCTGGGAGAATAATGTTTCAATATCATCACCCGTCAAGCCGATATACTGAATCTGTTGGGCCACGTCTTGCAATGCCGCAGTTGCCTCTTTTAATGCGGCCTCGGTTTTTTCGTAATTTTTAATATTTTTAGAACATGTGCAACGGCCCTGGTTATCGTCCAACACGTTACAATAGTTATCCATACATGATGTATATTGCGCCTTGCAAAAATCTGTCATTTGGGACAATTCGTCAATCTGATTTATTGTGGACGTTGCATCCGCTACAGGGGCCGCCGACGTCGTTGTTGCACCATTGGTCACCGACACAACAGGCGCACGCGCCATTACCGCAGATGAACGTGTGCTGAC
Organism: Candidatus Enterousia sp.; assembly: GCA_045601765.1. Taxonomy (GTDB): domain Bacteria; phylum Pseudomonadota; class Alphaproteobacteria; order Rs-D84; family Rs-D84; genus Enterousia. Next base: position 10,977 of record JAZSAG010000055.1, on the reverse strand, counting down.
GCGACCGGTATACAGAGGCGCGTTCACTGTATCTGTTTGAACAATCCCCGCACGCGCAGTATTTGCACCAGTCCTGTTTGTTGTTGCACGACGCGTGGAAACATTTGATGTTGCGGAACGCGTTGCAACACGACCGGCATTCGCAGATGGCACGGCGGCAGCGCGCGAAACCGTTGTACGCGTTTGGGCACCAGTACGTGCCTGGGTCGCATTACGCGATGAAACAGACGCACGACTGTTTACAGTACGCGCAGAATTTGTTGTTGTACCACGTACACTTGGCGCGACGCGCGATGTGGCACGACCAGTTGTCCCGGCCCGTGAAGGTGCAACAGTTACCCCCGCAGCAGGTGTTACAACGTCCTGGTCAACGGCGTCAGGCGCATAATTTTCGCCCTCGGAAAATTCGACCGTCTCTTCATAAAAAACGGGCGCAACCTCGGCAAATGCGGGTAAAACCAACAAACTGCTTAATACTGCAACAAATCTTTTCATAGAAAATCTCCCTTTCAATTATGTTTATTTTATCACACATACACATTTGTTACAAGCAAAAAAACTTACTTTTATTTGCGAACCTGATTTTATTCCTGAATCATTAAATTTTATAATGATTTTTTCTTGCCAGTATGATATCCTTGGGATATAATCGCCGATAAATATGATTTCAGGGTGTAAAAATTGTCTATATTAAAAAAGGTTGCTTTTTGGATTTTTTCATTACCACTGATGGGGTGCACAACCGTGCCAACAACCATGTCAGACCCCAGGTTAGACGCATATACGCCCAAGGTCACACCCGCAGATTTTGTTTACGACCCATATAAAACACCAATCGCCCAGGTTTATGAAACAGAACTGAATTCTGGGACAAATACGTCTGGGGCAACACTGATAGAAGACGGCCTGTCCGCATTTGTTATACGATCGGCGTTTGCGCGTATGGCAACAAAAACGATTGATTTACAGACATATATATACAGTAATGACTTTTCGTCCAAGGTTTTAATCGCAGAACTGAAAAGTGCCGCAGACCGCGGGGTAAAAATCAGAATTTTACTGGACGATTATGGGACCAAATCAGATATCGTTGATGTCACACTGTTAAATCAACATCCAAATATAGAAGTAAAAATTTTTAATACCGTACCAAACAGAAACAAATTATTGTACTATCCACAATTCTTGACCGACTTTAACAGGCTGAATTCCAGAATGCACAATAAACTGTTTATTGTTGACAATATTGCATATATAACAGGTGGCAGAAATGTCGGCAGTAATTATTTCTATCCAGAAACGGCATCTAACTTTTCCGATACAGACGTTTTATTTATTGGTGATATGACCAGATTTGCCACAGACAGTTTTAACGAATACTGGAACCATCACCTGTCAATCCCCGCAGAAATGTTTCCAAAGGCAAAATCTAAGAGGGCACTAAAAAAACTGGAAAAATCTTTTACAGATATCGGTAAAAAGAACACAGACAGTGTCGCAATGTACAACAATGTTATCAATATGGTACAACAAGAATACAAAGATAAAAAATTTGACTTTTCATGGGGACGCGGCAAGTTCTTGGCCGACCCACCACAAAAGGTCGAAATGACAATGGATGAAAAAGAACAATATCGTGGCGATATAATTAAAGCACTGCAACACCTGTGGAATAAAACAACCGATTCTGTTTATATGTCTGCGGCGTACTTTGTGCCGGGACAAGGTGGTCTGGAACACATATTGCACGAAGAAAAATCTGGTGTACATATGACCATTGTTACAAATTCACTGGCGTCTACAAATGCACCAACCGTATATGCAAAGTGGGAAAAATACAGAAAACACCTGATTGAATCAGGGGCGGATGTGTATGAATTTATGGTTTCGGCAGAAAATCTGCGCGGAAAACAGCACGACCGCGAAAGAAAACAGTCTAGTTTTTCTGTACTGCACAGCAAAACAATGGTGTTTGATGATGATATTTCTTGGATCGGCAGTTTTAACCTGGACCCACGCAGCGCATATTACAATACTGAAAACGTTGCAATATTTGAAAGTCGCGATTTCGCAGAAAAACTGCGCAATATGATTATCAAAGACACCCAAACATCATGGCATGTAACATTGGATGGGAATGGAAATCCGATATGGACCGGAAAAAGACCCGGTGACACGGAACCCAGAATACACACCCAGGCCCCAGATACCAGCGCACTGCGCAGATTATGGAAATGCATTTGTAATTTACTGCCTGAAAAATTAGTATAAAAAAATCCCAAATTGGGATTTTTTTAATGATGCGATATAACGTGCAATAATATACTGACAAAAAATACCAATGTTATTACACCTAAAATAACCTTTTGCGCGCGATGCGACCGGCCACCACCACAATGCGTACACGCACACCGGCAATCACGCATAACCAACCACCATGACAGGACCAACATTATACCCGAAAACACAAACAACCAGGGCTCCATCCAATGCGGCAGCAGATGAAAATGCGCCATATCTGGGGCAATCAACCCCACAATCGCCAAAAGCATTGGAATCCCACAACAAAATATATGTGGAACAATCGTTGCAAAAATCCCCAGTTTTACCGCTTTGTTTTTCATGTTAGCCCCCTATGAATGCCATGATTATAATGATTCTTTTCGGTTTGTAAATTATAAAAAACAGGTTTTATTTCCGTTTGGACTGGCGTCCCCAGCAGGACTCGAACCTGCATCTAATTCTTAGGAGGAATTTGTTCTATCCTGTTGAACTATGGGGACGTGTTGCGCGTAATAATAAAACAAACTAAATTTTTATTCAATATTTAATATATAAATTTTTCATATTGCAACTTGGGCACAAGGCCTGTATAATGGCAACGATTTACGTTAATAAATTTAGGGGAAAATAATTATGGCAACAATGACACGCAGTGACTTTGCAGACAGATTACGCGAACGTTTCGGTTTAACATCTGCAGATTCTTATAAACTGGTCGATATTATCTTTGAAGAAATCACAGAATCTCTTATCCATGGCGAAGAGGTTAAATTCGCAGGATTTGGTACATTTAAAATCCTGGAAAAAAATGCCCGTATGGGACGCAATCCAAAGACAGGTGCATCCGCAGTCATTTCTGCACGACGTGTCGCGTCTTTCCGCCCCAGCAATGAGTTCCGCGAACGCGTGGCAAACAAAAAATAAAAAAACCGCCAATTGGCGGTTTTTTTATTTACACTTGCCGACAGCGTGCATTGTTTGACCATCAATCACAGGATTTGATACCATTATACGATATCCTGTTGTATTTTCACCACAATCGCCCAGTACAACATTTACCCAAATAAAATTTTTATCCTTTACATATTCCGATATATGCGTTTCACCGAAATCACCCTCAAAAAACATGGAATTTGGTGTTTCTTGTTGCATTGCAACCAGTTCTGGAACAATGGGACATTTTACCAGTTGCGATGCACCATGCGCGTCATCTGCAACAAACGCACATTCCGTCCCCATTACATCAACTAACTGTTGTTCCGCATTGCATGCAACGCCAACGAACAAGACAGGCATTAAAAATAATTTTCTCATGTTTTACTCCTTGGTTTTTATAAATCCACTTAAAAAAACCACCCGAATATGGTGGTTGGAGTTTAGAAACAATTGAGTGAATTGCGTGTTTTATTCAATGTATTCAACACACTCCAACCCATGGTTGGAGTTTTTACGTCTGTCCTGACGCACTCAATAGGTTTCTAAGCCCAACACTTTTGATTTAAGTGTATGCGTATTATATCAAATTAATCTTATTTATTCAATCACTAAAAAAAACACCCGTCTGGGTGTTTTTTATTTATATTCCGAATTTATATACGGCGCCAAAATATACATCGGTCCCAGATGCATTTGTCGTTGCAAATTCATTGCCATGCAATTTATGTTCCAAATCACCATAGTACTGATACTTTACCCCCAGGTTAAAATCAATACGGTCATTTAATGCAAAATTTACACCAAACATAATTTGATACGATAAATCAAAACAACTGTCTGAAATATGATAAGTTGGCGCATCTATATCAGACCAAATGGTCGCAAAACCAACACCCAACCCCGCATAGGGCGCAATCGCACCAGAAAATTCTTGGAACAAATACATATTGAACATATTTGACCATATATCAAAATCAAAGTCTGTGTTATATCTGTTTTGCTGGGCACCTGTATAAGATGTTTCAAATTCTATTTTTACATTGTCACTTAATCTGTTACCGACAACCGCGCCAAGGCCAAAATTATCTTTGCGAATATTTATATCATCATTACCACGAACATCATACTTAAATGCCAAGTTTTCATTTTTATGAATACGAAACCCGGCATATGTATCGTATTCAGATGCAAATGCAGGCAGACTTAATACACCACATAATACAAAAGCAATTTTTTTCATATATATTTTCCTTTCTTTATGTGATAGGATTATACCTATAAAAAACGATACTTTGCAAGATTTTTATGATAAAATACCTGTAAAACATGGGAAGCAAAAGTGCAAAAAACAAAAAAACAAAATAAAAAAAATAACAAAAAACACTCGCGTACCTGGCAAAGCAGGTTATTGGTTTATGCAATTAACGTGGTACTATTATCGGGCGTTATTATATGCGGATATGTTTCTGTTATTTATTTACGTATGCCGTCACTGGATGCGATACTGCATGAAACACGCGATGCGTCTGTGATATTTCTGGATAAAGGCGGTAATGAAATACGCAGTACTAATCGTATTATGGGAACGCCTGTGTCGGTTGAAACATTGCCCCCGCACGTATGGCAAGCAATCATCGCCATCGAAGACAAGCGATTTTTTAAACACGGCCCAATTGACGTTCGTGGAATTACGCGCGCAGTGTTTTCTAATCTGGCATCGGGACGAATTGCCGCAGGTGGTTCAACAATAACCCAACAAACCGCGAAAAACATATTCTTGTCACGCGAAAAGAAGATATCACGCAAAATTCAGGAATTAATTTTATCGTACTGGTTGGAAAACAGATTTAACAAAAATCAAATTTTAGACCTGTACATGAACCGCGTATCACTGGTTGGTGGGCTGCGCGGAATTGACGCCGCCGCCCAGGCAATGTTTCAGGTGCCTGCAAATAAACTGTCTGTTGCCCAGGCGGCACAAATCGCTGCAATGTTAAAGGCACCAACAACATACAGTCCACTGCGCAACCCAGATAAAAATATCGCACGCGCACGCGTTGTCTTGCAAGAAATGGTGCGCCAGGGTTATATCGATATAAATACTGCGCGCGTCGCGGCACAAACAATGGCACCGGCCACATCAGGTGGTGATACAAACATATACAGATATTGGACAGACTTTGTTATGGACGAATTAAAATCGCGCATTGGTGAATTTGAATCTGATATGTACGTTTATACCACTATGGACAAAAACCTGCAAGATTATGTGGCACAAACACTGTCTGACAAGGTTGGTACATACCAGGGCGCAGTTATCGCAATGACACCTGATGGCGCACTGCGCGCAATGTCAGGTGGCGTCAATTACCAAGCCAGTCAATTTAATCGCGCAACCGCCCCACGCCAACCAGGCAGCAGTTTTAAACCGGTTGTATATTTAGTCGCACTGGAAAATGGCATGGATCCAAATACGTATGTAAATGACTCGCCATTTGCGATTGGCGATTATAATCCAAAGAACTATAACGAAAAGTATTATGGCGATATAACATTGGCCACGGCGTTTGCAAAAAGTGTGAATTCTGTGCCACTGAAACTGACACATGAATACGGGATTGATTCTGTGTTAAACATGGCAGGCCGATTGGGTGTCGGAACAAAATTACGTCGCGAATATTCGACTGTGCTGGGCGCATCGGAAATGAGTTTATTAGACCTGACGAATATATATGCCGTAATTTGGAATAATGGATATTCTGTACGCCCCTATTCTATTACGCGGGTCACAGATGCATCTGGGAACATAATTTATGAAAGAAATCCATCAGATGCAATCCAGGTATTGCAACCATACACCGTTGAAAAAATGACAGAATTATTGGCAGACGTTATCGCCCCAGGTGGCACAGGTGGTCGCGCCAGAACCACAGGGGTTTTGGGCGGAAAAACAGGCACCAGTAACGGCAACCGTGACGCATGGTTTGTGGGCGCAAATAAAAAACTGATTGTTGGTGTTTGGATGGGTAACGATGACTTTACACCCATGGATTCTGGAATCACAGGTGGAACGGTGCCTGCGGAAATATTTAAAAGCATAATATCAAAATAAATATTTTTTGGTTTTGTTGCATGCGAATAAAATACATGTTATTATCATGGTGATAATCTTAAGGAAATACTGATGCAAAACGAATTATTACAAGAACTAAGTGCACGTGGTTTTATAAATCAAACATCTAATCTGGACGGCACAAATGATGCATTGAATGCCGGCCAGGTGACTGCGTATTTGGGGTCTGACCCGACCGCCGATTCATTACACGTGGGGCATTTGGTTCCGGTGATGATGATGCGTTGGTTGCAAAAATATGGCCACAGACCAATCGCATTGGTTGGCGGGGCAACTGGGCGCATTGGCGACCCGTCTGGACGCGACACAGGTCGCCCAATGATGACCGAAGAAATTCTTGGCAAAAATGTCGCGGGACTTAAAAAATCTTTTTCAAAGTTCTTGAATTTTGACGACGGTGCAAATGGCGCAATTATGGTTGATAACTATGATTGGATGTCAGGGTACAGTCACCTGGATTTCTTGCGCGATTTTGGGACAGACTTTACTGTGCCACGTATGCTGTCAATGGACTCTGTAAAGCGTCGTCTGGATAACGGTATGACATTTTTAGAATTTAACTATATGACTTTCCAGGCGGTGGATTTTTTAACACTGTACAAAAAACATAATTGCGTATTGCAAATTTGCGGTGCAGACCAATGGGGCAATGCAATTATGGGTATTGAACTGGTTCGCAAAAAATTAAGCAAGGAAGTTTTCGTTTTATCAACATCACTGATAACAGATTCAAATGGAAACAAAATTGGAAAATCTGCCGGCAACGCAGTATGGGTAAACGAAGATAAAACATCACCGTACGAATACTATCAATATTTCCGTAATACGCCTGATGATTTGGTTGAAAAATTTTTAAAGATATTTACAGAAATTCCATTAGATGAAATTGCGCGCCTGGCCGCATTACAGGGCGCAGAATTAAACCACGCCAAAGAAGTATTGGCATTTGCCGCAACAGAAATCGCACATGGCACGGACGCCGCACGCGACGCACAACAAACATCCCAGGCATTATTCAGTGGCGGAAAAAACCTGGATAATGCACCCCAGGTAAAAATAGATATGCCAACCGATATGGGCGTGCTTGATTTCTTGGTTGCAAGTGGTCTGTTCACATCAAAGTCCGAGGCCCGCCGAAATGTCGAACAAGGTGGTATACAAATTGACGGCAATAAAATAACAGATGCAAAATACGTCGTTGGTGTGGCCGATGAATTTATGATTCAAAAGGGTAAAAAAGTTTTCTTGAAAGTCACGACAAAATAATGAAGAAGATATTCGCAATTTTTTCTTTGTTATGCGTTTTTACCAGTCCATTACTGGCCAACAGTGAATTATCTAAAATCAACGCCCAGATAAAACAAACCGAACAACAGAATAAAAAACTGGAACAACAGGTTGAAACGTCTGAACGCGAAGTAAACAAAACAAAAAAACAACTGGTCAAGGCCGCAGACAAGGTAAGCGACCTGGAAGAAAAACGCGCAGAAATGGCCAAGAAAATTGCTGAACTGGACGCACAACGTGATAAAATAACCCAAGACATGAAAGCCAATCAGTCACGTATTGCCGACGCCAGCGCCAGTGTCTTATTCATCGCATCACACCCAAATTTTGACAGTAAAAATATGCGTGATTATGTACTGACATCTGCATTGCTGATGGGGACCGCCGATAATTTAAATATGGAAATCGAACGCGCCAAAGAACAAATAAAAAAGCTGGCCAAAATTCGCGAAGAACGCGCAATTGAAAAAGAAAAACTAGACAGAACTGCGAAAAAATACGACCGCGAAAAACGCGAACTGGATAAACTGTTGAAAACGCGCAGTGCACAAAACAAAAAATTAAAAAATAAATATTCTGAAACACAGAAAAAATTACGCGATTTATCTGAACGTGCAAAAAGTATATCCGAATTGTCCGCCGGCGTGGGCAGTTCCGAAATGTCCGCAGATGCGCATTTTTCCAGACGTAAATTAAATATGCCGGTTCGTGGTCGCATCGTGGTAAAATTTGGCGAAAAAACTGCACTGGGGTTAAAGTCAGACGGATGGCGTATTCGCACACGTGGCGACGCGTTGGTTATGGCACCGGCAGACGGCGTGGTGAAATTCGCAGACAGTTTCCGCGGATTTGGACGCGTCATAATCATGTCACATAAAAATGGATATAACACAGTAATGACAAATCTGGGCAATATAGACGTTATGTTGGGTCAAGAAGTTCTGGCGGGGGAACCGGTGGGACGCATGAACCCGGACAAGCCAGAAATGTATCTTGAGGTAAGACGTGGTAACAATGCAATCAACCCGTCACGACTGTTCAAAGAAGAATAAAAAAACGCCTTGCGATAATTCCCTATTTTTTGTATAATGTATATGTCATCAGGAATTCTGGTGATGGGGTGTCAGAACCCTTGCAAACGCGTCTGAGGATATAAGGATGCGCCACGTGGCGTGTTTTTTGTATTACAGATGAAAAAAATCTCCTGGCCCAATGGTCAGGAGGGCTGCGAATATATTGAATAAGCACACAATTCGTTTGATTGTTCTGAACCTCCTGACCACTGTTAAATAATTCAGTGGTTTTGTTTTTACAAAACCACATAGAAAAGAAGGGATGGAGATATGAAAAAAAATCTATTTTTAACCACTGTATTATTGGCGGGATTTGTTGCGCCGGCGTTCGCAGATGACGCCACCACCCCAGATAAAAAAATCACGGGCGGCGCGGGAACGTGTACCGTGGATGTGCTGGGTGTGTCGGCGGATGGCGCCACGGCAAATACAATTGCAACGTGGACATTGAACAGTTACGAATGCGCGGCGGGACGATACCTGGATGAAACGACACTGAACTGCACCGAATGCCCCGTTGGTTCATATTGCCCCGGTGGCACATTCACGGTCGAGGCAAATAACAGTAAAGCCGCATGTCCCGCCGATTATACATCAGACGCCGCCGCCACCGCCGAATCCGAATGCTATATGGGCTGCGAATTGGCATGTGGCACAAACGCCGAATGCCCAGAAAATGCAACGTGTACATACAATACAACATTAATGGTTTCTGGGAAACAGTATGTTGGCAGTTCTTGTAATACATACCCCAGTTTTTGCCCAATTACCAGCATGGAATGTAAAGAAGGGTACACCAACAAAATCGCAAAATATACTGTGGAAGATCTGGCTAAACGCAGAAAAAGTATGAGCTTTAGCGGATATTTTCAATATTGTTCAGCAAACGGTACCATCACGAATGAGTATGGTCATGAACATTGTAACGAAATGGGGCCAGGTTTTGTGCTTTTTGACAACCTGGACTTCACTCAAGAAGAATTTGAAATTACCTTTAATGATTATGGTCCAGATACACCGGGGTTACAAAAATTCGAATATACAATTGGTGCCAATGCTTATAGTGCGTCTTATTTAAACAATGCGGACTTTAAGCATAGTACTGATGGAAAATATGTATGGATACGCTCTATTAAGCAAACGTTTGTGCCAGATTATGTAATGAATACTCCTATTATAAGTTTCTTGCAAAATTATGGCGTTGAAGAGTCCTGTAGAATTTTTGCTTTGCGAAACGATTTAATGCAAATACCTGGCGCAGATACCGGCCTATCGGATTTAGGCGATTTGATAAAGTCGGGCGACATAAAAAGTGAAGCTGATTTAACTAATCTTATAGAAACGGAATTTAAACCGCTTTTGTCACCAGAAGAAATTGCAATACTGGAAAGTATACCAATAAGTGACATATATTTAGTTGCGAAATTTACAACGATTGTAAACGAACTGGAACCAGATCCTTGGCTTGGCGATGGATTAGGATTATTAACATCTATGTGCGGCGCCGAAAGTCTTCCTTCGATAGAAGAAGTGCAAGCACTCAAACAATTATATTTTGTGCTTGGTGGTGAAGACGGTGTACTTAGCTATAATACGCCCTGGGTTTTACCAGACCAAAGCCTGATGCAAGATTTGTTTTTTAGTGCGGCTGTTGACTTATCAGAAGAACAACTTGGTAAAATTAGAGATGCTTTGTCAGTTGCATCAAATGCCGCATTTGCAGCCATGGAATCTAATGGGGGGCTTAGCGCAACATACTGCATGCCAAATCAAATTAATATCAGTTGGAATCCTAATAATGGTACAGATAACGTACAGGGGATGTGTTACTATGGTTCAGATATATTCTTGCCATTGCAAGACCCAGTTAAACCAGGTTATACATTTATGGGATGGAAGTTGGTTGAGTAAAAAATGCCCCAAACGGGGCATTTTTTAAGTGGTTAGTGTAAGTGGTGCTGACGCTAGTGGTTAGTGTAAGTGGTTAGTGGTTAGTGAATGCACAATACAAAAAATTTCTGTGAAAAATTTTTTGTCATTGCGAGCGGCAGCGTGGCAATCCAGTTGATGCATTATTATAATAAAGCACAATTCACTGGATTGCCACGGGGTATTGATGCAAAACATTATTAATGTTTTGTAAGCATTTCGGAAAATCAAAGATTTTCCAAAACGCAAGTGGGGGGCGCCCCCACTCCCCCGTCTCGCAATGACAAGGGATAAAATCATTTTGCCACCACTAACCACTAAACAATAACCACTTGC
>JAZSAG010000054.1:0-3167 GCA_045601765.1 Candidatus Enterousia sp. | reverse complement strand
AGAAGACACAAGGTTGGTTAAATATACGTCTGCTCAAGGCCTTCGCTTGCGAATGCCGCCGGCCCTCCACGGGCAATGCCCAAATGGAAACACATCACGACATTTTTTGATAAAAAATTCATAATAATCGGTAAACAACCCGTACAAAAATAACAGATTTATACCAAGACAAATTATTGTTCCGCGTTTCCATTTTTGCATATTTGCCCCCTTTTTTTGTTAGTACTTTACATGTACAATCAGGTCTTTTCCAGTACTTTCTAACCATGATGTAAATGCGTTTATTTGTCCCGTCATATCGATACAACCAGCGGAACCTAGATTCCAACCGCCATGAATTGAAAAATCATCACGATCGTACGTTTGTGTTTCCTTTGATGGCTCCAACCAAACACGCGAACCTCCCCAAGAATAATAACTTCCTGGCCAAGAACCGATTTGTTTGCCTACAATTGCAGCCACCCCTAAAACAGCATCTGGCAACGTTATATGCTGCAACTCGCTTTGTCTTGCAACGTATGTCCCTTCGGGGATTGGTCCTGTGTCTTTCAAGTTTTGATATTCAGGGCTTCTGTATCCGTCCTTGCCCGACACCGCATCCCACGACATAATTGGCTTATCATTTTCGTAAAGCGTAAATTTCTTGCCGTCAAATACCGCATATTGTCCAGGTTTTGTATTTACCGGACTTGCAAATGTCGGAACACTTTCTTTATCTGATTCTTGTGTTGGTTTATATGGTTTTATATTTATTGTTTTGCCATTTTTGCCCAGTGTTTCTTCGGTTATACTGCATTGGCAGTTTGGATGGACTGGGATACTTGGAATTTTATCAGGACTAAAAAACACACGGTTATTCATAGTTGCACATTCATCACAAGTATTTTCTCCATTTTCACTGTGCCACCGCCAAATTTTTGGGGCAATATTTATATCTGGAATATGTAATTCGTATGTATCCAGATATTTTTCTATGATATTTCCATTTGGCATCAATACTTTTACAGGTATTGCATCACCTGTATCAATATCTATATAAAAACTTTCCCCGATGTTTTCAAAATAATCACCATATTCGGACATTATTTCTTCATAGGCTTCGCCCAGTGCTGCGTCAAATTCTGCATCTATTTCACCCTGTGCCGCATTGAATTGTTCCAATGTCATATCATATTCTGGGCGTGCCATACGACCCGTGGCATCAAATTGCACTGTACCGGGATAGAGTATGTTCATATACTTTGTTGCACGTTTATATGTTTCGCTGTTTTTATCACTGTATTCAGGCGACGATATCAGTTCTTGTAAAAATTTTGGTATTTGCATTGTTTATCCTTTTGTTCAAACAAAACACCCGCAAATGCGGGCAATAAAAAAAGACGACCAAATGTCGTCCGCGATGTGTGGATATTATATCACAAAATGCCTAAAAAAGCAATATTTAAAACCATCTGTGCAATTCACAAGTTGATTTTATTCGTGAATTGTTGCGGTTTGGGAAAGATATTAGGGTGTTTTTGAATAAATTTCTTGCGTTCACAAATATTTCTAATACAATTACGGTATGTAATACAAACAAAGGATAAGACCCAATGCGCATGTAATATTGTAATTTTTTATAAATCACACATAGAAATATGTGTTTGTTTAATTGCAATATAGGGGTTTTATTATGGCTTTAATTTCTTTATCAAAGTGTACTTTTGGATATAACGGCAACAATTTGTTGAACAGTGTTTCAATTGCCTTTAATGACAACGAGCACGTGGCAATTATTGGAGACAACGGTTCAGGGAAAACAACTTTATTACGGTTGTTGGCCGGGGATTTATTGCCTGATTCTGGCACAGCCAACAAGAATGCATGCGTGTATATGTTAAACCAAATAAACGCATCGGATTCCAAAAGTGGTGGCGAACAACAAATGTTTGCATTGATGCGAGCATTTGAATCTGATGCAGATATTTTACTGTTGGACGAGCCGACTAATAATCTGGACCCAAATGCTAAACAAACATTTTTCAATCGTTTGAACGCATATCCAAATGGTGTTGTAATTGTTTCGCACGATCGTGAACTTTTACAACAAATGGATAAAATAATCGAATTACACAATGGACAATTAAAAGTTTATGGCGGTAATTATGATTTTTATCTGGACCAAAAAAGAATAGAATCTGACAGCGTATATTCTAAATATACCAATGCAAAAAAATCTATTACGCGATTGAATAATACATTGAATATCGCACAAAATACGCGACAGCACCATGAATTCAAACAGCAAAAGGAAATAAACACTTCCAGACGAAGTCGACTAGAGGCAAATGCACTGCGTGGCAAAAGCCAAGAAACCGAGGCAAAAAAGCGAGCAATTATTCAAAAAAAATTGGACGAACAAATATTAATTCAACAATCATTATCTGAACAAATGCGCAACGAGACGATAAAAATACCAATACCAAACAAACCTTTTTACAGCAAAGAATTGATAAACATATCTGGTCTGTGTTTTGCATATGGTGATAAAATTATATTTAAAGATTTTAATTTGACAATGTATGGCAAAACACGATTGCGTTTGACGGGCAAAAACGGTTCTGGGAAATCTACATTACTAAAAATTATCTGTGGCGAATTAAAACCAAATTCAGGAACGGTTAAAACATTTGGCAAGACAGCCTATGTAAATCAAGATTTATCTGTTTTGGACAAGAATAAAACCATAGTTGAAAATATAATGGACATATCAGGTTGCCTTAAACATGATGCCCATGCGATTGCGGCTAACTTTGGTTTCCGTGGGGACACGTCGCAACAGCTGGTTGGAACATTGTCTGGTGGGGAATTATTAAAAGCAACGTTGGCGGCAATTCTTGGTGGCGACAATCAACCAGATTTGTTGATTCTGGACGAACCAACCAATAACCTTGAAATTAAAAGCATATCCATATTGGAAGATGCATTGAATCAATACAATGGCGCCATATTGCTGGTATCGCACGATGAAATGTTTGTAAAAAATATACAGACAGATGCAGAAATTCGCATTTAACTGCACTCTAACCGATACGGTTGGGTCTGCTTTAACAAAAATAAAAACCACCAGAAGGTGGTTTTAATTTTTGGCAGCCCCAACCGGATTCGAACCGGTGTTCTCGCCTTGA
>JAZSAG010000053.1:0-17814 GCA_045601765.1 Candidatus Enterousia sp. | reverse complement strand
GCACGCGAACAACAAACCCCCATTGGCATAGTCGATTACCAGTTATTATCTGTATTCAGTACAATTTTTTATTCGCACGATGGCATAAACCAAATCTATGAATACCTGCGCGATGCGCATATTCAACCCGATAATTTCTATGACCCACAATTTTTACAAAACGCGGTTCTAAGAAAAAAGAAACAAAAAATTTTGTTTATTGACTTTGGCGCCCAATACACAACCGCATCAATATGGCATGACCGCGGCCCCGTATTTCATACAAAGATACAATCTGGCGGCACAGACATAACAAACAAAATCAGTCAACGTTTTAATATTCCATTTGAAGACGCCGAACGTATAAAAAAATGTGTTGCATCACTGGTTCCCACAGAACTGGACAGATTTACCCCCGCGGACATATCATACGAATTTTCCCGCACAGATATAAACGAGGTTATAATACCTGAATTCACAGATATAATAAACAAGATAAAAACTGAAATTTCAGAATCATTTAAAAAATTCAAACCAACTAAAATAATCTTGACTGGTGGCGGGGCCAAAACAACAGGTTTATCAGAAATTATTGAACAGGAATTTGGCATACCCACAGAATCTATAACATCTGACATAACCATACGAACACTATTTGATTATATATGGGAAAGTGAAAAACCACATCGTGAAAAGTTTTTATATAAATCTACGCGTTGGTCACGTAAATTTAAATGGGTTGCTAAATTATTTCACAGGAAAAAGAAACCCTGCCACAAAAGCATACCAATTATGCCCAGTACATTGTGTTTTGACATGACCCGTCCTGAAACATATTCACTGTTTAAATCTGGGGGTATATCCAAAATACACGTTGACATAATGGACGGTTTTTACGTTAACAACGTTGCGGGCAGTATTGATGAACTTCGCACGATTCGCAGTCATACCAAATCACACCTGCACGTTCACCTGATGACAGAAAGTCCCAAAATTTGGGCCACCGATGCAATTGATGCAGGCGCAGACACAATAATACTTTCCACAAACACATCTGGATTACGTGCGGCGATAAAAATAGTTCGCGCATCTGGCAAACGTGTTGGTGTTGCCTTAAATCCTAATTCTGATGTATCTTTGCTGAAACCAATTTTACGCAACATAGACGAAGTAATGGTTATGTCTGTCACACCTGGGGCCGCGGGCCAGCATTTTGACCCCAGTGCATTGCATAAAATATCTGTCTTAAACGCGATGCGTAAAAAGAACAACCTGAATCTTACGATATCTGTTGATGGTGGAATAAATGAAAAAACCGCGCCCCTTTGTTGGCAGGCCGGTGCAGACATGTTGGTATCTGGGTCGTATCTTGCACACGCGCCTGATTTTCCATTGGCGGTTCAAAAATTACTTAAAAAAGATTCAACAAATTAAAAAACGCCATAACGGCGTTTTTTAATTTGCAAACATTGCACCTTAGGGATGTGGGTTCGGGTCTTGTGTAAGTCCGCGTATCAATGCAAAGTATGCATGTCCTTATTATACAATAAAAAAAATTAAATTCTATCAGTATCTTTTCCTGTTTTACTTAATTATAACTTTACGCCCATCATTATATTGCGTTATATAAACATGAATTGTATTTTCTGGCAACATAAATTCTGCGATTTCCGGCCACTCTATTAACGTAATATCATTTTCAATTGCATGCATCAGACCAATTTCCGTCAATTCAGATTCATCTTGAATCCTGTATAAATCAAAATGCGATATCCCGTCATAAGACTGTACAATTGTAAAAGTTGGACTGGGAACCACAGTATCTGGGCCCCGCAAAGTCTTGATAATCGTCCTGGCGATTTCAGATTTACCCATACCTAAATCACCATGCAACGCAACAACAGACGGCGCGCACAGTTTTTTTGCAAAACCCGCCGCCCAATTTCTCGTTTCATCAACATTATTTAAAATAAATTCTTGCATACCCCTACCCCACTAATAACAAATCGTCTTCCAGTTTATGTATTGCATCACGCACCTGTGCCGCCTGTTCAAATTCCAGGTTTTCCGCATGTTTTTTCATTTGCTGGGTTAACTTTTTTATTTCTTTGCGGATTGAATCAGCATCCATCACACCGCCCATTTTATCATAAACAAATCTGCGACCGCCATCTGTTTTTTCTTGTTTTTCACCGACCTCAGCAAAGATTGCCTTGCTTACAGTCTTTGGCACAACTCCATGTTCTTGATTATATTTCATTTGCTTTTCGCGCCGTCTGTTGGTTTCTTCCAATGCCGCCGCCATAGAATCTGTAATCTTATCAGCATATAAAATCACACGACCATTTGCATTACGCGCCGCGCGTCCAATTGTCTGAATAAGTGAACGCGTTGAACGCAAAAAGCCTTCTTTGTCCGCATCCATAATCGCAACCAGTTCACATTCAGGAACATCCAAACCCTCGCGCAATAAATTGATTCCAACCAACACATCAAAATTTCCCAAACGCAGTTCGCGCAGCAATTCTATTCTTTCCAGTGTTTCAATATCACTGTGCAGATACTTTGCCCGCACACCATTTTCCACAAAGTAATCTGTTAATTGTTCAGCCATTTTTTTAGTCAGTGTCGTCACCAACACCCGTCCAGAAACATTTTTAACTTCATTCAATAAATCATCAACCTGATATTGGGTTGGTCTGACTTCACATATCGGGTCCAACAACCCAGTTGGTCTGATAACCTGTTCAGAAACAATACCGTTTGATTGATTCAGTTCCCATTCTGCCGGGGTTGCAGAAACAAATATGGTTTGTGGTCGCAACATATCCCATTCGTCAAATGTCAGTGGTCTGTTATCGACACACGCGGGCAATCTGAATCCATATTGCGACAATGTTTCTTTTCGTGCCCTGTCACCACGACTCATTGCCGATATTTGTGGCACAGTCACATGACTTTCATCTATAAACAGAATTGCATCCTTGGGCAAATATTCAAACAATGTTGGCGGTGGCTGTCCCGGCGCCCGTCCAGACAGATATCTTGAATAATTTTCAACCCCCCGGCATGTCCCGGTACTTTCCATCATTTCTATATCAAAATTCACCCGTTCACGCAAACGTTGTTCTTCAACATATTTCATATTTTGATGAAAGAAATCTAATCTTTCTGCCAAATCTTTTCTGATTTGTGATAATGCCTGTAAAACACTGGGCATTGGCGTTGCATAGTGCGTGTTTGGATAGATTGCAATTCTGTCTATTTTTTTAAGTTTTGCACCCGTCAGCGTATCAAATTCCCACATTTCTTCAATTTCATCGCCCCAAAAAGACAACTTCCACGCCCTGTCCATTGCATGTGATGGAAATATATCCAACGTATCACCACGCACACGAAAATCACCGCGTGCAAACCCCATATCATTTCTTTTGTATTGAATATCCACCAACGCCCGCATCACATCACGCATTGATACAGATTCACCTGTATTTAACACCAAACGCATACCCGCATATTGTTCTGGCGACCCCATACCGTATATTGCAGAAACACTGGAAACGACAACGACATCGCGCTCTTCCAGCATTGCGCGTGTTGCACTGTGTCGCATACGATCCAACTGTTCATTTATAGATGCGTCTTTATCGATATATGTATCGGTTGTTGGCATATACGCCTCGGGCTGATAATAATCATAATAAGAAACAAAATATTCCACATGATTGTGCGGAAAGAACGACTTCATTTCTGTATATAATTGCGCGGCCAAAATTTTATTAGGCGCCATAATCAACGCAGGTCGTCCCATTTTCTGAATAACATTTGCCATTGTAAATGTTTTCCCAGACCCCGTCACCCCCAACAACACCTGATTTTGTCTGCCATCATTCAATCCAGACACCAATTCTGATATGGCGGTCGGTTGATCGCCCATTGGTTTATAATCACTTTCAAGAATAAATTCAGCCTGCTTCATTTTTTTGTTCACTTTATTTATTGTAATCCATTATAATGAAAATACAAGGAAAGAGAGAATGGCATTAAAACCCAGACATAAACGCAGAATTTTTTGGACAATATTAACTGTTATTTGCACGATTGGTCTATCAATGGTGATTGTTCCACCAATGATTACATTAAACAGTTTTCGTCCCACAATTGAAAAGACAATTTTTGAACAAACCAACGTTCCACTAAAATTAAATGGCAACCTGCATTTCAGTCTGATTGGCGGTACAACAATTGTTGCCCACGATGTATCTATTCCGACTGCTGAAATTGGTTCTATAATGTTTTCCATACCGTTTTAC
This sequence comes from Candidatus Enterousia sp., assembly GCA_045601765.1. Lineage (GTDB taxonomy): Bacteria > Pseudomonadota > Alphaproteobacteria > Rs-D84 > Rs-D84 > Enterousia. The sequence continues at coordinate 13,522 of JAZSAG010000053.1, read as the reverse complement.
AGTTTCTTTAATCTGGAACAGGCGAAACTAAATGACGCCGTTGTTATATATGACGCCGACATTACGGTTGATAAAATTGCCCCGGCTATGTTTAATCACAATATTGAAATATATAACAGTACCCTAACATTTATGGGGCGCAAATTTTATATTGTACGCGCAGATTTTACAGACGGCCAATTTCACGGCATCATACGAACCAAAAATCATAAATACGACGTTGAATTTATCGGCAATACATTTAACATAAAAAATAAAAATAATAACCTTGATATATCTGGGCAAATCTTTTCTGACGGCAGCATCCGCGGCCACCTGTCTGTTGAAACAAAAAATATAAATGAATGGCTTGGGATATCAGAGCCGGACATAAAACACGAAACATCTTTGACCACAGACTTTGAATGGGACGGCGGTACCGGATATAAATTCACAAATCTTAAAACAGATAATCTATCCGGCAACATTGAAATGTTGCCAAACGGCGAACGCGTTATTCAATTGGTATCAGATAATTTGTCTTTTGATTTTTCTTTTTTATCTGGCCCAACAAAACTGTTTCATAAAACAAAAATAAATTTAGATTTTTATGGTGACTTGCACTTTAAAAATCATGACTTTCATCACCTGCGCATTGACGCGATTGGCACCAATAATCAGATACAAATATCAACAATTGTTGCAGACGATATTGCAATCACAGGCGGCACAATAACGGCCGATGGCGCCAACAATTTGATGATAACCATGCCATTTTTGGGTCATGAATCTATGTGCCTGTTTTCTGGCACACCAGACAATTGGACATGCAGTAAATTTTCATATCATGATATGTCAGGCTCTATAACCGTACACGATAAAGAATTTGATATATATGTAAAATCAGACAGCAAAATACCATCTAATTCAGACCTCAGGAAATTAACATCTGTATTTGGCACACATGGCACAATACATTTTCACTTTGCAAACGCGGGCGGGAAAATGGAAATCACACCTGATAAAATCATACCAACATATGATTATGCAGATAACCAAACCCTAAAATGGCTAAATATAAACATGCCATTTTTACCAGACTTTATGTTATCTGAACGCGGTAATTTTTCATGGCAAGATAACATGCTAACATTTATTCCACATGATAAAAAATGGAAACTAGTTGTTATGGATAATTACTTTTATTTATCTGGCGACAACTTTAAAACATGGCTGCCAAATATTGATTTACGCTTTGTCCAAGACGATTCTTATGTTATATCTGGACATTATAATTCGGACAAAATATCTAATCTGAATATACAGGTATCAGGCCATGAATTTTCAGGTTCTTTATCTGGCAACCAATTGACATTATTCACAGATATATTATCCCTGGACAGATTTATAAACCCTGAATTCACACGCAGATATTCAGAACTGGAATTTTTAACCAATGCCCCATTGATGACATTATTTAACCTGCCTGTAAACGTGTCACTATACTCTGATAAAATCATATATAATGGAAACGAATTCAGTAATTTTACATATTCCCTAAAAGATAACTCTCAAACATTTTCTATCACAGACGCCGCACGAGGTAACCTGTTGGCAACAATTGAACGTGATAAATATAACTATGACATATTTGTACAATTAAATAAATTTGCATTAAATGACACATTACTGTCTGACCACATGCCATTAAATATTCGCGACACCATGATAACCGCAGAAATAAATCTGAACACCCACGGCCAAATCGCCCACGACATATACTATAACATGACCGGTGAATTAGATATGACATTCAACGGCGGTTATTTGATTGGGATGTCATTTGATGATTTTTATGCATCTGTTGATAAATTATCTGTATTAAATGCAGAATATGCCCTGGCAAATACATTTGGTGGTGGTGAAACACAAATTAAAAAATTGCGTTTAATCGGTGATTATAATAACGGTGATTTTATCACGACAAAACCAATGGTATTATCATTACGCCACACAGATATAATTGGCGGTCTGGCAATAACAAATGGCGCGATGACGGCCGAATTCGATGTTACGATGCGCGGCACTGCACCAACACCACCGACAATAGAACTAAGTATTTTATCAGACGGCACCCGTAATTATTCGCTGTCTAATATAATGCAAAAACTGGATATTGGATATATGCGTGCATTTATAAAAACACATGACAAGTTTTAAATTCTTGTCTGTCGCATAAATTCCGTGCGTGAAACGACGCGTCCATACGCATCCGCATAATATGTATATCGTCCAACTTTGACACAGTGATACCCATTGGCCCTAAATTTAATATTACGTTGTGCCCGCAACAGCATTCTGTTTTCGCCGATTAAATCGGCACGTCTGCCAAAAATAACACTGAACAGGCGTCCCCACAAACCATGCGCGACATATGGGGCATATAATACCCCACCACGTTTTTCCAGACGCGCGATATTGTATTTATCATAATCTGTTTTTAACTTGCTTGATTGATACGGGCTAAGGTTTAAATTTTCTGCTAAAAAATTGATATTATTATACATAACATTCTCTTTAGTATATCGGTCAGTAATTATATAAAAAATCCCTGTTAAAGCCAACAGGCATGAATTCACAGCAGCGCAACCGATTGATTCCGCTGCGCTTCATTCCCCTGGGCAAATTCCCCTTCGTTAAAACTTCGGCGAACCGGCATACTCCCGTCTGCCTTTTGCCTGCGGGTCGGACCCCCATCTGGGTGTCCTTTACCACCCCGACGCACAGAATAAACAAACGCAATCAAATCAAACACAAAACTACACCTTGACAAAACACAAAATTGTGTTGTATTATTGTGAAATAAGATGGGAATAAGGTTGTTTCAATTCCCAAACCAGATTAAAAAGGATGTAACAAATGAAACAGGAAATTTATGATATAGTATCTGCATTTATTACAGATAAAGATGTTAAAATTTCAACTTTTGGCGAAGATGGCGATATTGGATACAAATTTATCAAATATGGACTGGCGGATTATCCATATTGTTTAACAATTTATGCCAAAGGCAAAGCACCACAAAAGAAACGCGAAAAAAACTACCTTTCCCCACGTGTGGGCGATTTTGTACGTGGTAATACTTACATAGAAAAACACTATGGTGAAATAACCGTAAAACGCGGAACCTCAGTAAGTGATGGCTATGGTACTCGTATATTAACCGAATATGAAACCGAGCATGAAGTTGGCAGTGCATTGGATAAAACACAATGCGATGCGAGACGCTTTTTGACACGTGTTCGATCACCAAAATTTTTTAGGGTTGTAGATATGGCAAAAAAACGTATCCTGGGACAAATCCCAACCACCGACAATTCTGCACAGTTGTTTGATATGATTTACAGACTGAAAGAAAATCAAAAATAAACACCCACAAATTCAGAAAAAACGAACAAAAAGATACAAAATAAAAATCCCGGAACACCGGGAAATCCTGGCCTGTCCTACGAAGCCTTGGCGCCTGCGCCACAAAGTTTTAACGACGTGGCGAAGTGGGATAGCAGCACAGTCGATTGTATATTCCCATATTCGCTTTCGCTCTATGGCCCCCTTTCCAAATCGCAACGGTTTCGCCGCGTTTTACTTGCAAAACCTGCTATTTTGTCGGACCTTGGGGTCCTCATCGTCCTTTACTAACCAAAAATTAAACCCCGAATAAATCGGGGTTGAATCTTTGGTAGCAGCGGAGGGATTCGGACCCCCGACCAAAGGATTATGATATACCAGCGCACAAAGTATTTTCCCACACGCACCCCGCAGAAAACCGCCACTTTCATTTGTTTTGTAATAGTTGATGTCTAGTATATGTAAAATTGTCCATAAGCGTTAATCATATTAAATACAAAATTCACTTTAACAAAAATCGCTACACCACTCACATTTCCGCCATTTTTTAACCATTTTTCTATGTAAAGTTTTTGCCCCTACTCAATCATACCAAATACAAAATGCATCATTTTAATATCTAATTGATATTTTTGATTTTTGGTGATAGACTATGAAATGAATCCATAGGGATATGGGTTCGGGGCTATCTCAAGCCCAGCGTATTCGGTGCAAAATTACTGACGGCATCGTCATCCGATGTCATTCCTGTGGTTTTGTGTCGTGATTTATCCCTGACTTAATAAGTCGGGGAGCTGTTTGTCATACAACAGGGGCAACCCGAAAACAACAGAATCACTAATACGCTGATTTGAGAACTCCCCGACCGCCTAACATCCCATGGCGGTCTAATTTTTAATAAAAAATCGAGCAACCCAATGATTAACAGAATTTTTGTATACATAATAATACTTATCATCTCTGCAGGCATTGCAATTGCAGATGAATATATTGATTTAGTAAATTATCGTGATTCTTTGAAAAAACAAATCGAAGCCGTTGATTCAGAAATTATCAGATGTGAAAAATCATTAAAAGGATGGAAAGTCGCCACTATTCTGGGCAGTATCGGAACAGTCGCCAGTGGCATTGGTATTATCGCACAAACCCAGCAAATCAAAGAAAACAAGGAAACACTTAATAAAATATCTACAGAAGCCAAAGAAGCAACAGAAACTTTAGATTTTATAAAAAAGGTTCAAAAATGAAAAAAATTATTTTATTTGCCATTGTAATCAATCTAGGTTCATTTCCTTGTTTAGAAGCTATTCAAATAAAATCATATAATTCTTCTTATAACGATTTAGACTATATTCACAACGAAATTGCACAACTTGAACAAGAACTAGTAACAAAAACAGAAAAACTTAACGCCTGCGCATCCAAAAACAAGAACTTTCAAATTGCAGGTATTGCAACTGTCGGCTTAGTCGGCGCCGGTGTTACGACAAATATATCTTTATATTCGAAAATGAAAGCCCAAAAAAAACAAGCAGAAAAAATGACAAAAAAAATAAAAACTGCCGATGCAGAATTGGATAAATTTTTAGCAGACTCGGAACAATGGTCAAAAAATCTGGATTCTGATAAATTCTTACGCGAATTAGATAATCAATTAACAGATACAGAAAAATCGCGCCTTATTGAATTGTATAACAATGATTTTAATCCGGACAAAACATACAATGATGATACAGATAATATCCTTGAATCCGATAAAGTCTTGTTACTAAAAATAATAAACACAGCAAAGAACTCACAAAAAACACCCTAATAAAATAATATCATTACCCCCAAAGCCATACATGACACAAAACCTAAAACATAAAAACTATTACGATGCACTTTCATTACATAAACCTTTTTAACCAAGCATAATATAAGAACACACTATAATCAAGCAGTTAAACACTTACCGCAACATAAAAATATTTGGACTTAAAACATCGCCAGATTCAACCTGTGGTTGAATATTTAGAAACTTGTATCTACCCTATAAATATCACTCAAATAGCCCCTTTTATACAAACTAGTTATTTATAATTTATTATAAACCCTCTAATTTGCTTATAATAAAATCGATTTTATTATTGATAATTTTATTCTTTTATAATACAATACAAGAAACATTAAACAAGGAAATCAACGAAATGAAACCATTTATACCAGAAAAATTACCTATAAGAAATGTTAATTGGGAAGCCTTAGCTCCTCTTATAGGGGCCGCCAATTCAAATTTATCTCTATATAATGGAATTTTAGAAGCTATACCAAATCCTCACATTCTATTATCTCCAATGACAACGAAAGAAGCGGTACTTTCGTCTCAAATTGAGGGTACACAAGCATCTTTATCCGAGGTTTTAGAATTTGAGGCCGGAGAAGAAAACACCACAAAAAGAAACGATATTGATGAAGTTATGAACTATAGAAGGGCTATGATAGAGGCGGAGAACATGTTTAAACATCGACCTTTTATCCATTTAAATATGTTAAAAGCTTTACATTATATTTTATTGTCTGGTGTTCGCGGAAAAGACAAAGCTCGCGGAGAATTTAGAACAGAACAAAATTGGATTGGACCTCGTGGAACACAAATGGAACAAGCCACATATGTTCCACCTCCACCAGAACAACTTATTGATTTATTAACAAACTGGGAAAATTATATAAATGATGACCTGCAAGAAACCATGGTTCAAATGGGTTTTTTGCATGCACAGTTTGAACTTATACACCCTTTCTTAGACGGAAATGGACGTATGGGAAGAATGTTATTACCTCTATATCTATATCAAAAGAAAAAACTAAGATACCCTGTTTTTTATTTGAGCGAATATTTTGAAAAAAACAGAGATGAATATTATGAAAAACTAAAAGGAATTTCTAAAAATGGAGATTGGCAATCGTGGATAGAATTTTTCTTAAGAGCCATAAAAGAACAATCTACGATAAACTGCAACAAAGCCAGAAATATTATGGCATTATACGAACAAAGTAAAAAAGATTTTCGTGAAGCAACACATTCTCAATTTACGTTAGATTTGTTAGATGCTTTATTTAAGAACCCAATCACGAATGCTTCGATTCTACAAAGAAACTCAGGAATAGAAAAAATGGTAACTATAAACTACTTATTAAACAAACTTGCTGAAGCTGGATTGATTTCTATTTCAAGAAAGGGACGTGGAAGCATGCCCACAATATACCGGTTCGATAGTTTATTAAAAATAGCTGATGCATAAACACAATATCACCGCCCCACATGGGCGGTGTTTTTTAATTGCATTTATATTACTTTTGTAAAGAGTCATACCCCTTTGTAAACCTTTGTAATCTTTTGCAACCTTTTGCCGCGACTTTCTATGTATTCATCTTTATAATTCATAGTGTAAAGCAAGCAAAAGGATTACACATGTAAACATATTTTCTATGTCCGAAATTATGTCCAGTATATGTAAAACAATCTGCGAAAAGTCGCAAAATCGCATAAATTCGGGCAAATAACACGAAATAAAAAATCCCGGAACACCGGGAAATTCTGGTAGCAGCGGAGGGATTCGGACCCCCGACCAAAGGATTATGATTCCTCTGCTCTACCACTGAGCTACGCTGCCAAGCGACACAGATTATAACACCAAATTTCAGAAAATCAAGCAAAAGCATAATCTATGACTTTATTCACAAATATAATAATTATTATTTTTAATAAATTTATTGAATCTGGCACCAAAATCTGCTAGTATTCTTTGCATGAACAAAATTTTATCCGCATTATTACTGTCAACAGTTATTTCTGCATCGTATGCATCAGAAAACCCTTTTTTCAATGGGTATGATAATCAGATAACTTTCAACCTGGGGTACGGCACAAATCACGGTTTTTTGATATCTGCGCCGACCCAATGGGTTCCTTTTACGATGTTGCAAATTCAATATTCACAACCATCTACATTTTTCAGAATTCCTGCGCGTCAATCTTTGAACGTCATTCAAACAATTGGTTTCGGCAAAAAGTATGGATGGCACTGGGACAAATACACGATTCCAATTGCCATGCTATCCGAAGACATTATGTTATTCAGTAAATGTGATTGGTACAGTTTTATGGGTATTGGTGTTGGTATCCAGGCCCAGCAAAACGAACGTATTGGTTCTAAATTGCTGTTTGGATTTAAATTGGGTATTGGTTACAGACTGTCCGAATGCATGTCAATAGAGGGCTTTATGCAACACATGTCCAACGCCAATACTGCGATTGAAAACAATTCTTATGCGTTTTATGGATTGGGTATCAGTTTTAATTTTTAATTACCAATCAATTGGTGTTTTTCCACATTGGGCCAGGTACTGATTTGCGCGACTGAAATGATGATTTCCAAAAAATCCACGATACGCAGACAGTGGTGATGGATGCGCACTTTTCAGTATTAAATTTTTATTTGCATCCACCAACGCCGCTTTTTTCTGTGCGAACGACCCCCACAGCATATAGACGATATTATCACGCGTGCACAGCGCCCGAATAACCGCATCTGTAAATTGCTCCCAACCGCGGCCTGCATGCGATGCGGCCAAATGCGCCTGAACAGTCAATGTTGAATTTAACAACAACACTCCTTGGGTTGCCCAATATGTTAAATCACCATTTGTGACTGATTTTTTTCCGATATCAGATTCTATTTCTTTGTATATATTTTGCAGTGACGGCGGCAGTGGCGTTGGTGGCAACACAGAAAAACAAAGTCCATGTGCCTGGCCTGGTTCATGATATGGGTCTTGCCCAATTATGACAACCTTGACCTGGTCCAGCGGGCATAAATTAAACGCATTAAAAATATTTTTCGCCGCCGGATAAACAGTTTTTCCAGACAAATATTCCCCACGCACAAAATCAGTCAATTTAATAAAATAATCCTTGTCAAATTCTGCGCCCAGTGCATCTTTCCAAGATTGTTCTATATTTACATTCATAACTTTATCATCCCTTGCTGACAACTTTTCCACAGAACAACATCAATATACCCACGTGGTAAATTTGTTTCCCGAACCAAATGCGCGAACATATCATCACATACTTTTTTTATTTCGTCATTTAAATGACCATTATCTATTTTTTCAAACAAATTCTTATTTCCAGAAAACACAACCCCCAGACGTTGAATCCATATATCATACTTAACAACATCTTCACCCAGGTTTCGTGCCAAATGATTTGCGGTTATCTTTCCAACATGTGGTAAATTTTGCAGATATTTTAATTTTTCATCCAACGTATTTAATTTGTAATACCCATCACATAATTCACGACGATTATTCCAAATTTTACAAATTGCATTTATTTTATTTTTATTATTAAAAACATTTATCAACACATCAAAATCTGAGCCATAATGTTTAATAATTTCTAAAATTTTGTGATAGATTTTTTTTGCTGTTTTTTGCGAAAAGCCGCCTGCCAAAATAACATAGATACAATGCCCGGCAAATTCATCAGGGCTGCAAACATTTGATTCACGCAACATCCCCAGTATTTCATCAAACGATTGATTATCACTATCCAGTCCCTGTTTTCGCAAACAGTCATCTAAATCCAAGAACCACTTTTTAGAAAACATTATTCACGCACCCCAACATTTGACATATTAAATGCAGCCATATCTTTTTGCACCATTTCAGATTTAATTTTATCAGTTGCCGCGCCAAAAGATTTAACTTTTTCGCGATCTATTTCTGCGATTTGTTTTTTTATATTTTCTATTTTTGCCTTTTTATGCCAAACCTGTGATTCTGAAACATTACTTCCATATTCTAATAATTCTTGTTCCAACGCACGCAATTCATGCATCAGTCTTTCTTTTTTACTTGGTTGTTTTTTTAAGACAGGCGGTAACATTATTTATTTTCCTTGTTCATATCTGCGACAATGGATGCTAGCACAGAATTATTTGATTTTGCAAACGCCATATTTTTTAAATTTTCCCTGGCTTTTTCAAACGCATCTGCATTTTGGATAATTTTATCAGAAATAATTTTATAATCACCCCTGTCCATTTTCGCCTCCTTAAAAAACAAGGCGCAGGTTTTCCTGCGCCTATTGTTAAACGTCCAGATTTGCATCCAACGCATTTTCAACGATAAAGTCACGCCGCGGTTCTACGACATCCCCCATCAGCATTGAAACAACTTCGTCTGCCTTGGTTGCGTCTTGCACCGTCACCTGGAACAAAGACCGATGATTTGGATCCATTGTTGTTTCCCACAATTGTTCCGCGTTCATTTCACCAAGACCCTTGTAACGTTGGATTTTCAGACCTGTTTTTGCATATTCAAATGCGGTATTTAATAACGTCAACGCGCCCCAAATCTTTTGTGATTTTGATTTCACGCGCAACACAGTTGGCTTGCTGAACGTTTCCATCAGTTCTGATTTACCATCCAATCTGTGCCATCCGCGTATTTCTGGGCCATTGATTTTTTCACGTGGCAAGAAATAACTTTCCGTAACACTGCGCAGGGTTCTGTTCACAGTAATTCCCATATCATCTGCTGATATCTTCCATCCGCGTTCAAATTCTAATTCCTGCGCATCCAGCATATTTTGTGTTGCAACAAAATTATCAACACTTTCATTATCAAACACGCCGTTTAACGCAAGTGCTTCGACAAAACGCAGTGGCATAATATGATTCAATGGTTGCAGACAATTACGCATATTCAGCACCAACGTCAACAAACGTTTTAAATCTGCCCCAGAAACCTGGATACCATCACTGGTTTCTATCATACCGTCTGTTGCCAATTGTTCCATCAAGTAATCATCCATTTCACGTTCGTTTTGCAGATAAATCTGTTGTTTACCACGCGTCACACCATAAAGAGGTGGTTTTGCAACATAGATATATCCACGCTCAATCGCCTGTGGCATATGACGATAAAAGAACGTCATCAACAATGTTTGAATATGTTGACCGTCAACGTCCGCGTCGGTCATGATAATAACTTTGTGATATCTCATTTTTTCAATATCAAAGTCATCTTTACCGATACCTGCACCCATTGTTGTAATCAGCGCACCAATCGTATCAGACCCCAACATTTTATCAAAACGCACACGTTCGACATTTAAAATCTTACCACGCAAAGGCAAAATAGCCTGGGTCTTACGGTCACGTCCCTGTTTTGCAGTACCACCCGCAGAATCACCCTCAACAATAAACAGTTCGCATTTTGCCGGGTCACGTTCACTGCAACCTGCTAATTTCCCGGGCAGCCCCCCCAGTTCCGGACCTGTTTTCTTGCGTGATAATTCACGTGCCTTGCGCGCTGCCTCGCGTGCGGTGGCCGCCTCGATAATTTTATCAACGATTGTTTTTGCGATTGCTGGGTTTTCATCCAAGAATTCGTATAACATTTCAGAAACAGTACTTTCAACAATTGGGCGCACTTCACTGGAAACCAATTTATCTTTGGTTTGTGAACCGAATTTTGGATCTGGGATTTTAACACTGACAATACTGGTTAACCCTTCGCGGAAATCTTCACCAGACAGATTTATATCTTTCTTGGTACCTTTTTCTGCGATATATTTGTTTATTGCGCGTGTCAGACCCGCACGAAATCCGGCCAAATGCGTTCCACCATCACGATTTGGAATATTGTTTGTAAAGCATAATGATGTTTCTGTATATGCGGTTGTCCATTGTAAAACGATTTCGATATATGTATCTTCTTGCTGTTTTATCATCTGGATTGGATCTTTGTTCAACAATTCTTTGGATTTATCCAAATAAGTTGCAAAACCTTTCAGTCCATCAACACTGTGAAATTCACGTTCTTTCTTTTCTGGTCCGCGCAAATCTTCCAATATAATTTTAACATTTGCATTTAAATAAGACTGTTCACGCAACCATGTTTCCATTGTATCAAAACTAAATTCCGTACCTGTAAATGTATCAGACGAAGGCAAGAAAGTAACTTCTGTCCCGTGTTCAATTCCAGATTTGTTTTCTGTTATTTTCAAATCACATGTTGGTACACCATCTGCAAAAGACATAAATGCTTCTTTATCGCCACGCCACACACGTACCTCTAACCATTTTGACAGCGCATTTACCACAGAAACACCCACACCGTGCAAACCGCCAGAAACCTTGTACGCACCATTACTTTCGTTATCAAATTTACCACCTGCGTGTAATTCGCACATAATCAGTTCCAACGCGCTGCGACCTGTTTCATGATTTATATCGAACGGCATACCACGTCCATTATCACGAATTGTTGCACTGCCATCTGCGTTCAGTGACACATACACCGTATCTGCATATCCGGCCATTGCTTCGTCAATAGAATTATTAACAACCTCGTAAATCATATGATGCAAACCGGCACCACCTTCACCAACGTCACCGATATACATCCCAGGACGTTTTTTAACCGCCTCTAACCCTTTCAGGACCTTAATGGAATCACCTGTATATTCATTATTTACTGACATTTAACATTCCTTTCTTTTTTTCATGTAAAACATAGCAATTTCTGGTATAATTATCAAGGAAAAAGGGTATAAAAACACCAAAAAAATAACCAAAAGGTACAGATATGAAGTTCAAATTATTATATTTCGGTGACATTTTAATAAATCCTAAAAAACGTGCCCAGCATATTGCTGATATACGTATGCAGTTTCATCCACAATTAAAGAAATTAATTGAACACAGTCCATGGAATAACCTTACCCAATACATGGTTCCAAACCCAACAAAAAGTCCCATTACAACCCGTCATATTGGTGGCATTGATTGGAATCCGATTATAACACCGAACCTAAAATTGATTGCAGAATTAGACATTCAAATGTTGCACCCTGAAATCGTTGGCGTTCCACGCAGTGACATTGATAACCGTGTAAAGACAATTATGGATGGCCTGCGTTGCCCACAAAATGAACATGAAATTGGTTCAAATACGCCACGTGACATTGGACCAATTTATACGTTGCTGGATGACGACCATTTGATAACAAAATTGTCTGTAAACACCAGCCACTTGCTTGGCACAGATATGTTTTCAGATAAAATTCCATGCACACCTGATTCAATATTTATGCTGATTGACGTCAACGTTCGCGTTGCCGAAGGTACATTGGAAAACCTGCCATTTATGGTATAAAAAATCGCCACAAATGTGGCGATTTTTTTACTTTTCTTGTTTCGGTAATGGGTCCAAATGCGGACAATTATAAACATTTGCATTTAACACAAACGAACGTTCTGGCCCAAAAAATACCCAGTTATTTTGTTTTGTTGTTTGACTGGTAATCCAATACGCATTTCCAGACACAGTCTTTTCAACAATTGCGTTTTCCATATATCTGCGTGCATCTTCTATGTTGTACACAGATACATCTGTTTGTATTTTATATAAAAAAGTACAACCTATGGGTTCTTTATCCAAACGTGTTAAAAATTCACTGCCATTTTTATTTTTTACCAAACCGCCACATGCCGCGACAGACAACATAACCCCACCCAGCAATAAAATATTTTTCATTTTCCTTTCCTTTATATTTAATTAAATTATTTCATAATTTTCTGGATTACTGAATAACTTTCTAAGCACCAGATTATTCAATGCATGACTGCCCTTGTACGATTCTAAATCACCGCACACAAAACCACCACTGGTAAACATATCACCAATTGCGTCAATTATTTTATGGCGTACAAATTCATCCCTCCATATCAGTTTATTTAATGTTCCGTCCCCTGCATCATTTAATGCGATAACATTACCTTCGTTTGCGCCGCGACCCATACCGCGTTTTTTCAAATATTCCCACTCAGAAAATTTTCCAAAAGTTCTTGCACGTGCAATATTTTTTATAAAGTTTTGAACAGACTTTTTTGTCCCATCAAAAACATAGGCGCAAGATTGTTTTCCAATAATTTTTTCTGGATATACCAGTGTTGCACTAATTTCCAAACTTTTTCCATCATTTGGCGACAGCTTTACAAACCCATCACTTTTTCGTCCCGATATTTTATTAAAGAACCATATTTTCAAGCGAACAACTATTGGCAAATCTTTCAAC
>JAZSAG010000052.1:0-17255 GCA_045601765.1 Candidatus Enterousia sp. | reverse complement strand
ATGGAAATCAAGTTTACTGGTGCGGGCAAAATTCAAACAATAACAATCCCAGATGATATGGTGTTTAGAGGTAGTTTGGATTTGTCGGATATGGGATTGACAGAATTGCCAGACTTGTCCGCCGTTACTGTAACTGGGGATTTTGATTGCGGCTTTAATCTACTGACATCGCTGCAGGGTGCGCCACGAACTGTTGGTGGGAGTTTTGATTGTGGTTCTAATCTACTGACATCGCTGCAGGGTGCGCCACAGAGCGTGGGTGAGAGTTTTGATTGCAGTGCTAATCAACTGACATCGCTGCAGGGTGCACCACAGAGTGTGGGTGGTGATTTTATTTGTGATAAAGAGTCTTTGAAAGCGGAATATGCACAAATACAACGGGCACGTTTTGCGGCCAAACAAAAAGAAATTTCTGTCGGGTTGGCTAAACAAAATATGAAATAGAATATTTAACACGATATGTAAAAAAATCCCCCAAGTGGGGGATTTTTATTACGGAATAATTTACCACTACCCCGTTACTTCGTGCCACCCCTTCGCGGGCGAAGGGGATTAATTAACTGACCAGTTTTTGCCACAAGGTTTTTTTCTTGGGCTGTTTTTTGCGTTTGCGATGATTTACAGAAACCGTCGTTTTGCGCGCATCTGTGTGTTGAGAATGCTTCTTCTTGACATCCGTTGATGGGGCATGGGCATTCAAAATTTCATCAGTTTTGCTTTGTTCCGGGGCAACACGTTGAATTGAATATTGGTCTATGTTCAATAAACTGTCGTCGCCAACAATTACAATTTCTGTTTCAAATTTTGATTCCATTTCTGCCAATTCACCGCGTTTGTGATTCAACAGATATACCGCAACGTCTGTTGGGACCGTCATAATGATTTTCTGGGCAGATTTTGCCAACAGTTTTTCTTGCAGGTGACGGAACAGAATTATCGCCGCAGTTTGGATCGATGGAACAACGCCGGCACCCATACAATGTGGACATGCAACGTATGATGATTCCATAAAACTGCTGCGTAATCTTTGACGTGATAACATCAATACACCAAAGTTATTTATTTTTGCAACCTGGGTGCGGGCACGGTCACGTTTCATGACCTCGCGCATTTTCAGTTCTAATTTGCGGTTGTTCTTTTCTTCTTCCATATCAATAAAGTCAATCGCAACAATGCCGGCCAAATCACGCAGGCGTAATTGCAGGGCAATTTCTTCGGCGGCCTCAAGATTTGTGTTTAATGCCGTTTGTTCAATGTCTTTTTCTTTTATCGCACGTGAAGAGTTCACGTCAATTGTAACCATGGCCTCGGTCTGGTTGATAACCAATGATCCACCTGATGGTAATTGAACGTATGGACCATGCAGACCCTCAAGTTGTTTTTCAACACCGGCCTTGACCATTAATGGAACGGCGACGTCTTTGTATAGAACCAACTGTTTGCGTGGGGCGCGACCATACATTTGCTGGAAATATTGTTTGGCGGCATCGTATGTTTCTTCGCCCTGGATAATCAAGACGTCTTCTTTGTCGCTTAAGAAATCACGAACAACGCGACGTAACAGGGAATCTTCGGTGTGAATTGTCACAGGCGCAACAGATTCCAGTGTGGTTTTACGGATTTCATTCCATAAATTTACCAGGTAATCATAGTCTGCAGATATGTCCGCCGCAGTGGCGTCCATTGCCGCAGTACGCAAAACAACCGTCATGCCCTTGGGGATTTTCAGGTTGTGCAATATTTCACGTAATCTGGCACGTTCTGATTTGTCAGATATTTTCTTGGAAATTCCGTAACTGTTGCGTTTGCGTGAATTTGGCATCAAAACTGCAAAGCGACCTGCCAATGACAAATATGTTGTCATAGATGCGCCTTTTTGGCCGCGTTCTTCTTTGACGCCCTGGATCAGCAAGATTTGTTTTGGTTTGATAACGTCTTGGATTTTGAATTCGCGTGCGCGTTTGGTGAATTCTTTGTTATCTTCACCGGCGCTGTGGTCATCGTATTCGGCGACTTCGTCTTCTTCGTCATTTGGATCGTCGTCGTCGTCAACAATGTTGGCGTGTGCTAATTCAATTAATTTCTTTTTCTGTTCCGCAGTGACCTGATAATAATCTGGGTGAATTTCAGAAAATGGTAAAAATCCATTCTTGCCATTACCATAGTCAACAAATGCGGCCTGAAGTGATGGTTCAACACGTATAACCTTGGCCAGATAGATGTTTCCCTTTATCTGGGGTTTGGTTGTCGTTTCAACATCAAAATCAGAAACACGATTAGTCGCAGTGTCTACGACAACAACACGCGTTTCTTCCGGGTGGACTGCATCCACGTATATTTTTTTTGACATTTAATAATCCTTTTGTTTTTGGGGTGTATGAAATGGCAATAATCTGTCCCCGTGGGGCGTCCATGCCCATGCCAAGAGATAGCGCCACGATAACCATCGGCACCATGCAAATTATTGAAATCAGTGACAATATAAACACTTCTATATATCCTATGTCATACACAGATGGCATTCTAACATGACATTATATGGTTTCGCAAGGTATTTATTTTCTGTTTTTTATGTCCGCTTTTATGCTTTTGATTTTTGCAGGAATTTTTTCTTTGGCCTCGGCCAGCCAACGTTTCATACGGGAACGCAACCAACGTTCGTATATGAAAAACAAACTGCCCACGCCAATCAATGGCAATACATAGTATATTATTCTGTATGCCAACAGGGCGCCAAAGATGTTCGCCTTGTCAATGCTATCGGGCAGGGCCATTAAGAATACTGTTTCAAAAACACCAATGCCACCAGGCACCTGGCTGAAAACGCCGGTTGTTTGCGCAACTACAAACAGACCAATAAAGGTGGTAAATGGAATGTCTACAAATGGCGTCATGCAAAAATACAGAACCAGACCCGCCAAAACACTGTCTGTAATGCCCAGCAGCGTTTGGGTAAATGCCATTTGGGTTGATGGAACCTGGAATTTTATCTGGCCAATTTGAATGCTTTTCTTGTGAAACAGTATTGTCGTCGCAAAATATGCCAACAAGACCGTTAAACAGCCAATAAATAATGTGTTCAGACCTAAACTGATGCCGACGGAATTGTCAAATACAGCCCTGGGGATTAAAAAATAGCCGATTACAACAATCGCAGATGCACCCAGAAAATATGTAAAACCAGATATAGTCAACATCTTTAATATGTCGCCACCACGAATGCGCCAGCGGGTGTACAGCCTGTATCGTATCGCGCCACCACTGACCACCGCGTGACCGGCATTGTTACTGATTGCAAACCCCAGCATGCCCGCCAACATCCATTTCCACCATGTAACGCGGCCGCCAACATAGTGCAGGGCCAAATAATCATACAATGCCAATGCCAGGTATCCGGCAAAGCACGCAATGCATGCAAATATTAAATTTGATAATGGTATGTCCAAAATTGCGTGCGCAATATCAGATAAACTGTAGTTACGTAATTGCCACCATAACATGCCGGCTGCGATAATGAAAAAGAATATACCTGCGTAACTGATAGTTTTTTTAAATAGACGTTTTGTCTTGGCTGACATAAATTTCCTTTTATATGCGTGACAATAGGATAACAATATTATATCAAAAAGCAAATTTAAAAAAATTTGCAATTTTTTATCCGTTTATATAATAATAGTGGTGTTTATAAATAATTAAGGGGTTGGATATGTTTCGTTCTACGTTGCGTAAAGAAAATCAAATGAGACCGGTTTCAATAGAAACAGGTGTTAACAAATGGGCCGAAGGTTCGTGTATGATAAAAATTGGTGGAACGCATGTGCTGTGTACGGCGTCTGTTGATTATAATCAGCCAACGTGGAAGCGTATGCAGAATAAAACAGGTGGTTGGGTGACCGCAGAATATGCAATGCTGCCACGCGCAAACAGTATTCGTAAAGGACGCCAGGCAACCTTGGACGATAAACGCAGTGCGGAAATATCAAGATTGATTGGGCGCAGTTTACGCAGTGTTGTTGATATGGAAGTCTTGGGAAAGCATACTATTACAATTGACTGTGATGTTATTCAGGCCGATGGTGGAACCAGATGCGCCAGTATCACAGGCGCATTTATTGCGCTAAGTTTGGCCGTGCGTCAGTTATTAGAACAGGGGCGTATCCATGAAAATCCAATTTCAGATAATGTTGTGGCGGTGTCTGCGGGGGTGCTTAACGGCGAAATGATTGTGGATTTAGATTTTGAAGAAGACAGATTTGCGGAAATGGATGCGAATTTTGTAATGTCAGGTGGTGGAAAAATTATCGAAATTCAGGCAACTGGCGAAAAGCACCCGTTTGATGTCCAACAATTAAATACCATGATAGAAATGGTCGGTGATGCGTGCGCCAAATTGGTGGATTTGCAAAATCAGGTTTTAGAATAAGAACTATAACGTCTTGGATTGATTTAATAATTTTATAATACTTTCCTGTGTGCGCAGCATGCATTGGGACATGTATGTATAATAAGATTTCTTGTCACCTTCGGCGTATAATTTGATTGCGTCTTTGTATTTTTGTTTGTCGCTGGGTTTGTTAAAAACAATAGGGCGATAGCCGTTTTGAACCAATATCCAATTCATTACCAGACGCGCGGTGCGTTTGTTAAAGTCGTCAAATGGCTGTAATGCGATTATTTCATAATGCGCATCAAATGCACGATGTAATACGTCTTTGGATGTATCATTCATATTATATACGATTAAGTTTAACAGATATGGTATGTCGTACGAGTCTGGTGCGTGCATACGTTCGCCGTTTATCGTTATTTCCAAGACTTTGGATGTAGTGCGGAAATTACCGCCATCAATATATGTGTTTTGACATAAAAAACTGTGCAATTTACATATATCTGATGCCTCGATACGTGTGTTATTATTTGTTGAATTTATAATAAAATCGTACGCATTCCCCAAATTGTTCATACAGTTAAAATCCAGATAAAAATGTTGGTCTTTCAAAGGAACGTAAAATAGTGTGCGTGGTTCACTGTATGATATTTCATGACGTAACCAGTTTACGTTGTTTAAACGCTTAACAGATGCCGCGCCAGATAACTTTTCAGTAATTATGGTGCGGTTGGATTCAATCCGTTGTCTGAATTTTGGTTGTTTAGTCAATGTGTTACCTCTGTTGTTTATATGTTATATTGTATACACGTAATTATTATTTGTCAATATTTTTGTTCTGTTGAAAAATCGGGTTGAATATATCGCAGATTTGTTTTATGCTGGGGCGTATATAAAATAAGTGAAAGGATTGATTTATGTTGAAAAAATTGTTGGTTTTGGTTGCGCTGGTTACTCCATTTATGGCAGATGCGGCGGATAAAAAGAAAAAAGATGAACCTATTGTACATTTGACTGATGAACAGATTTACGAAGAATTAAAAAAATTGGCCATGGTTTTCGAGGTGGCGCGTGAAAACTTTGTCGAAGAGGCAGATGAAAAAAAGATGTTAGAGGCCGCAATGAATGGTATGTTGGGGGCGCTGGATCCACATTCTTCGTATTTATCGGCCGATGATTTCAAAGAATTTAGTGATAAATCACATGGTGAATTTGGGGGACTGGGGATTCAGATTACCAGTGACAAGGGCGCCGTGCGTGTTATTTCGCCAATTGATGATACGCCTGCGGAACGTGCGGGTATAAAGGCCGGTGATTATATTACACATATAGATGGCGAACAGGTATTTGATTTGACATTAAATCAGGCCGTGAAAAAAATGAAAGGGCGCCCCGGGACCAAGGTTAAATTGACAATAATTTCTGATGATGGGGAATCCAAAACTTTGACGTTAAAGCGTGATATTATCAAGGTAAAGTCTGTGAAATTTGAAGAAAAAATGTTGGCAGGCGCAGATGCAGATGATAAAGATACTCCAAAAATTGGATATGTCAGAATTTCAGATTTTGGGGTCACAACGGCGCGGGATTTAGAAGAAGCACTGACGAAATTGGAAAAGAAAAACGTCGTCGGGTATGTGTTGGATGTGCGTAATAATCCGGGCGGATATTTAATGGCGGCAATTGATGTTGCAGATGCGTTTTTGGATGGCGGGGAAATTGTTTCAACGCGCGGAAAACATAAAACAGATATTGAACGCATGTTCGCCAAGGAAGGTGATATGGTTAATGGAAAACCGGTGGTCGTGTTGATAAACCATGGGTCTGCATCGGCATCTGAAATTGTGGCGGGGGCCCTGCAAGACAATGGACGCGCCCTGGTTATGGGGTCGCAATCATTCGGCAAGGGCAGTGTTCAACAACAAAAACCGTTGGGTGATGGGACCGCTATTCATATCACTATTGCGCGATATTATACCCCCAGTGGAAATTCTATCCAGAACGAGGGTATAACACCTGATGTAGAAGTTCTGCATTCCAAGGTAGAGGTTATAGAGAAAAAAGAAAGTATGTATTCCGAGGCGTCATTTAAAAATTCTTTGAAAAATGATAAGTCTAAAAAGAATAAGAATAAAAAATTATCCGATGACGATTCTGATGATGATGAAGAAACACCATACGAAGAATTGACGGACGAAGAAAAAGATGCGCTGGATTATCAATTGCAACGCGCGATGGATATGGTTGTTGCAATGTCAAAAATGAAAAGTCGCACGCCACAGGAATCGGCAGAGGATGATATAGAAATCACAGAATAAAAAAAACGGGATTTGTCCCGTTTTTTTATTTATAAATCTTGCGTTTGGATGAAAATCTGGGTATTATTTACAAGAAAAAAACAGGTAAAGGATTATATATAATGGTTAAATTAATTGTTGATGGAAACTGGGCGGCCGCAGATGTCGCATACAGATGTGTAGATTTTGCGGCAATTTATCCAATCACCCCCAGCAGTACAATGGGGGAATTGGCAGACGAATGGTCTTTTCAGCACAAGAAAAATATATGGGGGGCAATCCCACAAATAATCGAAATGCAATCCGAGGCCGGCGCCGCCGGCGCAATGCATGGCGCATTACAAATGGGCAGTTTGGCAACAACATTCACTGCGTCCCAAGGGCTGTTGTTGATGATTCCAAATATGTATAAAATTGCGGGGGAACAAACGCCGTTCGTAATGCATGTCGCCGCACGCGCGTTGGCAACGCATGCGTTGTCTATATTCGGCGATCACAGTGATGTTATGTCGGTGCGGTCTACGGGGTTCGCAATGCTGTCCAGTCATAATGTGCAACAGGCGCATGATATGGCGGCGATTGCGCATGCGGCAACACTGCGCAGTCGTGTGCCGTTCTTGCATTTCTTTGATGGGTTCAGAACCAGTCACGAAGAATCAATGCTAAATCGAATCGATGATGATGTTTTGCAACAGATGTTGCCTGATGCGTTGGTGCTGGAAAATCGTGCGCGTGGTATGGGACCTGATAAGCCAACAATTCGTGGAACCGCACAAAATCCAGATGTGTATTTCCAAGGACGCGAGGCCGCAAATCCACTGTATGCAAATACGCCTGCGATTGTGCAACAGTGTATGGATTTGTTTGGAAAATTGACCGGGCGTAAGTATGGGCTGGTTGAATATGTCGGTGATAAAAAGGCTGAAAATATTATTGTCGCAATGGGCAGTGCCGTTGACACTATCGAAGAAACATTGGAACATTTGCCAGATGGATTGGGATTGATCAAGGTGCATTTGTATCGTCCTTTCCCGGTGGAAGAATTCCGCAAAGTGTTACCAAAAACAGTTAAACGAATCGCTGTGCTGGACAGAACAAAAGAACCAGGCAGTATTGGTGAACCGTTGTACCAAGATGTAAAATCTGTGGTTGATTGTGGTATAGAGGTCTTTGGTGGTCGATATGGTTTGGGTTCCAAAGAATTTAAACCCAGAGACGTTAAGTCAATATATGAATATATGATGCGGGGCGCGTTACATCATAACTTTACCGTCGGTATCGAAGATGATTTGATGGGATTGTCGTTGAATACAGATATGGCATTTTCTATTGAAAACAAAGATGTTAAAACCGCAATCCTGTACGGTATCGGCAGTGATGGAACCGTGGGGGCGGTTAAGAATATTGTAAAAATTGTCGGTGAAAATTCTGATTTATATCCACAATCTTATGCGGTTTATGATTCCAAAAAATCGGGGGGGCTGACCGCGTCGCATATCAGATTTGGCAATACCCCAATTAAAAGCCAATATTTGGTTGAATCTGCAGATTTTATCAGCGTTTCTAATTTTATGATTGCGCAACGTTTTGATGTGTTCAGTGCATTGAAACCAGGCGGAATTGTGATGATAAATACATCGTTGGCGCCAGATGTCGCGTTCGCAAATCTGCCAAAAGATGTCCAAGAACATTTAATCAGAATGCGCGCCAAGGTGTATTTCTTGGATGCGAATCGTGCCGCCAGTGAATTGGGGTTGGGTAATCGTATCAATACCTTTATTATGTTGAATTTCTTTGATTTGACCCAGGTAATTGATCCAAATGTGGCCGCGACAAGCGCCAAGGTCGCAATTGAAAAAACGTACAAGAAAAAGGGTATGGACGTCGTTCAGGCAAACTGGAATGCGGTGGACAGGGCGTCTGAATATTTGGTGCAATATAATATGCCGTCTTCGGTGTCTAATTTTGCGCCTGATTTTGTGCCGGCAATGGTGGCGGAAACACCTGTGGAAATTGCAGGAACGTTGGGTGAAATGGCCGCGCAGCGCGGTGATAGTATCCCTGTGTCGCGGTTCAAGGTTGATGGCCAATTTGGTGGTGGACAGTATCCGGTTGGAACGTCAAAGTATGAAAAGCGTGCAATATCTGACAGGGTTGCAACATGTGATATTGATAAATGTATCCAATGTGGTAAATGTGCTATGCTGTGCCCGCATGCGGTTATTCGTATCAAGGCAATGACCGCAGAACAGGCACAGGCCGCACGTGAAAATGGTGTGCGCGTTGTTCCAATGAAAACACCAGAACTGGGGCCAAATATGTATTTTACAATCAATATTTCGCCGGCAGATTGTACGGGATGCAATATTTGTGTAAAGCATTGTCCGGTTGGCGCGTTATCTATGGTGCCGGCGGCAGATGTCATGGCAGAAAATCAGGCCGCGTTTGATGCCGCAGAAAAAATACCGAACATAGACCGGGCAAAATTAAACCTGAATGTGCCAAAACATGTTGAATTGTTACCGCATTACTTTGAATTTCCGGGGGCGTGCGCCGGGTGTGGTGAAACGCCGTATGTCAGAATGTTGGCGCATTTGTTTGGTGACCGAATGGTTGTGGCAAATGCAACAGGGTGTTCGTCAATTTATGGGGCAAATCTGCCGACGACGCCATGGACATGCGATGCAAATGGGCGTGGTCCGGCATGGTCTAATTCTTTGTTTGAAGATAACGCAGAATATGGATTGGGTATGCGTTTGGCATTGAATCAGCAACGTCAAATGTTAAAGGGACTGTTGTTTGAGTTGGGAATTGATAATGTCGAAGACATCTTTGATGAAAAAGATGTTGCCAAACAGCGCGAATTAGAGGCTGATTTACGCAAACAATTGGCTGGTATTGACGGACCACGTGCAAGGTTGGCGGAAAGCCTGGTTGGTGAAATCGTTGATAAATCTGTATGGATTATTGGCGGTGATGGTTGGGCGTATGATATTGGATATGGTGGGGTTGACCATATATTACACAGTGGTGAAAATGTAAATATATTGGTTTTAGATACCGAAGGTTATTCAAATACAGGCGGTCAACAGTCTAAATCGACACCTTTTGGTGCCAGTATGAAATTTGCCATTGGTGGTAAAGAGCATGCAAAAAAAGATTTAGGTATGATTGCGATGATGTCTGGCGCATACGTTGCCCAAATTGCAATGGGTGCGAACCAGGCCCAGGCGATACGCGCCCTGCGCGAGGCAGAATCTTTTGATGGTCCGTCTATTATATTGGCGTATGCGCCATGTATTGCGCATGGGTTTGCGTTGCAAAATGGCCCAGAACATCAAATGCAAATGGTTCAAACTGGGGCATGGCCGTTGTTCAGATTTGATCCGCGTTTAATTGCAGATGGTCATAATCCACTGACGATGGATTCTTCGGTGGACAATCCGTTGCCGTTGGAAGAATTCTTGAAAACAGAAAGTCGTTTTGGGGCCGCGCGTGCCGCAAATCCACAATTTAACAAGTTGGTTGACTTGGCCAAGGCTAATAATGCATATAAAAGCGAATTGAAAAAGCATATTGCCCAGTTCGCAATGCTGAACAAGCCTGTTGTCAAAGAAAACGGGGAAGGTTAATATGAAAAAAATCTTGATATTGTCCATGCTGATTGTATTGATGGGGTGCACGTTTCAGACCAAGCATCGGGGGTATGTGTTTCCAAATGATTTAGAAAATAAATTAAATGGTATTACCCGTGTGTCTGATTTGGTTTCTGAAATTGGTATGCCCCAGACGAAAACGATCCATGGTGACGAGGTGTGGATATATTACGGCACAGATGAAAATTATCGCGGTCCATTGGCACCTGTGTTTGATAATAAAACGGTGTTATTGGCGTGGGTGCGCGGAAACAAGGTCGTAAAGACTCGGGTTTTATACGACAAAGATTTGCCAGATATAGAAAGTGATGCGGACGAAACACAGATTCCTGCGGCAATTGAATTAAACGCAATTGAAGAGTTGTTCAATAATATTGGGCGATTCACACCTGCGGGGTTGGGGCAATAATTTTTATTATTGTGGCAATAATTTTGTGTTGTGTAAAAGTATTAAATATTGTATAATGGCTGGTATGAAAGGAACGTTTTTAATTTCACTGGTATTGTCTTTTTTGCCGATGTGTGGCGCGTTGGCTTCGGTTGATGCGTGTGGTCCGGGGTATATATTGGTTGATACGCGGCAAAAGGTTGATGGGATTCCTGTTGCAGAATGTCAAAAGTTGTGGTGTCGTGATTTGGAAATAAATCGTGCGATGGGCAATGGTGACAAGGCGTATTCTGGTTACCAGGCAACGGACAGACCCGTGGAATTATGCGATGCGAAAAATAATTGCATAGAATGCTGGGGCAAGCGTAAGTGGTGCAGTGGTGCAGATAATGGCGAATGGAACCCAGAAATGGGTTTGTATACCCGCAATGGCACAGACGATGTAACATATTTGTCGTACCAAAAGGGTGCATGTTTTGATTGGCGATTGGAAAAACCAAATTGTCCGTCTGGGCAGACCGCTATTATGGTTAATGGTAAATGGATGTGTTCTGTGGCGTCCAGCCAAAGCACTGTTTCCCGTGATTCCAGTGTCAGACGTACGGGTGCGGTACGCAGAATTGGGCGGTGATTTTTATCTGGGGTTTGGGCCCCAGATTTATTTTTTTGCCAATTATTTGTTTTTCTGGTTTTTTTATGTTATAATGTGTTCTGACAGAGAGAATGGCAACCGTAAAAGGGTGTATATATGCCAAGTAAAAAATTAGATTTTAAGGCCGGTCAGTATGTTGTATATCCAACCCAGGGTGTTGGTAAATTACTGCGCGTAGAAGAGCAGACAATTGCGGACCGAAAAATAAAAATGTTGGTCATTGATTTTGAACGAAATCATATGACGTTGCGTGTTCCATTGGAACGTGCCGAATTGTCGGGGCTGCGTCCGTTGACAACGGCAAAAAAAATGGACGAGGCAATCGCATCTGCCAAGGGCAAGGCCGGCGCCAAGCGTATGATTTGGGCGCGTCGCGCGGCACAATACGAAGACAATATTAATTCTGGCGATCCAATGAAATTGGCCGAGGTTGTACGCGATCTGCAACGCAGAAGTGCGGCAGAAACCATGACTTTTTCCGCGCGCCAGTTATATTTGCGCGCATTGGAACGCATGGCCCAGGAATTTGCCGTATTGCATAAAATGGATTTAGATGCCGCATCTGATAAAATCGAAGATATTTTGGGTATACCAAAAGAAATTGATTTAAATGCGGTTGACGTCGAAGATGAATTTATGGATGACGAAGAATCGTAAATAAAAAAAATCCCCGATTCGGGGATTTTTTTATTTTATACGTTGTTGTTTTAATTTTTGTAATTGTGTGTGTATTTGATTATATTCGCCAAACAATGTCCGGCATGCATGAAAGTTTGCCATTGTTATACCAGATTCGCACATATCATTAAATTCAGATAACAGGTTTTTATGTTTTGCGATTAATTGTGCCCTGTGTTTGGCGATTGATTTATTGACGGTTGCGATGTATTGCGCCTTTAGTTTTTCAATGGTATTGAATTTAGTTTGTGTGTTTTGCGCGTCATTCAGAAATTGTTCTATCCGTGCCAGTGCATTATTGCAATACAGTAAATCAGATCGGGCCTCTTGTTCATCCATATAGTTTGTACATTCGTCTTCCAGTATTTTTTCATTTGCGGCAATTTCATTACGCAGATTATTTGCCTGTTGTTGTTGGGCCGGGACAGATTTTAATATTTTGGCGCGCTTGTTTTGTGTGAGTGTGAACATCATGATAAAGAATTGTGCCATTTCAACTGATTTCATATTTCCCATATTCATATTGACTTCCTTTTATTACTACCAAATGAATATGTAGTGAAAAAAATCATATTTATCAACAAATAAATTGGAAAAAATCCCCCAAAATTGGGGGATAAATATTACTTGTCACATTTTTCTGGTTTGTGTTCAGTTTTTTTATCGCATTTCATTTCATTGACCCCAGAACAGTGTTTGCATTTACATGGTTTATTTTCTGATTTTGACATATTTGTTCCTTTTTTTTGTTTTATGTTAATTTGTGTCCGGACATTTGTAATAATACAATTTTGTACAGTGTTGGACAATACGCGTGTTTTCCCAAAAAATTTCCCTTGTGTAAAATATGCGGTTTGTGTTAAAATTCACAACAAAGGAAAAAACACAAATAACAACGGAATGGAAATGGCTGAAACCCGCAGAACTCTAGAGAGAGGAATAGTTCTGCTCGCAATGACAAAGGAAAAAATCTATCCTTCCTTCACTAACCACTAACAACTAACCACTTGCGTCAGCACCGCGGGTAAAAAAATAGAAAAAAGTATTTGTAATTATCAGATATACATTTTAATATAGGGGGGTGTTGTCGGGGTGTAGCTCAGCCTGGTAGAGTACTTGCATGGGGTGCAAGGGGTCGCAAGTTCGAATCTTGTCACCCCGACCATACTTCGTTAAAACTTCGTATGGCGGGGCCATACTTCGTTAAAACTTCGTATGGCGCAGCCACATTTCGTTAAAACTTTGTATGGCGCAGCATGCTTAGTTTGGTTGACAGTTTATTTCTATCATGTCGGCAATTTGCATTTGTTTGGCGTATTCGCGCGCAGATGGTACCGCACATGGGTCACAGTTGCGTCTGATTTGACCAGGATGACATGTAAAGGCAACGTCTTGGCAAATGCCATACATGTGGGTGGATATCGTTTGATTCATGTATTCCATTGCCATATTCCAGTATTTATCAGGAACTGATTTTGGGTCGTATTCCCACATTTTATCAACTGTTTCAATCGTGCGACGAACACAGGGATCTTTGCCGTGAATGTGCATGATATTAGACGTTACATTGTTTTTGGGGGTGTGGGTGGTGCGTGTAATCATTGTCCATGCAATAATGACTATGCAAATGCCGGCGACTAGAAATAACAAAATATAGTGCGCAATTGTAAAAGAATTTGTGTTCGTTTTAAATTTTGTTTTGCTGCGTGCCATGCGTCGGGGTCCTTTGGTTTATGTCTGTTCAGATTTTATCACAGGGCGCGTGCGTAAAATATCGTTTTCTATTCCCAGGAAAATATTGATTTTAAGATTTTTTTCTGTATCATGTTCAGGTGAAAATAATGGGGGTGTGATTATGTTTGTAACAGAAAAATTGGAAACATTTTCATGGATAAATGTTGGAAATCCCGATCACGAAGATTTTGAAAGACTGCAAAACGAATACAAAATCGACCAGGATACAATCGGCGATATTTTGGATCCTGATGAACAGCCCCGATTCGAAGTCGAAGACGATTACAAGGTTATTATCGTGCGTTTCCCAATCATAAATCGCGAGGCAGATACCCTGTGGCATACGGAACCACTGTCTATTATTTATACAACAAACCGGGTGATAACGGTTTGTCGTAAAAGATGTGATTTGCTGGATAAAATTAAACGATTCGAAAAAACATCGCGCGAAGAATTTATATTAAATATTATGTACTATATCGCAGAATCTTACCTGCGTATGTTAAAGGATCTGAATAAACGCGTGCTGGCATCAAAACGGGTGTTACAGGAACGTATTCGTAAACAGGAATTGTTGGCACTGTTACAGGTCGAAAACAGTTATACACTGTATATGGCGGGTATCAAGGGTAATGTCGCAGTGTTAGATAAACTGGAAAAAATTCGCGGGTTCGTCAAAACAGATGACGCCAAAGAACTGGCCGAGGATGCACGTATCGAATTGGCCCAGGCAACCGAAGTCGTGACGTCATACAGCAAAATGCTGAAATCAATCAAAGAGACTTTCGAAAGTATTATTAATATGGATTCTAATACGAATATTAACCGTCTGACCATGTGGAATATTATACTGGTTGTGCCAACCGTGATTGTCGGATATTACGGTATGAATATGAAATTGCCGTTCGCAGAATATGAACAAACCGCAACCGCAATATTTATATTTATTATGGTGTTGCTGATGGTGTTCGCCGTGGTTGGCGGAATTCGCCGCCGTATAAATTGAAATAAATGCCGGGTGGCAGTTGTGCTTTCTTTGCGCATTTGTTTGGTGCGTTTTTCCCTTGTGTGATAAGTTGGGATATGGTAAAATTGATGTGTCACCAATGATTTTGTTGGTGATGGGGTGTAAAGACCCTTGTCACATGCATCTGGAACGAACAAGGTGCGCCATTTGGCGTGTTTTTTGTATTTGTTGTGGATGAAAAAACTCCTGGCCAATGGTCAGGAGGGTTGCGAATATATTGAATAAGCACACAATTCATGTGATTGTCTTTAACCTCCTGACCACTGTTTTAAATCGGTGGTTTTGTTTTTTGCAAAACCGCCATGGCAAGAAAGGGAGTAAATACACATGAGAAAATACTTTTTGACAACAGCATTACTGGGTGCGTTTATTGCGCCGGCATACGCAGAAGACGCGGCGGATGAACTGATAACGGGCGGGGCGGGCACATGTACGGTGGACGTATTGGGTGTGTCCGACAATAACGCAACGGCAAATACGATTGCGGTGTGGAGTATAAATGAATATACACTGGCCCCCGGTGAATATTTGAATGTAACCGAAACGTCGGTTGATAAAACCACGTGTCCGCCCGGGTCATATTGCGTTGGTGGCGCAGATTTTACGGTTGATAACGCGGCAACCAGTATTGCGACGTGTCCGACCGAATATCCAAAATCCAGGGCGGGTGCGGGCGCGCAAAATCAGTGTTATACGACATGTACGGTTGCGACGGCAAATATTGCGCACGCAACGGCGGTCGGCGGTAATGATTACTTTGGCGACGGCGCGGATGCATGCTTTGCCACGGACTGTGACACCGGGTATCATGTGGATGGTGATGCAGAATTGGTTGAACAAACACCGGTTATCCCAGTGGATTACGAAACGGCGGGTAACGGTAATTATGCGTACATAGACCCAGACGGCAGTTCAAATTTTAATGGTATATCAGAAGACACCCTGACCGAGAAAGGTACATGGGTTGGAGATTTTGACTATGGGCGCATATATGGAACAGCTAGTTGCCAACCGCGTGCGGATAACATGGCAATAGATTTTATGTATGCAAACTATGGGTCTGTATTAAATGGCACTATGAGTGTGGATGCCTATAGAGCAGGATTGGAACCACTGGTTGGGCCGATACTGGCAGATTATGGTGCAGATGTTATGATAGGATTAATGAATGGTACCAAGACGGAAGAAGATATGTGGGAAACAGGAATAGTGCTTGCGGGTATAAAAACAGACACAGATTATCAAACGACAGATGTCGGCGAATTTTGTTATTGTCAAATGAATGGATTTGCCCCGGCCACGGACGGTGTCCTGGGTGAAAAAACATCAGTCACGTCTGCCCCGTGGGTGTTCCTTTACGACTACGGATCGGCGTCCGATTGCGCGTCCGATTGCGCGAGCAACTGTGCAAGATTTTTGGACGATAATAGTGCATCAGCTCGCCCTTTCCGTGCTGCGTTATTGGGTGTATTAAATGCACAAATATCCGGAATTTGCATCGCGAACACAATAAATATCGATTGGAATCCGGATAATGGTGGTGAACATACCAAAAATATGTGTACATATGACGGTGAAGTCACATTACCAACCCCAGACCCAGTTAAACCAGGATATACCTTTACCGGTTGGAAATTGGTGGAGTAAACAAAATTATAATAACCCATCTACGCGCGGTGTCGGTATCTTATGTAGCAATTGTACACTGCGATGCCGTCACCACGCGTATCTAAGTCATTCTAATTTGTTTACCACAACAACCACGGTAAACACAACAGCTTCCTTTTCTTTCGTTCGTATCCCCCGCGTCGGGGGATTTTTTGTTCGTTATAAAAGAAATTAAGAACTCCTGTCATCCTGGGGCTTGACCGCAGGACCCAGGTCATTATTCCTCTTTGTCATTGCGAGCGAACGCGTGGCAATCCAGTTGATGCATTATTATAATAAAGTGTGCTTCGCACTACACATCAACCTGGGTCCTGGGGTCAAGCCCCAGGATGACAAATATGAATAATAGACTGGATTGCCACGGTCACTGCGTTCCCTCGCAATGACAAGGTTTTTTAATTGAACGAAGAAAAAATCTATCCTTCCTTCACTAACCTCTAACCACTAATCACTAAAAAATATGCCCCGGTGGGGCATTTTTTTATTATATCATTCCTGGCATGCCGCCACCCATTTGTGGGGCGGTTGGTTTTTCTTCGGGAATTTCTGTCATGACTGCACCCGTCGTCAGCATCACACCGGCGGTGCTGGCCGCAGATTGCAGGGCGGTTTTTACAACCTTGGCCGGGTCAATGATACCCACCGCCATCATGTCAACGTATTCGCCTGTCTGGGCATTATAACCAAAATTGTATTCGTTTGATTCCATGACTTTGCCAACAACAATTTCCCCTGATGTGCCCGCGTTTTCTGCAATTTGTGCACATG
>JAZSAG010000051.1:0-24084 GCA_045601765.1 Candidatus Enterousia sp. | reverse complement strand
ATTCCGTTGTTGTTTGTGTTTTTTTCCTTTGTTGTGAATTTTAACACAAACCGCATATTTTACACAAGGGGAAAATTAAACCATCCGAATAATAACGTACTTCGGGGATTTCATCCCCTTGCCTCGCAACTCGCCCCGCGGCTCTCAAAATCAAAAAACCGCCCAAATGGACGGTTTTTAAAATATTCGCTTGGCATAAAAATGCCGACGCGCAAATTTGTAGTTGCTTGAACTGCGCTGCGCTTGTTCACGCATACAAATTTTGGTGCTCGCAAAGTACTTCGGGGATTTCATCCCCTCGCCTCGCAACTCGCCCCTTTGCCCGACAAAATCAAAAAACCGCCCAAATGGACGGTTTTTAAAATTTTGGTGCGAGCAAAGGGGCGCGCTACTTAGATTCTTTTTTCCCCGATTCTCGCGACTTATGATTCCATCGCCTTGCCATTTTTGCTACAAATTTACCGCAAATTGGCATCACATTGCGTGGGTATTATAACTGTATCATTTTCTAAATGCAAGTATTTTTATTCTGTATATTTGGTTCGAGCCGATTGTAAAAACATTCAAAAAATAAAATCTACACATCGCGCAACCCCCTTCCTCATGCAGTTCTATTTATTATATAAGACAGGAAAAACTCTCATGAAAGTGACAAATATCGATTTCAATAATACAAACTACAATAATATATCTGACCTTTTTAGCACAATTATATCTATGACAGTAGACAACAAGTACATAATAGACGGTATTAAAGTAGCCTATTCAGATGACAATCCAGAACAAAACGAAGTAATATATCCGGAGGGTTTCCATTTCAAGGATGAGCTAGAACAGAATTTGGTCAAAGAACAAGTATTATCCGCAGTTGCGCAACATTCAAAGGAAAATGACAGAAAAAAATTACATGATGCTATAAAAATATTTCTAACACGCACAAATAAGAAAAAATAAACAGTTCTATTATATATACACAGTGACAACACTTGCTAAATCACCGTCACTGTGTCACCAAAGCTTGTGATTTTTTTGAGAGTTTAGCAAGTAGCCCATCAAGTATCACAAGCGCTTGGTGGGTTTTATGTTTTTTTGGCAAACTGTCGGTTGCAAACGACGGTGTGGAAATGGTCAAGTTTACCTAGGTGCCATTTATTCCCACAAGCTCAAGAAAACAGCGTCAGATATGCTTGCTCCAGCACGTTATCGGCCGACACAGTGCAGACATAGGCAATTTGACGTCCGGAGTTACGCATTTAAACTCGCGCACGCGCGTTCAGCCCCGTTTATTATCTAAAAAAGGATTGAAAAAATGAAAAAGAGTATAAAGAAATCAAGAATTGAATTTCTAGCTTGTTCATTACAACCCAATTATATGTTGAGTTTACAGCTACCGCACACCTGTAAAGCCTATAAATTTGAAATATTTAGAAGTCATATAAAAAGCATAATGAAACAAGTAGAAAAACACCTGCTGGACAAGAAATGGAATAAACATCACTATCGTTTTGTAGTATTTTACGAGAATAAAAACGGTTTAGATGCCTGGCATGCGCATATCCTTATCAATTGTACAGATAAAACAACAGGCAAAACAGAAAAGATTGAGAATATTGAAAAAGCAATCACTAAAGCAAACCATGTCTTTCGTTGTGATAATGGTTGCAAGGAAAATATAGATGTAGATATTAGTAAATTAAACTCAATAAAATCAGTGCAATCTGCTATTGATTATTGTCAGAAAGAAGCTTGGAACGAAAACAAACCCGATAATACAGATGTTAGATACGAGTTTTCGGAGAATTTATTTAGCTTATAAAATAAAATGCTTAATCAAATGCCCTTTAGAGAAATTTAGAGCATATAAACATACCCCTTTTCAGTAAGAATTGGGGTATTTCTATTCTGTTATGCAACCATGCGTTTTTCTGGTTCTGTATTATCTAACATATATTGAGCTGCAGAAGATAAGAAAGCAGAACGATTTTTAGATATGCTATCAATACGTGCAACCAAGCGACTGTCTAATGTCACTAATACACGTTGGGTGCCAAAGCCAGGAATAGCAGGAATAATAGCGGTAAAATAATCAGGTGCATCTTTTACCCAATCTGCCCATCCGCTCCATTTTGCTTTTATTTGTTCAAAAGTACGTGGTGCAGGTATTTTTTCGCCTAATTCATGCATTACTTCTATATGACTTGCTAAAGCCTCTACTGCATTTTGAATAGCATCTTCATAATCATTACCAACAGTTGAAAAACCAGGAATATCAGGCACGATAACACCATATTTCCCAGTGTCTTTATCATGTTCTAATAAAGCGATATAGTTGTTTCTTTTCATTTGCGCCACCTTTTATTTCAATCCTGCTTGACGTAGTATGTTATTTGCCGTTCCCATCGGGGTATCTTTTTCGGGATGTTTGACCGTTACAATGCCTGTTTTTGTCGGATGTTTAAAGTGGTGATGAGAACCTTTAACCCGAACAAGAACCCAGCCGTCCTTTTCTATCATTTTTATCAACTCGCTACTCGAAAATCTGACCGGCACACCTAACCCCTTACTTATTAGCCAAATTATAACACATTATCGGGCAAAAAGTCAAGAAAATATATATTTATGTATATATCATGCGCAGATTCTGGGTGTTACCTAGTGCTGCGAATACCGTTGGGAGAGAACACAACTTGCTGACCGGTATTGCTGATTACAACGATATTGGCGCCCTCGTGATAGGCATTCTTTGCATACATAACCCGACCAATATAATTGCCGTAGATATTTTCAATAATGACGTGCTCGCCTTGCCATTTGAACCGGATAGCCATGATTAATCCTTCTTCGCTGGTGCGTAATGATAGGTGGAACGAACAGTAATACCGAAATGCTGCGCAATCTGGGAACGGTTATACTTGCCTATCATCCCACGCAACTCATCCGCCTGAATTTCGCTCAATGTGTTTTGACGACCTTTATACTTACCTGCTTTTTTAGCAATAGCGACCCCCTCACGAACTCTTTCTAATATGAGGTTACGTTCCAGTTCACTAATTGCACCAATGATTGTCATAATAGCCTTATTTAAGGGGTCTTCGATGTTTGGGGTAAAGCTTAGGTTTTCCTTGTGAAATTTCACAGCAACACCCTTTTTCTGTAAATCTTCCATCAAAACCAGTAAATCTTTTACATTTCTGCACATACGGTCTAGTGAATGAACATTGATAACATCTCCCTGACGAACATTCTCTAACAATTTCTTAAGTTCTGGTCTATTAACATCTTTCCCAGAGGCTTTATCAATATATTCCCTATCACAAGGAACATCTACTAACTGCCTAGATGTGTTTTGGTCTATTGTGCTTACTCTCAAATAATTAAATATCATTCTATACCCTTTAATCGATTTGTATGAATTATAACTAATAGGATTATAATTCATAGTATGAAATATGTCAAGAAATAATGTAATTTTCATACTTTTTGGATTTTGTACTTAGGCTATACCCTTATTACATAGGTGGATAAACTGTTGTATTGATTTCTACAGCATCTAGTTGCCCTAACATCAATGCCAATTCCGCAATTATTGTAAGCGTCATGGTTATATCTGTGTCTACCTGTTCGCAAAAATCTTTCTTTGAAACTACTGAGCCGTCTCGGATAAACTCTGCATACATGCCATCTATTTCTTTCATATCCTCCCGCTGACGTGCTTGTATTATAGTATCAATAAAACATTCTATATAGTGTTCTCCAAATGCCGATGTAAGAAGATTTGTCGTTTCAAAAATGTCTTCTTCAAAAGCTATGTCAAATGTTTTTACAAAATTATCTATAGCGTAGGGTTTACACCAATTTACAAAAGCTGTACGATATTTTTGTATCAATAATAATTTGAGCATTCCTTTGTATTCTTCTGGCGCATACTCTTTTTCGACACGTACTTGAGAACATTTTTTACTAAACAAAATATGTTTGTCGATTTCTATAGTTTGGCGTGGAGATTCGATTTGCAGATGCCTGTCTGTTTCCCGTATTTTTTGATTAACACGAACAGTTGCATCATTAAACGACATTGCCCAATCTTGTTCATAATTCAGCCGATTGTTATTTTTTCTGGCCAAACTAGCCGCTTTTAAAGCAATCATACAAGCGCTACAAATAAGAGCTAGACAAAATCCTTTCAAAAAAGATGTAAGGAATTTTTTATTCATGTAAAACACCTTCGTTTTTGTCTGAGATAATATGGTCGATATTTAGTTCCCACAAACAGGTATATTCGTTTCTTTATACGCATGCAAGCGGTCTAATGCACCTTCTGTGGTGGTGTATTCGTACGTCCCTACATATTCAAAATACTTCGAGGCATCTATAATATCGCCACGAGCATATTTTTTGTCGGTATATAAAAACCAATAATAACCAAATGCATTCCTAGCTCGAAGTGTTACTCCTTTTCTTGATATGCCTGTTACCTCTCCAGACAACTCGGTTCTACAACCTTTTAAATATTCATTGTTATAACAAAAACGCGCCCGATTTTTACAGTCTTCTTCTTCGTCAAACGGTTCGCCATTTTTATACCTATATTGCCCAGATATATTGCCTTTTGTATCATAATTTGTAACAACTCCATCGACTTTGTCATTTTTATACGGGGTTTCTTGTATTAACCGCCCCTTTTTATCATAATATTTATGCTTACCATCCGCCTTGTTATTTTTGTACGGGCCTTCGTGTTCTAGTACACCATTTTCATAAAAATCTTTAACCAACCCATCTACTTTTCCATCTTTATATTCTACTTGTTGTTTTAGTTTGCCATTTTCATGATATAAGTAGTTTGTTCCTGTCGCGCTGGCTTTTCCGTCTTTATATAGCACTTCTTGCTTTAACAGTCCTTTGTCATCATATATTTTGGCAACGCCTTCAAGTTTATCGTTTTTACAAAAACCCTCAAATTGTATTTCGCCATTCTCGTGATATCTCCTTACAGGCCCATTCAACATATTGTTTATGTACAAACGTTCTTCTTTTAGTTTTCCATTATTATGATAATCTTTCGTAACACCATCAAATTTTCCATCGATATACGACACTTCTTGTATTAGTTTTTTATCTTTATCATAAATTTTCATAACACCATTTAGCTTCCCGGCTTTAGATATGCTTTTGGTCTCTATATTACCATTCTCATGATAGGTTCTGCTAATTCCTTCTAGTAGCCCGTTTTGCACAGTAGTCTCAAATTCTACTTTACCTTGTTTGGAATAAGATACGATTTTTCCAGTCAATAAATTATCATCTGCATCTTTACAAACGGTCGGTTCAGAAGTTGTATCACAGAAAGCGGTTTGGTCTAATATGTAATCAGCCTTATTTGTCATACAAGCTGACAGCAAAAACGATACGACAACACATAATTTATTCATTTTTTTCTCTCGTGCAAATTGGTGTTTTTTTCCTAATTTGATAGGATGTACCATAATTTTTTGAAAAACGCGCTTATCTCTTTACGCCACATTGAAATTATCGCGACCATTGCCGGAACAAATATACACATTACAACATATTGAAATCCATCATAGTCACAAAAATCCCCCAAAAAAAGTGTATCGCAGACACCATCAGAATCCATTAAAATACAAATAATTCCCACTTCGTATAATGTCAGCCAGGTTATTACTTTTTTTAATGTTTGCGTCATAGCTTATCCTTTTTTATTAGGTGTTTTTGATTTACTGTCGCACTTTTTTAGAGCTGCCTTCATTCCTGCGCGAAAAGCATATATGGCAACAGCCCATGCAAACAATTGACCAAAAAACAATACTTCAAAAGGCAACATAAAAAACTCCTTATTTATTGCGTTTATTTATTTCTTTATTAGCTTTAGCCCAATTTTTTGGTGTGGACACTTTTATAATGTTTCCAATCAAAAAACCTAAGATATATCCAGCAATTGCGAAGCAAATAGCGACAAGCAATACAGCACTTAAATACATTTTTCAACCCTTTGTAAAAAAATCAGACCGCCATGGGATGTTAGGCGGTCGGGGAGTTGCTAAATCAGTGTATTAGTGATTCTGTCGCTTTCGGGTTACCCCCTGTTGTATAGCAAACAGCTCCCCGACTTATACAAGTCAGGGATAAATCACGACACAAAACCACAGGAATGACATCAGATAACGATGCCATTAGCAATCTTGCACCGAATACACTGGGCCTAGCACAGCCCCGAACCCATATCCCTATGGATTCATTTGTTAGCTTAGCATAAAAAATTAAAAATGTAAATTGAATATATTATAAACAGATTGTTCTATCTGGCCTCAATGTATTGCATGTTGAGTTTTTAGCATATTAGGAATATACTTGTATTGGATAAAAAATTAGATTATGTTTTTTATATTGGTAACGTCTCGACACAATTTATAAGGTAAAAACAATACGCAAAGAGAGGGTGTGTTATGGAAGGTTTTATAAGTGCTGGACTTTTGATTGTGTTTTTGTATTTTTGTTTGGTACGCACGTCTGCGGAAAACACAAAAATCGGCAAGAAAATCTCCTATAATAAAAATTACCGAGAAGCATGGCGAATTTATGAGGAAATTGAGAATGGTTTTCTCAGAAATATATCTGAAAGTTATAAACAAAACCTTGAAGGAACAGTAATTCATAGTGCATATCGTGTTAATCCAAAGAAATATGACTATGTTAACATAAGACATACAGTTATTCATACGATTATAGAATGTCTCAATTTAAGCGTGAAAAGAGAATACGATGAGAACAATAGGAAATTATCTGCCCATGGATTTTTTTGTTTAGAAGCTCTTATAAATATTATATGGGCAGGTGAGTATCATACAAATTTAACAAAAGAGGAAGCAAACAAATTGGCGGATAGTGTATTATGCGAACTCTGTATCAAGGAGCCAATATATAGTTATGCGCCAGACCCATTAGATAGAGAATTATTGGGCGAAACAGCCAACAAAGAACATCTTACGGCTTGGAAGGTGTTTTTAGGGAGTGCGACATCCTGTCCCCCATATAGAAAGTTATTTTATAATGAAAAATCTGACGTACCTTCTCAAGAACTAATTCGTACATATATTAACAAGCTCCATCCTGGATATACAATAACCATAAAAGATGTGTCTGTTTTAGAGAGTATTATAGACAAAAAGACAGATGACATTTTGCGTTTTTTGGATGAAATTCGTGCTAATAAAAAGGCAAAGCATCCTGCAAGTTCACCTTTTATTACCTACTAACACTAAACTTGATGTTATAAATGGCACAAAATATAATTCTCACCAGATTCAAGTTATACCCTGGGAAATAGATTATCAACATCAAACACAATCAAAACTTTTCAATTATCCGTAATTTTCTGGTTGAGAACATTACTTTTATCAACTATGATTTAGGCATGAAAACTGGTAAGAATTCACTTGTTCGCAAATCAATCGTTATAGCCAATCAGAACATTTTGGCAGATGACCTGAAACGTATTCAAGCTATTGGTCGGTCACGCATATCTGCGACAGTTATTATGCAAGCATTTGGTAACAAACCCCAGATGAACATAACAGAGATTGTAAATGCCACCGGTTATGCACGTAAAAATGTAATAAATTCTGTAAATAAGCTGGTTGAACTAGGAATCCTACGGCCAACCCTAGATAAAAAATGGGGGCAAATCTACTGTTACGATAATTTGATAGGGCAAGCTGGTGAACTATCTAAGAACGACACCGGCACACAAAACAAGAACGGTTGTTATCTTCACTTTACTGGACGAGACTTTGCAATTCGTCAGGCTGATACAAAGACAAAGATTAAATTCAAGCCGGATAATCGTCACAATAATAAATCGGGCAACAAAGATAGTCAAAATCGGCTTTATATCGGTGATAATCTGGATACAATGAAATGGCTGATGCCGGAACACAAGGACAGCTTTGACTTAATTTACGTTGACTCCCCGTACAATCAACCGACTGCTAGAATCCCCAGGATGTACAGCGACAGTTTTGACGGCGATTGCGATTTTTTAGCTTTTTTATATCCAAGATTGATGTTATGCAAAAGATTGTTGAGTTCAAAAGGCCTAATTGCTGTATCGATTGGTGAAGATGAAATGGCACAGCTTAAACTGATAACGAATGAGATATTTGGCCAAGAGAACTTTATCAACAACATAACAATAGAAGATAAAGTTGCAGCAGGCCCGATGTCAGGATATACCAAGTACAAATTGCCTAATGTTAAATCTTATTTGTTAGTATACGCACGTGATAAACAGAACATAAACTTCTTAAACCGATTGTACGACCCTGTTGCTAGCAAATTCGCAACAGACTATAACACCATAATTCATCCCGATTTGAAGAAAGAGTCGCTGATTGACTTTCTAAAATCAAATCCGGTTGCTACACAAGAATTTAAAATATACAATCTGCCAATCACAATCAAGAACATAGACAAACTGATGCAAAATTCGGCTGTTTTCGAAGCATTTATATATGAAAAAGTTGTTCCGATACTGTATAAAGCAACGACCCCACAGTCAAAAGCCTTAAAAACACCATTAAATTGCCCGCGGGGTGCAGTTTTTATTCAAGACGACAAACTACTCTACAAAACAGAAAACGGCATTATACACCATTATAAACCCTTTACGAATAGATTACAAAAAACTGATGCCGGTGAAACAGAGAATACTTTGATACGAGGAGACGTGTGGAAAGGTTTTTATATCTACAAAAATTCTATTCAAAATGAGGGCGGCGTGAAGTTTACGGGGAAAAAGCCGATTGCTCTGATACGAGACTTGCTAAAATTGATTGGTAAAAAAGAAGCAAAAGTTTTGGATATATTTGCTGGGTCTGGCACTACCGGTCACGCTGTAATGTTGCAAAATAAGTTAGACGGTGGCCAAAGAACGTTCATATTATGCCAGACTGCTGAAACAATAAACCCCGAAAGCAAAGAATACAATCAGGGCTTTAAAACTATTGACCAAGCCACCGCCCAAAGATTAAAGAATGCGGTTATTGAATTGGCGAATGGGGACGGCTTTCAAATCTGGAAGGGTTGATTGTGTCACACGCCCGTTCATACAAATCGTAAATGTGCGGATTTTTCTTGTAGCGCTCGTTGTACGCAATATATAACTTTCCCCATTCGATTGAAGCCAGACGTGCAGTTGCCATAGGAGTATGCCATATCGTCTTGTTTTCGCCAGTACAACTTGTAAATATCTCATCACACCGAAACAATCGAGAAATCAGTTCGGAATCCGACAAATTTTTATATTTCTGTGCTATTGTTTCCCTAACCACATCCGCATCATCTGAAATAGAATCAGCATAATCCAGAGCGTTTTCTGTTTCTTGCTTATAATCATCTGGCAATCTAAAACCAAGCATATCAAATATAAACTGATTGTCCGTGTCTGTCTTTTTATTGGTACCAGCAGAGGCTTTTGTTTCTTTTTCAGAATTTATATCTTCCCCCATAAACGTCAGGCCATCCGGTAATTCTCCACCAAACAACTCTTCAACATGAGGAAAAGTTATTATTTTGGCAGCATTGATAAAAAGAGGCTTGTGGCGTTGGTATGTGGGTTTGTTGTAGTTTTGAGAAGAAACTCCCGACCCGCTAGGCGCATTACCTGCAAAAGCCTCTAACAAATCTCTGGACAACAGTTGATTTATATTACCATAAAAGTATAAAAAGTTTCCTTAAACGAATGCATATCTAGCATTTCACTTGCAGATATGGCTGACTTAAAGCCCAAAAGTTTCAGCAATTCATTCACCGCTTCATTGACGTTTTGTGTTCTGTAACCTTGGCCATTTTGGTTGGCGATAGCATCTTCAAATACGAATGCCACTGAACCATACTTTGCACGCTGTTCTGACACATACTCCCAGAATCCGCATCCTCTGATAATATCTGAAACAGGCAACATTCGCTCTGCATCATTATTTTTTAGGGCCTTTTGCATTTCTCTAATATCCTGTTTGCCCACTAGCTTCTTATCTATTCTGAAAAAAATTGTATTTTCTTTCACATCGACATCACGTATACGCAGAGTAATTGCTGCATTTGCACGAGCGCCCGTAAATAAAGCTAGCAGTATGACAAAAATTATTGTTTCTGGAAAATCTTTGATATATTGCAACAGCGATTTGTCATACTGCGGCATATTCATAGCTTTGTCGATAAAATCAAATTCTTTATTTTTCATCTTATATAAAGTTCTAAACAATGTTGCAAGCTCACTATCAGATAGAGGAACTCGCGTTTTGCTTACCCCAAAAGTCCAGTTTTTGAATATATATTTTTCGGGGCTTAACCTAAGGGTTACAGATGCGTCCGGCACCACCCATTTATTCACAAGAGCAACGTTAATGACCTGGCTCAAATACGACACGTAGTCACAAACAGTATTTTTAGTCAATCCTTTGCCCCTATACGTATAATTTTCTAATCCTGTAAACATATTGTCTAATAACCTTGGTGTTTCATAAACTTCTTCGACGGTTTCAACGCCCAAAAAATCAACCATTCGTTGTAACCTGCCTGTTGCTGTCCTAAAGTCTCTTTGGTTCACATATCTACGACTTGCATTTTGATTCCATATGTCCATTATTTTATGTCCGTTGACTGTTACTGTTGCATTAGTTGTATTTATATTCTGATTCGGATTCATTTTTTCCACCTTTGGTTTATATATTTTTTTAGATGACTTTAAAACCACATTTTTTTCATCAAAAGGCAAGGTATTAATCTTACAAAAATCAACGTTAAATATTGCAAACTGGGTTTTATTAAGCGATACTTTATGTGAAGATGGGAAAAGCTCGGCCAACAAAATACGATTTAAAAGGTGTCTGGCAAGGTATGGGTCATCTGTTTTTAATGATTTAAAGATGCGTTTTCCAGCAACCATTTTTCGAAAATAAAAAATCCCGTTTCGCCGGCACAGGTTTCGGTGTTTTGGTATCAAATTGGCATCAGTTGAAAAAGAAAAAACCGCTGACTTCATCCTAAAACCTCCTGAGAGGCAATGAAATCAACGGTTTCTTTGAATTTTGGTGCGAGCAAAGGGGCTCGAACCCTCGACCTCAACCTTGGCAAGGTTGCGCTCTAGCCAACTGAGCTACGCTCGCTTTGCGTGACCTATATTGACATATATTTTTTTAAAATGCAAGAACTTTTTTTACGTTATTTGCTGTACGCTTTTTTTAACGCCTTAAGATACTCGCTTGTTTTAACAGAATCCATCTTATATTGTTTACGCAATACATCTGTGGCCAAAGAATCTGCCCGTATCTGGCGATTTTTCAGTGCCTTGTATTCATCGGCAAATTTAACCGCCTGTTCATATCGCAAAGAATCCAATGTATATTGTTTCTTGGCCTGGATCAATTGTTCTTTGCCCGTGTCGTGCGGGTTTTCAACCGGTATCAAAGACACACATGTATTAAACGCTATAAACATCAAACACAACATCCCCAATTTAATACTGTCATTTTCAATCTTTATCTTTTGTTCCGACATATTTTACTCCTTTTATTTTTCATTAAAACCAATTCCATGGTTGGAATACTTTTAATAATCCCATTACTGTACGCTTGTCCGCGTACGTATGGCCACAACGCGGGCATACATTAAATGGTTTCAATATTGATTTCACGCGTTTATATACCAAGAACCAAATATATAAACCTATTCCCCAAACAATGGCAACCAATCCCCATGCAACATATCCAAAATAAGAATCTACTGTATTTGTAATAACATTTATTGTCGTGACGTCTGATTTTGCCAAATCATCATATATCTTGGTTGCGACCGGCCACGAAGACGGACGCCACGGATAAACATGTTCAATCCCATAATCGGTCAGCAGCGTTGTCCCCAACCCACCCGACTGTTTATCCAGCGCACTTTTAATCGCATCGTCCAACATTTTATCAAATTCAGTTTTCGCAACCCGGGTCAGGTCTGATTTCACCTGGTCTAATTTATCGTTGAGCATTTTCGCAGTATTATCAACCTGGGCCACGGCCTTATTCGCGGTTGCAACACCATCATCTATGGCATCCACGGCATCGTCAACCGCATCTGTCTTGATACCAAATTTATTCGCCAATCCTGTCAACTTTTTAACCCCAGACGTTTTTTCTGTGACTTTACCGGTTGTCTTTTTGGCTTTATCTGTTGCATTGGTAACTTTATCAACCGCACCCTCGGCCATTTTTACTTTATCAATTGCAACCGCAATTGGCTTATCCAGATTTATCGCACCTGCGACCCCACTCAGTAATGCCTGGTACTGATTAACAATGCCGCGCTGTAAATCAAAGAACATAGATACAACAATAGACTTTTTTATCGGCCCCGAATAAGTATTTTTTACATGCAACGGCGCCCACACCAATAAAACCAGCCAAATAACAGTGAATACAGTAAACACCCGCTTGGTCC
Organism: Candidatus Enterousia sp.; assembly: GCA_045601765.1. GTDB lineage: Bacteria > Pseudomonadota > Alphaproteobacteria > Rs-D84 > Rs-D84 > Enterousia. The sequence goes on along the minus strand of JAZSAG010000051.1, from coordinate 11,577 downwards.
ATGTAACAACAGAGGCCTTTTTTGCAACCGTTTTCGCCCCACCCATATCAATAACTTCGACTTGCTTTTTTGCTTTGGCCATAATGGTTCTCCTTTACTTTATAAATTTATCTTGTATGTTCTTGTGGATTAAAGTAATTATTAAAATCTTCTATTTTTGCTTTGTTTAAATCAAAATGAAACTTGTATTCTTTGGTACTTTCGCACAAGGCAACCAACCCCAACAGTGTATCTGAATACATTTCGGCTGCATTTCTGTTTTTAAAAACGTATGTTTCATGAACTGCCGTATTATTATAATTCTGCATACGTTGATTTTTCAAACACACCAACGCATACACATAACTTAATTTTTCCCCCAGTTCACTGGCCACCGCCAAATATATTTTGTCATTAGTATTTAATGTTAAAACTGGTTTATTTTTATTCATTTCCTTCACCTGTATAGTTCTTTATAAAATCTGCCTTGAATTGCGCAAAGTTACCCTGTTCTATCGCATTTCTGATATCACGCATTAAATCTTGATAAAACCACAAATTATGCTGAGTCAACAATGTCGCCCCCAATATTTCATTACACTTTATCAAGTGATGAATATACGCACGTGATAATTTACATGCCGGACATCCACATTTGTCATCCAGTGGCGCCGCATCGTCACGAAAACGTGCATTACGCATATTCATTGTACCATGTCTGGTAAATGCCTGGGCGGTTCGTCCGGCGCGTGTTGGCATAACACAATCAAACATATCCACCCCACGTTCAACCGCCCCCAATATATCCAATGGCGTTCCAACACCCATTAAATATCTGGGTTTATCTGTCGGCAACAGTGGCGTTGTTGTTGCAATCATATCAAACATTACATTTTGCGGTTCACCGACCGCCAAACCACCAATCGCATATCCATCGAAACCGATTGCGGTTAATTCGCGTGCAGACTTTTCACGCAAATCTGGGAAATCAGCCCCCTGGACGATACCAAAAATACCGTATCCCGGTCTGTCAACAAATGCATCTTTGCTGCGCCGGGCCCAGCGCGTCACCATATCTACATTTTTTTCAACACGCTTTCTATCAGCGGGCAATTTTAAACATTCGTCTAACACCATTGTAATATTAGAATCTAATTGATGCTGAATATGCACAGAATCTTCGGGGCGCAAGAAATGTTTTTTTCCACCATCAAAATGTGATGTAAATTGCACACCCTCTTCACTCATTTTGGTAAGTGTCGACAAAGACATAACCTGGAAACCACCACTGTCGGTCAATATAGGCCCATGCCACCCACCAAACCGATGCAAACCACCCATTTGTTCGACTAAATCACCACCTGGACGCATCATCAAATGATATGTATTACCCAAAATAACCTGGGTTCCTGTGTCGCGAACCTGGTCCATGGTCAGTGCCTTGACCGTGGCCGCAGTTCCCACCGCCATAAATGCCGGCGTTTGAAATGTCCCATGCGCGGTTTCAACCGAACCGCGTCGCGCCATACCATCTGTTGCAATCAGATTAAATTTCAGTGCCATTTTTTTCTTATATCCCCCTAACGCATACGTTGTGCATACGCCATTTGCATCGCCAGATTATTTTGTTGCTGTTGCATTTGCGCCAACAGTTGCTGTAATTGAACGACCTGGCGCCCCAGTGTAAATGTCAACGTTTCCATTTGACTTTGATTATCGCGTGCCTGGTTTAATTGTTGTTCCAGTTCTGCGATACGTTGTTGCAATTGCTTGTACTTTTTCTTGTCATTTTCGTATTCTTTATTCCCGGTCATATTCGCATTATTTCTGGACATAAGTTTTTCAATCGCCTTTTGCAAAGCCTTGGATTTAAGCAGCATTGTCCCAGACTTTAACATGGCGCGTTTCCCGGCCTTGGTATGCAAAAAGCGTTTAAACACTTTTGGTTTTGCGATTGCCCGAACTATTGTGGGCAGTGAACGCGCCGCCGCCGCGGCAACAGGTGCAGCCATATTTATACCCCTTCTGTTTTTTTAAATAACAGGCAACAATCGCCATAACTAAAGAATCTGTATTTTTCCGCCACGGCATGACTGTACGCCGCCTTCATTTGGTCCATACCCGCGAACGCAGACACCAACATGAACAACGTAGACTTTGGCAAATGAAAGTTCGTCAACATAACATCAACCGCCTTAAATTTAAAGCCCGGCGTAATAAAGATGCGCGTTTTTCCCATAAATGGCGCCACACGTTTATATTTGCGTTTACCAGGGTTATTGCCATGTTTACATCTGGCGGCCGTTTCCAACAATCGCGTTGATGTTGTGCCAACTGCGATAACACGTTTTGCATTGTTGATTATATCGGCATGTTTTTGTGTGATGCGTCCCCATTCGCTGTGCATTTTATGATCTGCGATTTTTTCAGACCGTACCCCCATCCATGTCCCGGCCCCGACATGCAAAGTGATTTTAACGACCTTGGCACCACGCTTTTTAATTTCTTCTATCAATTCTGGTGTAAAATGCAATCCGGCCGTTGGCGCCGCCATAGATCCTGGTGCGTATGCATATACCGTCTGATAACGTTCCCTGTCTGCCAGTTCTTCTTCACGCTTCATATATGGTGGCAACGGCATTTTTCCGACCCGTTCCAAACAGGCCATAACATCATCTGTTAAGAACTTTAATTTAAGCCCTGCGCCTTCACGTATACTGACAACCCCAACCAACGTATCATCTTCCAGTCGCAATAAACGTCCCGGGCGCAACGTATTATATTTTGGACACAGCCCCCACCAACAACCATCTGGCGCAGATGTATGCAACGTTATTTCACGATTACCATCTGCGATAAACCTGGCCGGGATAACACGTGAATTATTAAAGACCACAACGTCACCTGGCTGCAAAAAATCCAAGAAATCACGAATATGCTTATCGTGCAATTCATCACCTTGAACAACCAACATGCGCGACGCGTCACGTTCTGGCAACGGATGCGACGCAATTAATTCACGCGGTAAATCAAAATCAAAATCAGATGTTTTCAGTGTTGGATCTATCATGTTATTCTACCCCATTAGCGTTTTTTTTGAAATTCTTGCACATGTGGAACGTATGTTTTTTTCAACGATTTCTGTTTCCCTGTTGCTTTTGTATCTACCAATGTCCCATCTTTCATTTGTTGCAGTCCCAACTGTTCTTGTCCCAACCTAACCCCGGCTTTAGTATCAACAAATTTTTCCGTATGCGACTGATTTTTACCAATTTTATTGGCAGCATACAACAAACCAATATACCCCATCGCCGCCATAACAACGGCTAAAACAACTGCGCGCGCCACACGTTCAGATTTTTTTGTCTCTGTTTGAACAACCGCTTGCAAATCTTCTGGAAAACCACCTTCAAATAAAAAACTCATCATTTACCCCTTTATTTTGTTTTCTGATTTATCATATTTCTAATTCTGGTGGACTCTGAAACGAATACTGTCGTTCCTTTGTTGTTCACGTTTTAATCTGACAAATTTTGCAACATCTTTGGAATTAATCTCTGTAATATTGTCAATTTTAGTTCCATCACATGATTGTACATAGAACTGCAACACATCACCAGATGCAATATAATCAAAATACTGGGGAATACATTCCAAATGATCTTGACGGGTCAACGTATGATATCTTGTTGTATCTTTTAAATTTCGCACAAACAAAGTATCTTTTGATTTTTCAACAACTGTGCCACAGGCTTTACGTTTCTGTTTTGCGTATATCGGCACTGCCACCATCGCAACCGCAAGAGCTGTCACCAAAACACATATCATCATACACAGAACAAATCCCTCTGGTAGTTCACGACTCTTTTTTACATTTTCTTTATCAAAATTCATTTTCTGCTCCTTTGTGTTACCTATTTGCCGAAATCCAAACCTTGATCGGTATAGTTTTCGGCTTTTTCTTCCCAATCCGGTTCAACGCGTACAAACAGGTGCAAACGCGCATTTACCCCCCACTGGTCTTGAATATCATGCCGTGCCGCAGTCCCGATTTTTTTCAGTTGCGCCCCGCCACGACCAACCACAATTTTTTTATGTCCGTCATTACGAACAGCAATCTTTTGATATATATCCAACACACCTTCGTCATCAACATCAACACGTTCGGTCACAACATTTATGTGATAAGGCAATTCTTGGTGGATATATTTATAAATTTTTTCACGTGTTAATTCAGACAAATATAATTCATCTGGCACGTCCGGACTGTCCACTGTGTCAAACAAATACGGGGATTCCGGCATTACATCGGCCAATGATTGCAACATCTGATTCACACCATCATTTTTCAGTGCAGAAATCATAAATATTTCACGCCATGGCGCCATATTTGATATTTCAGCCACCATTGGCAATAAATTATTTTTTGCAATCGCATCAACCTTGTTTAATGCGACGAACAAATTCGGTCTGTCTTTAATCTTTTCAACCAACGCGCGTATTGTTTCCGTTATTCCCTTGGTTACATCAATCAACAATAACACTGCATCGGCATCACCCACCGCGTCCATTGCGGCGGCAACCATTGCCCTGTCCAGACGACGTGACGGCTTAAAAACACCGGGTGTATCGACAAAAATCAACTGTTTATCACCCACCATTTTAACGGCACGCAGGCGTGTTCGCGTTGTTTGCACCTTGTGCGAAACGATTGACACCTTGCGTCCCATGATTTGATTTAACAGTGTACTTTTGCCGGCATTTGTCGGGCCAATAATTGCGATAAATCCTGAATATGTCTTGTTTGTCATACACTAAACATACCACACAAATTTCAAAAGTGAACAAAAATCTTGCATTTAAGCATAAAATTACACATAAAAAAACAAGGCTTTTTTATTCATGAAATAACGGATTATTCTGGCGCAAAAAACCAATTGAACTGTTCGGGCCATGCCCATGCACCACCAGTGTATTATCCGGCAAATTCAATTTGTACAAATTTGCAATTGATTGCGTTAACTGTTGCAAATTGCCACCTGGCAAATCATATCGTCCAATTGACGTCTGAAACACACTGTCACCAATCAGCAACACATTTTCTGATGGGAAATAATACCCCACCCCACCGGGCGTATGCCCCGGCATTTCAATTATTTTAACATCTAAACCACCCAAAATTTTCGTGGTATTTATATCCAATGCAACCGGCATACAATCATTTAAATTTATCTTTGGCAGACCAAAATATTCCAACAAATCGTTACCCCACCCCAACAAACAAAAATCATCCGCGTGCATATACCACGGCACCCCAAATTCACGCACCAAATCTGGCGCCGCAGAAATATGATCTGGGTGACCATGCGTTGTATAAATTGCCCTTAGGTTCAATCCACGTTGTGCCAAATATTTTTTCCAATCGTCTGCGCGTCCCCACGGGTCAAATATCGCACAATTTTCACCATTACAAACCACCACAGAATTTGTATTCTGTGGTGGCATTGCAACAATTTCAAATTTATTTTTTTGCGACTTTTGCATTTTTGCGCACGGTTGTTTTTTTAGTTGCGTTTTTTGCATTTTTCTTGCCAAAAACGATTTCACGAATTTCTTCACCGGTCAATGTTTCACGGTTCAGCAATTCATTCGCCAACGTTTCAACAATCTTTTTATTTTTCATCAAATGTTTTGTTGCATCCGCATGTGCATCATCTAACCAGGCACGAATTTCTGCGTCAACAATTTCCGCAGTTTTTTCGGACGCATTTTCCAATGCCCCCCGTGTTCCAAATGTTCCGACCTGATTTATTGCGGCCAACCCGACCTTTTTGGACAACCCGGCGGTTGTAATAGAATATCGCGCCAATCGTGTTGCCACGTCAATATCACTTTCTGCGCCGGTTGTTATTTTATCTGCGCCAAAGAATATTTCTTCGGCACAACGTCCCGCCAAATAAATAGACAGATTTGCACGGACCTCGGCCAAAGTCATTGAAACCTTGTCATCTATTGGCAAATGTTGAACCATACCCAACGCCCGCCCACGTGGGATAATTGTTGCCTTGTGTATTGGGTCTGTGATATCTGCATACATCAGACTTACAAATGCGTGGCCGGCCTCGTGATACGCGGTCAGTTTAATATCTTGGGGGCGCATTTTACGTAATTTACGTGGTCCCATAATAATTTTATCACGCGCCTCTTCAATATCATCTGGGGTAATTTCACTGCGTTTATTACGGACCGCGTGCAGTGCCGCCTCATTTAATAAATTTTCCAAATCAGCCCCCGAGAACCCGGTTGTTCCACGTGCAATATCCTGCAAATTTACATCACTGTTAATTTTTACTTTCTGGGCATATAAATCCAAGATTGCGCGACGTCCGGCCATATCTGGCAATTCGATATACACCTGTCTATCAAATCGTCCCGGGCGCAATAATGCCTGGTCCAACATATCAGGTCTGTTTGTTGCCCCGATAACTATAATCCCGGTATCATTTGCAAAGCCGTCCATTTCAATCAACAACTGATTTAATGTCTGTTCACGATCCTGGTCATTATAAGAATGTGTTGAACGTTTTTGTCCGATTGCGTCAATTTCATCAATGAATAATATACATGGCGCATTACGCTTTGCCATTTCAAAAATTTCTTTGATTTTTGCAACCCCCAGTCCAACAATAATCCCCGAAAAATCAGATCCAGACGCCGCAAAGAATGGCACATCGGCCTCGCCCGCGATGGCGCGTGCCAATAATGTTTTACCGGTTCCCGGCTGGCCAGACAACAACACGCCACGTGGCACACGTGCCCCCAACGCCAAATACTTATCTTTGTTTTTCAAGAAATCAACTATCTCGGCCAACTCTTGTTTTTCAGAATCAATACCGGCCACATCTTTAAATGTTGTTTTTGGTTTTCCTGTGGCAATTTTAGTCGGATTTTGATTTATCAAACTGCGCCCCAGGCCACCTGCCCCCCCGCGTTTAAACCCACGCATAATCCAGAATATAAACAACAGCGTCAACAGCAACGGTGCAATACTGGCAATTGTTTCAAACCATGTCTTGGACGTATCAATTGTAACAGTTGTTCCACCCTGGGACAATTTAGCCAACATTTCCGGATCATACGTAATTGTTGCGGTATATTTTGTACCGTCTGCCAATACGCCGGTTGCCAAATTTCCATTAACCTGCATTGTTTTAATATCCGACCCGCGTCGCAACACATCAGAAAAAGATAATTCTATTGGCCGATTAGGCTTCACCAGCATCGGATTATTTCCCGCCATATTTTGTTGTCGCGCGCCGTCCAACATAAAAATACGCCCCATCATTGCGACAAACAGTATGCCGAATAATATTAAATATTTTGATGCACCATCACGTTTTGTTTTTGATGAATTATTATTTAGACTGTTTTTTCTGAATTCGTTTATTTTTTTCATTTTTCTTCCTGATACTTGTTTTTGCGCCTTCGGGAACAACCAGCACTTGATTTTTAAATCTTCGCACCGTGCAATGCCCCAGTGTAAATTTACAATCTGACTTTAATTTACTTAGTGCAAGCATCAGCGAATTCAAGCGTGGTTGATAATTATCCCCCCCAATTTTTTGAATCAACGTTCCCAAGAATTTTAAACCAATATCACCCGCCACGTCAAATAGAAAAGAATCAGAAAATAATGCATACCCATCATACATGACCGCATTCACACGTGCGTCCACATCTGATTCCAGCGCATCACGTGCCCGCCCTAAATTTTCCACCGCCAACAATATACGCGCATCAGAAATCCCCAGTTTTTCAGACAACAAATGACGATTTTTACGAATTTTTACACGCGTATAATTTTCATCATCATTCATTTCATCGCAAAAAAATTTGATATTATTTTTTTCGCAAAAATCAATTAGTTCACTGCGAAATACGTTCAACAACGGGCGCAATATTTTCACCCCATCACGATATGTCACCGCCCGCATTGCAGACAAACCGGCCACCCCACTGCCCCGTGACAAATTCATTAAAAAAGTTTCAATTTGGTCATCTGCCTGATGCGCCACCACCAGGTTTGTAATATTATTATCTTTGCAAAAATCGGTCATAAATTTATATCGTGCATCACGTGCGGCGGCCTCCAACCCAGAATCCGGTTTTTCCGCCATCCAATCAAAGACATGGCATGGAACATTTAATTTCTGACACAGTTCTTGGACGTATTGCGCCTCGATACCGGCACTGGGGCGCAAATGATGATTGACGTGCAGCGCGACAACATTTACCCCCGCCCCAACCAACCAATGCAACAAGCATACGGAATCAACCCCACCACTGACCGCCACGGCCACAGGTTGGTCACTTATATGCACATGAACAAAATCCAGAAACTTTTCATTCATTATTTTGCTATAATATGCTATAATTCGTAAAAATAAAGGAAAATTACAAATGTCACAGAAATTAAAATCTATTGCGGTATATTGCGGTCATCAATTTGGTACGGACCCTCAATTCAAACGTGACGCGCGTGCGGTTGGGGCCATGCTGGCCAAAAGCGATATTAAAATAGTATTTGGTGGTGGCGACGTTGGTTTAATGGGGACTGTTGCAACATCTGCACTGGACCACGGTGGCAATGTAATTGGCGTATCCACAGACAATGTTATTGCGATGCAGGAACCTGCGCATCATGGCATTCATGTCACAATTGTTGACGGTGTTAATGAACGCAAACAGATAATGTTTGATAAATCCGACGGCTTTATAATTTTACCGGGCGGCATTGGCACATTGAACGAATTGACAGACATCATGACGATGCAGCAAATTGGTGAAACGCGCAAACCTTTGTTCTTTTTGAACACGAATAATTTTTGGCGTCCATTGGCGACATTGACCCGCCACATGCAAAACCATGGTTTTATTGCAGGCACAGATTGCTATAACATATTTGTTGCAGATTCTGTGACAGAATTAAAAAAGTTAATATTGAATTATTAGATTTCAAAAACCTTATCGCGCGACGTCTGACCGCGGACCAGTTTCACAGATGTTTTTGGCACACCGAAATGTTGTGCCAACATTTTTATAACATCCATTGTTGCCTTGCCATCGGTCGGCGCAGTTGTTGTATGCACCCGCACCACACCATCAGGCTGGACATCTATTTTATTTAATTTTGCGCGTGGTATAACCCGAACATTAACAATCATTTTGCGATATCCGAAAAATCCTGTTTTTTATCACCTGCGATTAAGTGCAAATGAAAGTGTGGCACACTTTGATAAAAGAAGGTTCCATTTCCGACATTTGCCCACACATTGCACCCATCTATGCAGTTTTCCATTTGTGCCACCTGGGTCAGACAGGCCCAAAAATCAGCCTGTTCTTTTTCGGACGCATTATTTACAAAATCAAACATATTTGTATATTCGCCCTTGGGTATAACCAAGATATGTGTTTGCGCGACCGGTTTTACATCCCGAAACGCCATTGCGTTTTCGTTTTCAAAGACGCGCCCGCATGGTATTTCGCCACGCACTATTTTTGCAAAGACATTATTTTTATCATACATATTTTCATTCCTGTTGTTTTATCACCCCCAGGATATAAAAATATAGACTTGAAATCAATGATTTTTAGACTATATCAATCATACAGGTTGAACCCAAGGAGTTATTATTATGCTACAACCATTACATAATTACGTTTTATTATCCCGTATCGAAGAAGAAAACAAAACTGCTGGTGGGATTATAATCCCCGACAACGCCCGTGAAAAACCGTCACGTGGCCGTGTTATTGCCACAGGTCCCGGGACATACAGCGGTGACGATTTAATACCTGTATCGGTCAAGACTGGCGACGTTGTATTATTTGCGAAATGGGCATCGTCTGCTAACGAGATTAAACTTGACGGCACAGATTATGTTTTAATCAAAGAAACAGATATATTGGGAATAATTAAATAAATAATCAAAAGGAAATAAAAATGGCAAAAGATATTGTTTTTGACACAGACAAACTGGCGGCGGGAGTTGATAAATTGGCCAATGCGGTAAAAATCACCATGGGCCCCAAGGGTCGCACAGTTGTAATTGAAAAATCGTATGGTGCGCCTGTTGCCACCAAAGACGGCGTCACCGTGGCCAAGGCCGTATCATTAAAAGACCCTGGCGAAAACATTGGTGCCCGCATGGTCCAAGAAGTTGCCAAACGGGCCGGCGACGATGCCGGTGATGGTACAACCACTGCGACTGTTTTGGCGCAAAAGATTATCCGCGAAGGCCGTCGTGTAATTGCAGCCGGCATGAATCCAATGGACGTAAAACGTGGCATTGACATTGCGACATCTGTTGTTGTATCAGACATTGAAAAACATGCCCGTCCTGTGGCAGACAGTGCTGAAATTGCCCAGGTTGCGACAATTTCTGCGAACAACGACCCAGACATTGGCGAAAAAATTGCCAGTGCCATGGAACGTGTCGGCAAAGAAGGTGTTATTACTGTCGAAGAAGCCAAAGGTCTGGATACAGAAATTGACGTTGTCGAAGGTATGCAGTTTGACCAGGGCTTTATGTCGCCCTATTTCGTCACAAACAGTGAAAAAATGTTGGCAGAACTGGACGGTGCACAAATCTTGGTATCTGAAAAGAAAATCACGGGTCTGCAGGCATTATTACCGATTTTGGAACCGATTGCCCAATCTGGCAAACCACTGTTAATTATTGCCGAAGACGTCGAATCCGAAGCATTGGCAACATTGGTATTAAACCGTCTGCGTGGTGGTCTGAAGGTATGCGCGGTCAAGGCCCCAGGATTTGGCGACAGACGCAAAGAAATGTTAAAGGACATTGCGATTGTAACCGGTGCAACGGTTATATCTGATGACATGGGCATGACATTTGAAAACATTACCCCGGCTGTTTTGGGCAGTGCAAAAAAGGTCATTGTGTCCAAAGATTCCACACTGTTGGCACACGGCGCCGGTGATAAAGGCATGATATCTGCACGCGCAGATGAAATTCGCCAGGCAATTGCCACCACAACCAGTGATTACGACCGCGAAAAATTATCAGAACGTCTGGCAAAAATCGTTGGCGGCGTCGCCGTTATCAAGGTTGGTGGCATGACCGAGGTCGAAGTAAAAGAGAAAAAAGACCGTGTTGATGACGCATTGGCGGCAACCCGCGCGGCGGTATCTGATGGCATTGTTGCCGGCGGTGGCATTGCATTGGTACGTGCGACATCTGCATTGGCGGACATCCACGGTGCGAACGCAGACCAAGACGTTGGCATTGACATTATCAGACGTGCGATAATTGCCCCATGTGCACAAATTGCAGAAAACGCGGGCACATCAGGGGAAATTGTTGTTGGCAAAGTCATGGAATCAAACGAATACAATTTTGGTTATAATGCCCAGACAGGCGAATACGTTGACATGATGGCGGCGGGTATCATTGACCCGGCCAAGGTTGTAAAAACCGCCCTGCAATCTGCGGCCAGCACCGCCGGTGTGATGCTGACGACGGGTGCAGTCATGACAGAAATTCCCGAAGAAAAACCAACCGCCCCACAAATGGG
>JAZSAG010000050.1:0-10682 GCA_045601765.1 Candidatus Enterousia sp. | reverse complement strand
GCTACGTAAGACTCGAACTTCGTATTCACTTGTTCTCGTCAACTGGCGCCCCGAACCCTCTTGGTCGGGTTCAATTCCGTCGCCGCATAGCCAATAATTAAACCGGCACAAGGCCGGTTTAATTCTTGGTGCGGGCGAAGGGAATGTCTGATTCCCATGTTCGTTTTCACTCCATGGGCCCCTTTCGCTACGCTATCGCTGCGGTGAAAGATTTTATATGATTGTCAAGCCCGCCTTCGCCGATAAATGTAAAGTTATTTAGATTGTTTCGAGCAATGCTGCGGCGAGGTACTCAATTTTCAGCCCTTGCTATCGCTGCGGTGAAAATTGGTGGTGCGGGCGAAGGGGACCGTGTTTATGCCATTTTTAGCGTTTTTTAGCCCATTTCAACCCGATTTTTAGCCATTTTTATCAGTTTGCCTAACACTTTGCCTGACAATTTTTAATTTATCGTGTTTTTTTGCCAATTGTAAACGATTTTTTGTGATTTTTTATTGCAAAATCAACAACCTTGCATTATTATTACAGATAATATAATATCTAAACATGGACGCAAACAATGAATATAGATAATATACTGTCTATTAAAACCAGAATAAGGGATCGGTTTCGTACCGTTCGACGTGTTGCCAAGATGTCGCAAATGACCCTGGCACAGCGTTCGGGGGTATCTTTGGGCTCAATCAAGCGATTTGAACGAACCGGTGAAGTGTCATTATCCGCACTGATTAAATTATCGCAAGCGCTGGGATACGAAGGCGATTTTGACAACCTGTTTGTGCGTAAAAATTATCAGTCTATATTCGATGTTGTACAGGATGGGGGCGAATATGCAAAATAAAATTCTGACGGTTAAATATCATAATATGGTGGTTGGTCGTTTGGCATTGACCCCTGACAACCTTATGGCATTTGAATATGACGCAAATTGGCTGGAAAATGGGTTTAGTATATCGCCATTTAAACTGCCGTTGGAAAAGCGTGTATTTATTGCAAAGCGCAATCCATTTGACGGTGTGTTTGGCGTCTTTAATGATTCTTTGCCAGACAGTTGGGGACAATTATTGGTAAATCGTGAATTACAGCGTCGTGGTATCGCCCCAAACAGCATTTCTGTATTGGACAGGTTGGCAATCGTTGGTAAAAATGGCCCTGGGGCATTGGAATTTGAACCTGCTGCTGAAATGATTACAGAATACAAGGATTTCGAATTGGACGAAATCGCAATCCAGGTCCGAAAAATAATTGAAGACAACACTGCAACCACAGAAGACAAAATCACCGAAGAATTGTTTCGCATTGGTGGTTCATCCGGTGGAACACGTCCAAAAATATTCCGCAAAGTTGATGGTATGGATTGGATTATCAAATTTCCTGCCCGAACAGACCCAATGGATATCGGTACCCAAGAATTCAACATTATGGAATCTGCAATCAAAGCGGGTCTGGATGTTCCCGAACACCGTTTGTTTAATGGAAAATACTTTGGAGTACAACGTTTTGACCGCAAACCAAATGGCGATAAAGTCTTTATGATTTCTGCGGCAGGCTTGTTGGATGCTGATCATACACAACCTGTGGTTGATTATTCTGATTTGCTGTCTTTAACAGCGAAACTAACCCGTAATATGGTTGATGTTGAAAAAATGTTCCGTCTGATGGTGTTTAATATTTGGATAAACAACACTGATGACCACACCAAAAATTTTGCATTTTTATATGATAATGGCGATTGGCGTGTTTCCCCTGTGTTTGACTTAACCCGAACACCGGGAATTTGGGAACATACAACATCTGTAAATGGCAAAGGCATAGATATCACGGGCGCAGATATGTTAGCAGTCGCACATCGTGTCGGCATATCCGACAGACGCGCCGGTGATATAATGCTAGATGTCAGAAGCGTGTTTGAGTAAAGATAAAGTAATACGGGTTAAATATGACATACAAAGATATAATGTTTGAGATGTTTGAATCCGCCACTGCAGAACTGCAAAAGGAGCATTTATATAGTGCAAATTTGTTAATGTGGGCGTGCTATGAACTGCTATGGAAATCAGGTGGTGTAGATAAGACCGGGCATTTTGATTGGGAAATTAGTTTATGGTTTCGCAATTTTTCAGATAAACAGTTAGAGCAAGCATTAAAAGAAATACAGGCTGAACAAAAATTGCCCGCAACATTAAATTCTATTGAAGATTTTAAATCAAAACTAAATAGAAGACTAAAAAAAGAATGTCCAATAACTTTGGAAAAAATAAAAGAAACGTTTGAACAATGTTATGACATTTATGTCGATAGTAAACATGGGGTGACTGCTGACTTTTCTAAGAAAGGCCTAAATACAAAATTAGAATCTATTCTGGATTTTAAGACAGTACAAACATTACATCATATGCTTTCTTGTTATATTGACACAATGTATATGAAAGATGTTATTGAACGGTACGGCTTGGAATATATGGACAAGAAATACGGCTGTCCTAAAAATTAGTTGTTTCAAACGATAGTTAATATATTCAATTTACATTTCTGATTTTTAGTGATATAGTACTAACTGAATCCAAGAGATTGGGTTCGGGGTTGTCAAAAGCCCTATACCTTCGGTGCGAAAGCATCGTTAAATTGATGTTTCGGTGTTTTTGCACCGTTATCATCCCTGACACTATGTCGGGGAGCTGTTGGTTATAAAATACGGGCAACCGAAAGACCACAGAATCATTAAGGTATATGATTTTTGAACTCCCCGGCCGCTTTTTCTTGGAGCGGGTATTTTTTGTAATTAAAGGAGTTATGAATGACTATGATTGCACATGGGGTTTTGGCTTTAAATAAATATCTAAAAGATAAAGAAGTAGAAGAATTAACAAACAAATTAAAGGTCGAATTGTCTGAAAAAGAAAGGCAAACCTTAGCAGACAAATTACACAAAGCATTGGAAAGTCAGTCCAAAGCTGCTCGTAAAATGAACAAATTAGAACGCACGGAACGAAAAATAGATATATTCGCTAGTGTTTTAGATCTACAAAACAGAGGGGGACCATTGGCTCTTACCAGAACTGTCACAGGTGTAGTTGTTGCCACGCCATTTGTTGTTGGTGCACTTGCATATACTGGTTTAGAAGAAGCTGCAAAAAAGATAAAAGAACTAAAAATAAAAAAAGAAGAACAAAAACAAGCCGCGTCTATTAAAGCAAAAGAAGAAGCAAAGCGTATCGCAAAAGAAAAAAATGAAATAGCAGAAGAAGATGCTGAATATACAGAAATAAATATATTAAAAGATTTGCTTTATCATGCTGATCTAGTGCAAACACGCAGAGTTGATATACCAACAGATAAAAATGCTATTGTTGTTGGATTAATTGATGAATGTGGTCAAGTTGCAGAATTTGCTTCAGGGTCCGGAAGAATGGTGTTCTTTTTTGATAACAACCCAGAAGCAAAAATTATTAATGCGTTTTTTGTAAATTCAAAAACTGGCAATTTTGAAGAAATAGCAACTGTTAAATCTGTGCGTGGCAGAAAGCAAATTGTGGATTTGATAAATAGACAACTTGATATCAAAAGACAAAAACAGAAAGAACATGAAGAAGCACAAATAAGAAATGCAGAGATTATGAGCAAAATGAAAGAAAAATAGAATGTTAAAAAAATAAAAAACGTCATTTTTGTGACGTTTTTTATTACTCCTATGTAATACCCCAGACGTAAGTCCAAGGAATTATTTATTCTTGGTGCGGGCGAAGGGAATGTCTGATTCCCATGTTCGTTTTCACTCCATGGGCCCCTTTCGCTACGTAAGACTCGAACTTCGTATTCACTTGTTCTCGTCAACTGGCGCCCCGAACCCTCTTGGTCGGGTTCAATTCCGTCGCCGCATAGCCAATAATTAAACCGGCACAAGGCCGGTTGAATTCTTGGTGCGGGCGAAGGGAATGTCTGATTCCCATGTTCGTTTTCACTCCATGGGCCCTTTTCGCTACGCTATCGCTGCGGTGAAAGATTTTATATGATTGTCAAGCCCGCCTTCGCCGATAAATGTAAAGATATTTAGATTGTTTCGGGCAATGCTGCGGCGAGGTACTCAATTTTCAGCCCTTGCTATCGCTGCGGTGAAAATTGGTGGTGCGGGCGAAGGGAATCGAACCCTCGTCTTCAGCTTGGGAAGCTGACGTGCTGCCATTATACCACGCCCGCAGACATGGGGTATATTATATCAATATATTACGCCCTGTCCAGAAAATAAAAGTCACAATTGTTCGCACAGTTCAACTGCGTAATATTTACCAGATAAGTCTGAACTGCATGTCATGCGATAATTGCATTTGCTGTTTTCAAAACCCAGTTTCTTTTTCGTTGCATATGGAATAATGTTCACCATGCATTTTCCGTCAGTAATGTATTGTTCCGGATTTTCAATAGACAAGAAACGAGCGGTTTTTGTGTTCTCGGCAATCTTTAATAATTCAGGTGTCGCGTCCAGGTGAATTAAAAAGTCGCCTTCTGCACCCTTGGCAACAACCATGCTTTGGGTGTCCTTGATAATCTGGCGTACATAGTTGAAATCTTCGGGTGTGGTGGTTGGTGTCGGTGCAGGCTGATTATCGCATGCGACCAACGGCAATGTTAATAAAAGTGCTGATAATGTCTTTTTCACTTTTTCTTCTCCTTTGTGGGAAGTTTAGTAAATGTTTTTGGGTGTTGCAATAAAATATTGACTTTTTGTATTTTTTTGTTAATAATTGGTCTGCAAATCCCAAAGATTGCCATCATCGTAATGCCAGTGTACAGTATGTATGTGGTCCATCATCCGACGAGTTTCGTCCTTGATGTCGGTTTTCTTTGTGGAATAAACAGTTATTAAATCTAAGGAGCAAAAATATGGCAACTGTTATTCGTTTGGCACGTTTCGGCGCAAAAAAACGTCCGTATTATCACATCGTTGTGACTGATTCACGTAATGCACGTAATTCTGGTAATGTTTTGGATACTGTTGGAAAATACGATCCAATGCAGGCCAAAGATAGCGATAAACGTGTTATATTGAAAATTGATGAAGTCAAGGCCTGGTTGGCCAAGGGTGCACAACCATCAGACCGTGTTTATAAATTCTTGGCAAATGCCGGTTTGGTTGCAAAAAAGGCAATTCCTGTGCAGACAAAAAAACATTTGCAGTCTGAAAAAACACAGATGAAAATCAAAGACAAAGCCGATAAATTGGCAAAAATCGCAGAAGAAAAAGCTGCTGCAGAAGCCGCCGCTAAGGCCGCCGCAGAGGCAGAAGCCGCCGCCGCGACAGAAGCAGCCACAGAAGAAGCGCCAGCAACAGAAGTTGCAGAATAATTTTTGCTGCTTAAATTATGTCTGCACAGGATGTTCTTCTGTGCAGGCATTTTTCAAATAAGGTGAAATTAACCAAAATGACAGAATCAAAAAAAATCTTGGTCGGTAAAATTGTTGCACCCCAGGGTGTGCGCGGTGAAGTACGTGTCCAAACATTTACAGAAAATCCAATGGATTTTAAAACGCTGGATGTGAAAAGCAATGCGTTTAACGATGGTGATTTTAAGTTTGTACGTGCATTGCCCAGTTCAACGGTAATTATTGCAAAAATTCGCGGTGTTGATGACAGAAATGTGGCCGAAACACTGCGTGGAACAGAGTTGTTTATTGAACGTGGCGCCCTGCCCGATTTAGATGTGGATGAATATTATCAGGCGGACTTGATCGGTTTTGATGTTGTGCGTGGCGGACAAAAAATAGGCGTTGTTGCCTGTTTCCAGAACTATGGCGCAGGCGATATAATTGAAATGGATAATGGGCAAATGGTGTCTTTTATTGGTGCAAAGGTTGATGCGCAAAATAAAATTATATACGTTAAGTAAGGAACAAAAATGATGAAGCCTATAAAAATAACAAAATCAGTTGGTGTTGTTTTTGTGGACTGTGATAAATGTAATCCGAATTGTGAGTTGCAACAACAGGTTAAAAAAAATCCTGATGCTGTGATCTGGAAACCGTTTGGTGAAATTAAGGAATATATGATAAGAACGCGTAATTTGTTGGTCGGAACAGATAAAATCGCACAGAATGCACAAGAATTATATGACTTGGCACGCAAAGTATGCTATAATTGCAAGGAAAATCAGAGATAAAAATGCATTTTAATATATTGACTATTTTTCCAGAAATGTTTCCAGGTACCTTGGCGGGCGGTGTTGTTGGTCGCGCGCTGGACAAGGGTATATGGACGTGTAATGTTGTTAATATTCGCGATTTTGCAATTAACAACTATGGCAGTGTTGATGATACGCAATTCGGCGGTGGTGCCGGTATGGTAATGCGTCCTGATGTATTGGGTGACGCGTTGGATTCAATAGAAAACAAGGGAAAAATTATATACTTTTCACCACGTGGTCCCAGATTGAATCAGCAAATGGTGCATGAATTTGCAGATGTCCCAGATGCAACGTATACACTGTTATGTGGCAGGTACGAAGGTATTGATGAACGTGTTATTTCAGAATATGGAATAATGGAATTGTCGATTGGTGATTATATTCTGTCGGGTGGTGAAATTGCCGCTCAGGTTTTTATTGACAGTTGCGTTCGTTTGTTAGATAATGTTGTGCACGGTGGTGATGACACCACCCAAAATGAAAGTTTCGAAATCGGGGGGCTGGAATGGCCGTTATACACCCGCCCGTCAGTATGGCGTGGACAAAGTGTCCCAGAAGTCCTGCTGTCCGGCCACCACGGCAATATAGAAAGGTGGCGGAAACAACAATCGGTTGACATAACAAAAGAACGTCGACCGGACTTAATAAAGGAAAATGAAAAATGAGCATTATTAAAAAAATAGAAGCAGCCCAAATCGCAAAATTAGCGGGCGATAAAAAAATCCCAAATTTCAAAGCCGGGGATACATTGAAGGTTCACGTTAAAATTAAAGGCGGTGATAAATTCCGTATCCAGGTTTTTGAAGGTGTTGTTATTGCACGCGATGGTGGTATGGGTAATAATGCGTCCTTTACAGTACGTCGTGAATCTTATGGTGTTGGTGTTGAACGCAAGTTCCCACTGTACAGCCCTGCAATTGAAAAAATTGAAAAGGTTCGTGTTGGTAAGGTTCGCCGTGCTAAATTGTTCTTTTTGCGTGGTCTGTCTGGTAAAAAAGCACGTATTGTTGAAGATTTATCAGCTGCATCAGCAGAAAAAGCAACAAAATAATCAATCAATCCCACTTCGGTGGGATTTTTTTTGTTCATATCATTATTGACAATATCTTGGATACAAGATATTATAATGTACATGAAAAAAATACTGGCGATTTTATTTCTGACAATATTGCCGTGCGCGGTGAATGCGTATGTGGAACGCAATAATGCGGTTGTGCGTATCATGAACAAAGATGCCGGTAAAGTACAAGAACAAGTCATCCCGTTAAATCAGGATGTACAATACGAAAAATTGCAAATACGTGTTCGTTCATGTAAACAGTCTGACCCGTTCCAGGCCGAAAATTATTTCGCCTTTGTCGAGGTTTTTGAATCAGACAAGGGGCAAATTTTTGGCGGATGGATGAACCGAAATGAGCCCGGGCAAAATCCGTTGCAGCATGCGGATTACGATTTGTGGCTGGTAAAATGCGAATAAAAATATAAGGGGAAAGGAAAATGAAATTCATCAAAAAATATTTCAAATTGTTTATTGGTATATGTGTGTTGTTGTTGGTCGTTTTGGTGTTCTTTTTTGCA
Source organism: Candidatus Enterousia sp. (assembly GCA_045601765.1). Taxonomy (GTDB): domain Bacteria; phylum Pseudomonadota; class Alphaproteobacteria; order Rs-D84; family Rs-D84; genus Enterousia. Next base: position 2,925 of record JAZSAG010000050.1, on the reverse strand, counting down.
AAACGTGGTGAGACACTGGAAATTGGTAATTTAAAAGATTGGCGTACGGCTTCGGTTGAAAGACGGAATGCGTCTGTGCAAATTTTAACCGCCAGTGAAGAAAATTTAGATGTTTTGGTTGCCTGTATTGATAAAATATCCACCCTGCCCGATTCTGGGGAAATGGCGGTGCGTGATGCTGCGTCACTGTGTCAGACAGGACTGAAATTGCAGCAAAATATGTAAGATGCAAAAACTGTTGTTGTTTTTATTACTGGCGGGTTGTTGTGTTTTTAATACAACGTTTACCGGCCGGTCTTTTTTAGGCGTACCATACGCTAATTCCCCGTTGGGCGAAGGAATCGCGCCGGATGCTGATCCGCTAATTAGATTTGATGTGTTTGATTGTACGACGTTCGTTGAAACGGTTTTGGCCCGTGCGGATGTTGGTAAACTAAATAAAATAAGATATAAAAATGGGCAGGTTGACTTTTTAAATCGTAACCATTTTATTGAATCTGATTGGCTGATAAATAATTCGGATGTGGTGCAAAATGTCAGTAAAAAATATGCGCCAACGGCGGTGCGTCATGTTGTGATTGATAAACAGGCATGGTTTAAAAAAGTTCATAATATTGATTTTAATCTTACGCCTGTTGCAATAGATTTAGAATACATACCATATGCATATGCGTCGGATATAAAAATAAATAAAATGATGATTGTGTTGTTTGTTGCTGACAAACCAAAAATACGTGATAAGATTGGTACTGATCTGGCGGTTTTTCATATGGGACTGTTGATGCCTGATGGTGTATTACGTCATGCGTCCAGTGAACAAAAACAGGTCATAGATGTAAAATTTACAGAATACGTGTCACAACGTATACAAGATAAAACAAATCTGGGGTTTGTATTGGTGGAAATAAAATGAGTGATGATAAATTAATTCGGTTGGATATGGGATGTCTGGACAGCAATACGCATAATCGTAATGCCGTGCTGTGTTTGGGGATCGAATCTTCGTGTGATGAAACCAGTGCCGCAATTGTGGACAGCGACAGAAACATTTTGTCGCATGTGATATATTCACAAAGCCCAGAACATCAAAAATATGGCGGTGTTGTTCCAGAATTGGCCGCACGCGCACATATATTGGCCATAGATGAAGTAGTGGCCCAGACTTTAGAAAAAGCCGGCAAGACAATTGCGGATATTGATGTTGTGGCGGCAACTGCGGGGCCTGGGTTGATTGGTGGCGTGCTGGTTGGATGGATGACGGCAACAGGTATTGCACAATCAACAGGTAAACCATTGGTGGCGGTCAATCATCTGGAAGGACATGCGTTGGTGCCACGTTTGTGCGCGTCGACTGCTGATGGTACAAACAAAGATATAAAAATTGAGTTTCCATATTTGTTGATGTTGGCATCTGGGGGGCATTGTCAGATTTTATTAGTTCGTGGTGTTGGGAAATATGAATTGATTGGACAAACATTGGATGACAGTGCTGGTGAAGCGTTTGACAAGGTTGCAAAAATGTTGGGACTGGGGTATCCAGGTGGACCAATTGTAGATACACGTGCAAAATCCGGTAATCCAAAGGCCTTTGATTTTCCGCGTCCATTGTGTGACAAAGGCGGATGTGATTTCTCGTTCAGTGGTATTAAAACCGCGGCTAGAACATTCTTGGATAGACACAAGGGACCAATAACAGATGAGTTTATTAACGATTTCTGTGCGTCTTTTCAAGCGTCTGTGGTAGATTGCATAGTAAATCGCTTGAATAACGCAATGAATGATACACGTGTGCGTACGGCACAGCCAAAGAGTTTAGTTGTGGCCGGCGGGGTTGCAAAAAATAGCGCTGTTCGCGGTGCGTTAGAGGCCTTGGCACAAAAAAATAATATGATTTTTGCGGCGCCACCAATGAATTTGTGTACTGATAATGGCGCAATGATTGCGTGGGCGGGTCTGGAAAATTATTTGGTTGGCAATGTCGTAACCGAACCGATTGCCCCCAGACCACGTTGGCCGTTGACGGAATTATAAGTCATGTCTGGTATTGATTTGTTTGTGTATTAGTGGTACAATGTGGGTTATGAAAACACCAGAACAAAAACAATACTATGAACAGGCGACCAGAAATATTCTGGCGCGTCTTAAAGAATTAAATTTGACGCCTGAAAAATATAAACGGGCCACTGAATTGGTCATCAAATTTCGCAAGGCATTTACGTCAGATGATGTTAAAAAGGCAACTTTTATAACCCCGGATAACGATGTTTGGGATTTGGGATATGACTCTGGTGGATTTTGTCGCGTGGCAAGTATTTCGTTTGCGATTGCGATGGATTTTCATGAATGGCAATTGATGAGTATTAATAAAGATCAATGGGTTGGACAAATGGGACATCATTGGTTGCAACATGTGCCAACTGGTAAGGTGTTTGATATTACGTACGATCAGTTTACAGTTGATGATTTAAAGTTGCCTTATCATTTGGGTAAAAAGACTGCGTATGGGCTGTCATTGCAAGATGAAGCACATAAATTTGCAAAAGCGGTTGATTTGGATCTTATAAAATTATTAATGGAAAACAAATCTAAATAAATGTTACAAAAACCAGAACCCTTTGTTAAACCAGATACTATATTTAGTGTTTCCGATGCGTCGGCGTTGCTGAAAGGTGTTGTTGAAACTGCATTTCCGCGGATTAAAATTCGTGGTGAATTGTCACAAATTACGCGTGCCACATCTGGGCATATTTATATGACAATCAAAGATGCTGGGGCCGCGATTTCTGTAATTGTTTGGCGCGGAACACCGGTTAATTTCAAGTTAGAAGATGGAATGGAGGTCATTATAACTGGGCGCTTTACAACGTACCCTGCCCGCAGTAATTATCAAATCGTGGCCAGTGAAATTGAAATGGCGGGCGTTGG
>JAZSAG010000049.1:0-16440 GCA_045601765.1 Candidatus Enterousia sp. | reverse complement strand
GTCCTGGGGTCAAGCCCCAGGATGACAAAAAGGAATAATAGACTGGATTGCCGCGCATCCGCTCGCAATGACAAAAAGGAAGAATGACCTGGGTCCTGGAGACATCACCCACAAAAATTTACATTTTTGCGGGGGCCGAATAAGCCCCAGGATGACAGAGAGGAAGAATAGACTGGATTGCCACGCGTACGCTCGCAATGACAAGGTTTTTAAGAGCTTTTATTGCGAACAAAGAAAAAAATCATTCTGCATTCACTAACCACTAACAACTAACCACTTCCCACTTGGCCCACTAACCACTTCCCACTTGTCCACAAAAAAAGTCCCCGATGGGGGACTGGTTTAATTTATCGTGACAGGCATAATCATTTGAGCCTTTATTTCATCCAGTGGGTGATATTGAAATGGCACAGTTGCAAAGTCTATGTTTTTCATATCAATACTGCGGATGGTGCGATTATACATTGTGTGATAATATATAATCTGATTCTTTAAATCTGTCGCAATTGTCCACTGGGTCGCCGCAGGCATGTCGGTTGGTGATTGGCCAACAGCAAATTGTACGCCAGATGGCACGTCAACATTGTTCAGAATATGAAATGCCTGTTGGGCGCTGGCGTATCCTGATTCTTGTTCCAGGGCGAATGTCTTTAAAAATGCAACCCTTACAAAACGTGATGGCGGGGTAAAGTCGCCCGGCAATCCACGCAGACCAGAACCAGACCCAAATGCACGCAATGTTATTGGACCAAACTGGGTCGGGCCCGCGCCACCTGGATGTAAATTTACATAGTTGTTCAAATTGGTCATGTGCCATTCAAACCCCGGGGAATTAGTCAATACCCCAATTTCATTTTCATAAAAATATGGCGTGCCGTCAATTATTTCCAAGACAACCTGGCGACCGCTGGGTTCGGTTATGCGCCAATGTACCGTAGATGCAGTTGGGTCTATATTTATAATACGAACATCGTTGATGGCGGCCTTGACCTGGTCAATGGTTGCAAAGCGCGATAATATCCATGATACAACCTGGAAATCAGCCAAGGATATATCTTTGTCGTTTTCATCATATTTTTCATATTCACCATAGTTCGGAAAATAGAACAAGGCGGCCGATAGACCTGCTTCGTTCGTGCCGTCAACAACGAATTCTGGCTGGGATACCGCAATGCCTGCATATCCATATAATGATGTAAATGACAGACCGTCCATGGTGCCGTCTGGTAATAAAGATTGCTGGTTATGATTACGCGGAATAATCGTATAAAGGTTGTTCATTTCCGCCCCAGACCAATCCATAGTGCGTGCAACAACTGTGGCATTGTCTTTGGCGCGCAGTGTTATACCTGTACAGGCGTCCGCGTTTTCAATCGTTGAAATACAGACCGCCAATGTGAAAATAAATTTTAATTTTGTCATAGCTTTTCCCCCTTTGTATAAATTATTTATATTTCGGGGAATATTGCACTAGGAAGTATTGCAAGTCTAAGAATTTAATAATGGTATCCAGATTTTCATGACTTCGTCATGGTTGGTGTACATTTCCAGAAATTCAATCGTGTCGTATATTATTTCCAGCTGGTGCTCAGACCATGTGTATTTCAGATTATCTTTTAATTCTTGTTCAAAAAATTGTAATACAGAATAATCTTTTGGGTCTTCGTGTGTGATGTACCTTTGTTCAAAGTTGGCACTGTGCCAATTGCACAGCATTTCAATCAATGTTGTGTCACTTATTTCAGACGCAGATGTGTAATATTCTAAATGATGCGGTTGGGTCTGATGATGTTCCGTGCGCATTTGAACGTACAGGTGCCGATTGGTTTCAGGAATGTTATATTCAGGATGATATTTTGCATAGTTTATGTACGAGTATGCAATACGCATCGTCCCATGATTTTTGTCATTGTCATGCTCTGGGAAATGATAGCCTAACAGACCTGCGAAATAATTCAGACAACGGACATGTGCATCAGTCCGCATCCGATGAAATTCGTTTATCGTTTCAATTGCTATTAACATAATGCGAATTATATCATAAAAAATGTAATATTTTAATTGCAAAATGAAACCGCCCAAAATCGGGCGGCGGCATTATTTGCAAAAATCTGATATTTTTTGAAAAAATTGTGTTACCAGTTGTCTGTAATATGGTGTGTCAGTCCCAGTTACAATTTTCTGTAATTTTTCACGGCTTTGTGGTGATAAAACCAGACAACCTGTATCAATGCCATAATTTTGTTGCATATTGTTTTTGAATTCTAGTTGCAACTTATAACGTGCGTTAAATTCTTGGCTGCTTAATTTTGGGTTCAGATGATTGATGGCATGTTCAAAGACATCGTCTGGGTGAAATTGAAAACCGATACCAAGAATTGCACTGGTAATTTGGTCCCAGTTGTCAACAGACGGATTACGTAATGCATTGGCAATATTATCACATATATTTGGATTTTGTGCCCACAGATATTGGGCATAGTAATATGATAAATTAAATGCATCAAACAGCATGTGATAAAATTTACTATCGTGACCTGGGCGTGGTTTACACGAAAAGGCGATAGTTTTAAAATATTCTAATTTGTACGCATCGTAAACTATTTCCAGATTGGATAGACGGCCAGTATTGTATTTATAAGAAAATTTGTGGGTGGTTTTAAATCCATGTGCGCCCAATTGTTCATCTAAATTTATGGCACTGGATGGGATACTATCGAATTCTTTGATAGACATATCTGCGTATTCTTCGGGGGTAAGATTTGTTGGGTTAATTATGTCGTCCGCAATCAGTACCAGCCCGTATCTGTGCTGCTTTGTATCGATATGTTTGATAATATCGTAATTACAAACTTCGTGCACAGATTGTTTTAATTCTGTATTGGTAAATTTATCGCCTTTTTGTATCATAATGCAATTATTGTGATACATATATTAAAATTGTCAAGTTTATTAAGGTGGAATTTGTGTTATGAAAATGTCGTTTTTTATATAAAAACTTTTTAATTGCAAAATGAAAATAAGATGCGTATAATATGCGTCGCATTGGGGCATAGTTTAATGGTAGAACTCCGGACTCTGACTCCGTCAGTGTTGGTTCGAATCCAGCTGCCCCAACCAAAAATTCAAACACCCGCAAGGGTGTTTTTATTTTTGGTTTTGGGGTAATGAGATGAGAACCAACGGTTCGAAAACAAGTAGATTTCACAAGTAACACGCAGTGAAATCGTTACGGTTTCCGCACAGCCGGCACATAGACATGTGCCGAGCGAGCGAATACGAGAATAGACAATTAGAAAAATCTTAAAAAATCGCAGTTTACAAGATTTTTTTGATTTTAGTTATTGTATATCGAGGCAACCAGCTGCGACCGCCCACACTTCGCGTCTATGACGCTTCGTGTGGCAGGCCACACGAACGGAATAGTTATTGTGAAGTAGTGCCACACATAGTTTCAACGACGTGTGGCGGACATAAGCAACCGTTCGTTTCAGAGCGGGTTTTATTTTGTTTTCTAATGTTTTCACCGAGTTCGAAAGTCAACAAATAAAAATTTGTAAATTTTTTCAACTTTCGAACTTTTTTAATAACAATTGGACATATATAGTTTGTTATGATAGCATGTCATACAGCAATAAAGGTGTCTGTATGACAGGTATTGAATATATAAAAAATGCAGTGATTGAATTACTTAAAAATAACTTTAACGGGCATGATGATAAACATGTGTTTCGAGTTTATAATACGGCAATGAAATTTTGTGATGAAATTACATCTGCTAATCGTGATTTGGTGGCTGCTGCTGCATTATTGCATGATTGTGATGATTATAAACTGTTTGGTGAAGAATCTGAACGTCTGATGACCAATACCAAACGCATATTGTCTGGTTCTGGATTTGATGCCGAATTCTGCGAAAAATGTATAAATATTGTAAAAACTATTGGATACAGTAAACGGTTAAAGGGTATTGCTGCATATGGTATCGAAGGTGCTATTGTATCCGATGCCGATATGTGTGACGCATCAGGGTGTACAGGTCTGTTACGGTGCATAGAATATCGTTCTGGAACGGGTCAACCTTTCTTTGATCCAGATTATTTTCCAGAAGAAATGGATGCCGAAAAGTATAGAAAATCAAAAGTCGATCCGTGTGTAAATCACTTTTTTGTTAAAATTTTTCATTTGCGCGATATGTGCTTAACAGAACCGGGACGCAAATATGCAGAGAAAAAACATCAAACCTTGGTTAGTTTTTTGAATGCTTACTTTGATGAAGTGGATGCACCACAGACATGGAAAGATTTGCTGAAGAAATACGAATAAAATCATTTGAATAAGTGATAGATTTCTTTTTTATATCGTCAATCTCTCGCTCTATTTCCAACAATTCAGTTCGCGAATTGCCCCAGATGCGGCCGAGTAAATATTCAACCTTGGCGGTTGGCAAAAGTAAAAATATATCCAGTAATAAAATTTCTTGTTGATTTTTTTGCGTCAGAATTTTACTATTGTTTCGAAACCAAAGGGATTTGGCTTCGGGACCGTAAGAAAGTCCGCAAATCAGTTGGTATGTGTCTGTGCATATCAAAATCCGCTGGGGTATAATATGCGGCACGGTGTTGTGCCTTTTATTATATCTGGTCCCCGCTGGGTCGGGGGGCCGTCAGTTATAAAACAGGGGTTCCCAAAGACTGGCGGGGTCATACTGATTTGTGATTTTCTTAACCCACCCGACCGTCAAATTTCTTTGGCGGTACATTTTTATTTTCATAGAATTTATTTCCTTGAATATAAAAATTAATGTGCTACTAATGAAATCGCATGAAAGGGAAAATTTTTCTTAATAAAGGAGAAGAAACATGTCAAATATTAAACATTTGCCCGAAATTTTAAGGGTTTGCAGCGTTTTGCCTGCGTTGGTCGTTATGCCAGCCATGGCGGATTTACCAAATACAACCGGTGATGCATGGGTTTTTGGTGATTTAAGTTTAGGTTATGATACGGCTAATAATTCGGCAATTGGTGGTCGTGTTTCTTGGGCAAATGGTGCACGTGGAAATGATTTCCCTGAATATAATGTTGTCGGTCGTTCTGTAAATATAAAGGGCGCCGCAGGTAAAAAACCTTCGTTGTATGTTGGACCTGTTAATTTAACCTTGCGTGAATTGGGTGAAAACGAAGAATTTGTTTATAACTGGCAGACTGCTGGTACACCAGGTGAATCTAACTGGGCAGATGCAGAATTACAAGAAGGTGAAATTTCTTATAAAGATTTTGATATCGCTAAACAGGCTGGATTGGTATGGAATGACAGTGTTGAAACAATTATTGAAAAGACAGGGTTTGATGTTTCACAAGATTCTAACTATTTAAAGATGGCAACTGGTTTGTCGTTGTTTGCAAATCGTGATAATACCGCTGTTGCAGGTAATTTCAATGCTGATAATGTTAATTTGACATTAGATGGCACAAATGTTATCGCAAACAATATTCTTATGAATTCATCAAATTTGAATGTTGTAAATGCAAATGTGCCAAAAAATATCTTGAATGGTTTGCATAATGCGTCGGATGGGTATACGGCGATTAAAGCGGAAAATTTTGTCGTGCAAAACGGTTCGCGTATAGAAGTAAAAGATGGGGCGACTTTAGATTTGTCGCAGTCGGATAACGTGCTGTTCAGCGGTAATGATACAGAACGCAAGGGTATGTTGTATAATTATGGTACAGTTAAGTTAGGTGGCGATGTCCGGTTCGAAAATGCCATTGTGTATAATTATAGTTATACAGAAGAACAAAAAAAGATTGCTTATGACGGTGATGGGGATATTACTTTTGTTAACAGCAAAATATCAAATCCGGGTGTTGATTATAGTGGAATTGTTATTGGTGGCTTAGTAGATTTTAAAACAACTGGTGATATCAGTTTTACTGGTGACAGGGTTGATACAGGCAGTGGTGCATTTGTAAATACAACTGTTTTGTCAGATATGATATTACAGGCGAATAAAATAAGTGTTACAGGTGGTAGGGCAGATGGATACGCAGGTGCCATATTTAATGCCGGGGATATGAGTTTCTTGGCCCAAGAAAATCTGTTCACAGATAATCACCAAACAGCTGTTGCAGCCGAGAATAAATACTATAAACTTGGTGGCGGTGCATTGTACAATCGTGGTACCGAATATACAGCAAAAATGACAATTGGCTTTGCAGATGGCAGCAGTAAAAATACATTTGCATCAAATACTGCTTTGCAGAATGGTGGTGCGATTGAATCTCGTACAGATGACCCAAATTCTTCAGCGGTTGTTGATATTATTGGTACAACTTTGTTCAGTAAAAACGAAGCCGGTGTTAATGGTGGTGCGATTATGAACTGGACAGATTCAGATGCAACATCTTCTACGACGGTTAATTTTGTTGGAAATGCGGCATTTGCTGAAAATATAGCCGGTGCTAATGGTGGTGCGATTTTTAATGGTGGTTTGAATGCAACCGTTGATATGAGCAAAGCGATTGCATCTTTTAGTGGTAACAAGGCCACAGTTGACGGTGGTGCGATTTATAATGATGCAAATGCTGTCTTGAAAATCGGTGATGCAAACTTTATGAATAACCATGCCAGCTATTCTTCATGGGATGATGCCGGATATGGTGGCGCAATATTTGCGTTGGGTGATTTAGATATTGTATCAAATAAAGAAAATGGCGCAGTGTTTGCAAATAATACAGCGTTTTCTGGTGGTGCAATTTACGGCAGTATGAAAAGCCCAATTGGCATGAATCTGGAAAACGTATTGTTCAATGGTAACCATGCAATTGCAGACGCTGGGGCGTTGGGTATATTTAATAATGATGTATCCAAATTAACCGATGTTGTTTTCCGTAATAATACAGTTGCAGTTGCGGTTGCGGGTCTGATTGCGCAAGATGATATTGTGACCCCAGACGGTGGTGGTGCAATTCAGTTGGGTGGCACGGCCAGTGCAGATTTGGTAAATACGCATTTTGTTGGAAATGAATCTGGGGTGCGTGGTGGCGCAATATCTGCACGTCATGGCAAGGATTATAAATTGAATATCACAGAATCTTCATTTACGAACAATAAAGCTGTGACAAATGGTGGTGCGATTGCTAATGTATTTGCGGGCGCTGTGTCAATTGAAAATGTGAACTTTATTGGTAATAAGGCAAATGAACATGGTGGCGCAATTTATAACGGTGCAGATTGGAACTTTGGTGGCAAACCAGAAGCCGTATTGTCTACAGGTGATGGTGTTATAAATATCAGTGGTGAAAATGTGTTCAGTGGTAATATCGCAGGTGATTTAGGTGGTGCGATATTTAATGGTGCCGATGGTATTATCAATATGTCTGGGAAAAATACATTTGTAAATAATACAGCCAATGGTGGTGCGAATGATATTTATAATGATGGCGTGTTGAACATTACTACAGATGCAGAAGTTACAATTTCTGGTGGTATTAGAGGTGATGGCACGTTAACATTGGCCAGTGGTGCGACGTTAGATATTGGTACCGCGTTGGTAATACAGGATAATATTGATATCAATGGAACAGTTATCGCATCAGTTGTTAGAGACCGTTCACATGGACGTTTGTGGTCTGAAAATTTAACCTTTGGTGAAGATGCTGTTCTGAAATTAAATATCGGCAGTGTTGGGACCTATGATATCTTGGGTGGTAATAAAAAGTATGGTGTAGATATCCTGGTGGGTGATACATATATTGCCACAGAAACAGATAGAGGTATCGTAATCGAAACGAAGTCTGTTGCAGATATCGCAAAAGATGCAGGTTTGACAGTGGAAACAGCCGGAACGGTTGCAAACCTGGCGAATTCTGTTGATGGAAATCTGCAAAAATTGTCTTTGTTGACACAACAGGCCTTGAATTCTGGAAACGGTGCACTGGTTGAAAAAGAAACAGCAAAATTGGCACCAGAAGATGAAAATATGACACGTTCTGTTGCAATGTCTGCACAAAGTCAGGCGTTGTCTTTGGCATCTGGTCGTATGATGGGTGGTATGGGACGTGCCGGTGGTGATAAATCACAAACAAATGGTTTCTGGGCCCAGGGATTGTTTAACAAAACAAAGTATGCCGACCAATTCCATGGTTATTCACGTGGGTTCGCAGTTGGCGCAGATACAACGATTGATCGTAAATATACACTCGGTGCTGGGTTGATGCATACTAATTCTGATGTGCATTCTGGCAGTCGTCATACCGATATCAGCACGACAACATTGTTCGCGTATGGTCAGTATAAGCCAACAGATTGGTTCTTGAATGGAACATTGGTATATGCAATGTCAGAATATGATGAAAACATTGATCCGTTCGGTGTTCAAATCAACAGTTTGTATAATGCCAATTCATTCGGTGCCCAGGCAATGACAGGGTATGCATTGAAATCTGGCCTGACACCACAGGTTGGTATCAGATATCTGCATATAGAACAAGACGAATATAATAATGGTGTAAATCGTATGAATGCGATGGACTATGAATATTTGTCTGGTGTTGCAGGATTGGCATATGCATTTAATATTGATACCCAGTCTGCATTGCAGTTAAAACCAGAATTACGCGCAATGTTGACGTATGACCTGGTCCAGGACAATTCAGTCGCAACAGTTGTTATGAACAATATTAACAGTTCTTATATTGTTGACGGTGAAAACTTGTCACGCGTGGGCGGCGAATTTGGTATCGGTTTAACCGCGACATATAATGGCGTTGATGTATCTGTTATGTATGATATAACCTTGCATGAAGATTATACTTCACAAACAGGTATGGTAAAGTTACGCAGTCGCTTTTAAAATTAAAAATCCCCCGTTTGGGGGATTTTTATTGACCTGAATATTATATTGCATGTATAATACAAAACTGAAATGAAGGTATTAAATAAATTTTTATGGATGTGTTTTACCTGTGTCGTGAACGTGTTTTGTTGTTCTGGTAATGTTTTTGCGTCTATTGTTGTTGAACTTAAACAAACATGTAACGGTGGTACTGGTCAAGGCACATGTAAAACGTTAAAAGATGGTAACTGTACAAATAACGGTATCATGTGTTACGATGAGGTTAATGATGCAAAAACTGCATGGGATAATTTTTGGAAAACGTCTGATTGTAGTAATTATAAAGATGGCTGTAATATTGTAAAGTGTAAAAACACACAATATGTATCAGGATGTGTTATAGAAGGTGTTTCAACAAACGATGTCGATTTGTGTATCAGTTCGGAAACAGGTGATTTCATTAACAGTATTACTTGTTTAGATTGCCCTGAAGAGGGGATTGTAGCAGGTGCCAGTTCTTTGGATTATAAAAGTATGCATTTATGGGTTTGTGGGCGGGGAACTGTGTATGTTGAAAGCGGGGCAGACAATATAAGTACAAATGCCACAGGTGTTACAACACCTTCTTGTCGTGAGTATGTTATTAAAAAATATGTGTTTAAAAATAGAAAGAATACAGAAAAAAGTTGTTACAAGTCTGCTGGGACAGTTTATAATGATGAAAAAGGTACTTTTACATATACCGAAGATTGTTATATAGATACAGAATGAAAAAAAATGTAGATATTTCAATTATTGTTGCAAATTATAATTATGCGTCTTTTTTGTCGGATGCGTTGAATTCTGTGTTGGCACAAACATTTACGAATTGGGAATGTATAATTGTTGACGATGGCAGTACAGATGACAGTGTTAAAATTATAAAAAAATATGTAAACAAAGATTCGCGTTTCAAATTAATTCAAATCCCACACGGTGGTGTGTCTTTGGCCAGGAATAGGGGACTGGACGCGGCGCGTGGGGAATATATCGCGTTTTTAGATTCTGATGATTGCTTTACAGATTATGCACTGGAAATGTTATTGCATTTTGCGCAAACAACAAATGCCGATATGGTCGGTGGGGTTGCGGCGGTGGTGGACAGCGAATTTAAGTTTTTGCCAGTAAAAAATAGTGCATGGAACAGAAACAGTTTTATCGTTTCATCAAACCCAAACAGTTTTTTATTATTACCCAAGGAATCAAATTGGGTTTGGGTATGGCGCAGATTATATAAACGCGAATTATTAGAAAATGTGCGATTCCAACCACAATTTACTGGGCTGGGGGATGATTTGTGTTTTATGTTGGATGTATGTTGGCGGACAAAGAAAATAGCAGAAACTAAAAATATAGTGGCGTACCACAGGTTACAGGGCCAGTCTTTGACCAGGCGACCATTTGGCCCACATATGTTTGATTTTTTCCCAGATTATTTTAAGTTTTTACGGCAAAAATTGATAACGCGATACGATACAAAATTTGTGCGCAGGTTTTATAACCACACGGTGCCGTACTTGTTGATGAATACCGTGATTATCCCCAGCAGATTGGGCAAGTATAAACAAGAAACCAAGTGCGTATTGCAACAATGCGGAAAATATATTCCGTTGCGGTATTTGCGGTGGCGGTACAGATTGTTATTCTGGTTCCTAAGATGCATAAAATAAACGTACTGTATACTTTTGATAATAATTTTTGGCGAATGGCGGCCGTGTCCATTTATTCGCTGGTGAAGAATGTTGCACCGGGGACATGTGTATGTGTGTACTGTATGGTTGCACCACGAACGCACGGATACAGAAAAATAAAATCTGTCGTTGAAAAATATGGCGGAAAATTAGTGTGGAAACAAATTACAAAATCGCAAAACCCATTTCGAAATCATGAATTCCTTAGATGGAGTCCGGTTATATTTTATCGTCTGTTCGTGCATAGAATATTCCCAGAACTGGACAAGGTTTTATATTTGGATTCTGATACATTGGTGCGGGATGATTTAACCGAATTGTACGAAACAGATATTTCAAATTATGCTTTTGGTGCAGTGTGTGATTTGGCGCCTGTCAGGGTATCAGAGAGTCTTAGTGGTAAATATGTACAAGAATTTACAGATAAATATTTGCACGCGGGCATGTATGTTAACAGTGGGGTGTTGTTGATAAATGTTGCAAATGTAAAGCAATATGAACAAGAAATGTTGAACGCGGATATTTCTTTGAAATACCCAGATCAAGATATTATAAACTATGTTTTTGATGGGAAAATTTTGCGTTTACCGTTGCGGTATAATTTTGCGCCAAATATCAAAAATTTTACAAATTTGATTTCAGATGGGGAATTTGCCGATGCCGCAAAGGAAACAGCGATATTTCATTTTTATGCGATTAAACCGTATGTATATCATACTGCGACACGTGATATTTACGAAATGTTTATTACCGCCGCCCAGGAAATTGGTTTCTATCCAGATGATTTTACGCGAAAAACGAAAACGCCCCGCAGTTTTCCGACATCAATTTTTGGTTTGCGTGTCGGGCGCGATAACAGATTGCGCCTGTTTGGAATCAAGATTGCATAGCGCGCAGGGGGCATTCTGCATCAATCCCCTGTGGTAATCCAGTAAATTGTGCTTTGTTATAATAATGCATCAACTGGATTGCCACGCGTCCGCTTGCAATGACAAAGGATAAAATCATCCTGCATTCACTAACCACTAATCACTAAAAAATGTCCCGTTTGGGACATTTTTTATTCAACCAATTTCCAACCCATAAACGTATACCCAGGACGCACTGGATCATCTGGTGTTGCCAAACCGTTATTATACATACACATTGATTGTGATGCGTCTGTCCCGTTGTCTGGGTTCCAGTTAATATTAATACTGTTGTTCATGCAATATGTTGCACCGGTATTAGGTAAAAATATTGATAATGGATTATTTTCGTAGTTTGCATTTTGCATGAATTTTTCTTCCAGTATCTCCATAGCAAATTGATTTGTTTCTGCGAAACTTTCTTCGGCATCTGTTGGTAAATCTGTTACGTTATCACCAATATATATCCATGGTGTATTCATTGGTAATTCAACAGATGTTGCAGTCACAAATGTGGTCCAGTATTCTTCTATGGAAACAACACTGGGGTCGTCATTGGCTTTGCTTGCAAAACTTTTTATCAATTCAAAATCAGTTGCAGATACAGAAGAACGCAATTGTTTCCATAATAAATCAGATTCAGAATATGCGATACCTTGGTTAACTATTTGCCAAACATAGTCCCAAACAGGTGTTCGTACGAATACATTGATTGGTTTTACCCATATGTTTGAACCTGTTATTTCTGTTGTGAAATTTGCGTCATATGTGTATGCAAAAATTTGATCGTTGCCGTTTGTGTCTGTATAAATTTTGCGTATTACATCACTGTTATCAATACTGTGGTTGTTATATGATACTTGCCATTTTGTTATGACGCGGTCACCCATAACAAATATTTCGCCTTGGTTTATAATATCGCAATCGTTTTTTTGCAGCGCATCTGTTATCATGCTTCGATAACTATCAGGTTGACCGTTCAGCCCACATGAAGCTGGTATACCAGGTATGAAAGTATTATACAGGTCCGTCATAATATATTCATAATTTGCGATGATTTTGTTATAGCCTGGGGCACATTCAAAATCAATACTGCAAAATGTTTTTTCTGCGTTGCATGTTGCGTCAACATATTGTTTGCCTGTGGTACTGGACACGCCGTGCGTACAGTTTTCAGAATGTTCGGGGCATGTTTGTTGTGTGCACGCCAATTCGCAGCCCATGTAACATTCGGATTCTGTGGTGGCGGCGGCGTCCGATGTATAATCGGCGGGGCATGCGGTTTTACTGTTATTCGCCTCGACCGTGAACGTGCCGCCCGGGCAATACGAACCGATTGGGCATTCGGTGCATTCTAATGTTGTTTCATCCAGATATTGCCCCGCCGCGCATTCGTAACTGTTCAGCGACCATGTTGCAATGGTGTTTGCCGTTGCATTATTGTCGGATACGCCCAGTACGTCAACCGTACATGTGCCCGCGCCGCCCGTAATTTTTTTATCTGTATTTGGCGCCACGTCGTCCGCAAATGCGCCCAGTGTTGTCATTATTAATGCGCTGGATAAAAATAAGACTTTTTTCATGTGTGTATTCTCCCCTTGTTTTTTCTGTCTGTATCGGGGTTTTGCAAAAACAAAACCACCGATTAAAACAGTGGTCAGGAGGTTGAAGACAATCACAAAGTATTGTGTGCTTATTCAATATATTCGCAGCCCTCCTGACCGTCTAAGTCAGGAGATTTGTCATCTGTGATATAAAAAATACGCCAAATGGCGCCTTGTTCTTATTCCAGACGCTTTGTGCACGGGTCTTCACACCCCATCACCAACAAAATCATTGGCGACGTAACTATTTTATCAAATATGACAGTTGCCCGCAAGGGGAAAAATAAAAACCATCAACTATCGGCTCGAACCGACGGTTCTCGTCCGACAGGGAAAAATAAAAACCATCAAAAAGATGGTTTTAATTTTTGGTGGCCCTGGTCGGACTCGAACCGACACTCCTTGCAGAACTTGATTTTGAGTCAAGCGCGTCTACCAATTCCGCCACGGGGCCAATGCGATGCCGTGCCTAATTTTAAGCAGCGGTTTTTGCATTAACTTTTTTAACCAAGCGGGCACTGCGATTTGCCTTGTGGGCAGGTTTCTTGGCAGGTGCCGCAGGTTTACCAGACTTTTTTACAATGGCTGTTTTGATTTTCGCCATTTCTGGTGTCAAACGTGATATCGGTTTCGACATTACATAGGCATCTAAACCGCCATGCTTGGTCAATGTGCGCAAACCAGCAGTCGAAATGCGTAATGAAAAATCACGACCCAGAATATCACTGTGGAACTTTAATGTTTGAAGATTTGGCAAGAATGTACGTTTTGTACGACGATGAGAGTGGGAAACATTCATCCCAACTTCTGTTTTCTTACCTGTAACTTTACATACACGTGGCATAATATTTATCCTTAAATTCAATAGCGGACTTAAATTTATAACAAAAATACAGAAAAGTCAAGTATTCTTTTGGGATTATTTCTGGGGGGATTTGTTCCTGTGTCTTGAAAGGCGATTTTATGGCACTATATATAGCATAACGTAACAAAAAGGATATAATATATGAATCCAGATGATTTACAAGAATCACCACAACAGGCGATTGAAAAATATACAACCGATTTTACCAAACTGGCGGCAGATGGCAAATTGGATCCTGTTATCGGACGTGACGAAGAAATTCGCAGAACGGTCCAGGTGCTTAGTCGTCGGACTAAAAATAATCCGGTTTTAATTGGTAACCCGGGGGTCGGTAAAACCGCAATTGTAGAAGGTCTGGCAACACGTATTATTTCAGGTGATGTGCCGGAAAATTTATTGAAAAAACAACTGCTTAGTTTGGATATGGGGGCGCTGATGGCGGGCGCGTCTTTTCGTGGTCAATTCGAAGGGCGTTTAAAGGCAATATTAAAAGCGGTCAAAGATTCAGACGGTAGAATTATTCTGTTTATTGATGAATTGCATACACTGGTCGGGGCCGGCAAAGGCGAAGGCAGTATGGATGCGGCAAACCTGTTAAAGCCGATGTTGGCACGTGGGGAATTGCATTGTTTGGGGGCGACAACGTTGGATGAATATCGTCAATATATTGAAAAAGACCCAGCGTTGGCGCGTCGTTTCCAGCCCGTGTATGTTGATGAACCGACCGTAGATGATACTATTTCAATTTTGCGTGGGTTAAAAGAAAAATACGAAGGGCATCATGGGGTGCGCATTGCCGATGCAGCGTTGGTGGCGGCGGTGAAATTATCGAATCGGTATATCACAGACAGATTCTTGCCAGACAAGGCCATTGACCTGATTGACGAAGCCGCCGCACGGGTGCGTATTGAAATATCTTCTAAGCCTGATAAACTGGACGAGGTTGACAGACATTTAATGCAACTGAAAATAGAACAGCAGGCGTTGAAAAAAGAAAAAGATGATGAATCTAAGAAACGTTTGGCAGATTTAGAAAAAATTATCAAAACAACCGAAGAAGAATCTAAGACGCTGACCCAGCAATGGCGCGCAGAACAACAGAAAATGCGCGGGCTGTCTGATGCAATGGCGGCGCTGGATTCTGCCAAGGCCGAGGTCGCAACCGCAATGCGTAATGGCGACTATGAAAAAGCGTCTGCGTTGCAATATGGGAAAATTCCAGAACTGGAAGAACAAATTCAGAAAATGAATGCGGAATCGCGCGAATATAAAACTGTTTTGCCAGAACATATCGCGGCCGTCGTCAGTAAATGGACCGGTGTTCCCGCAGACAGATTAAACGCCGAAGAACAATCAAAATTGTTAAATATCGAAGACGCATTGCGCGCGCGTGTTGTCGGTCAAGACCATGCGTTGGGTGTAATTGCACGTGCGATTCGTCGCAGTCGTGCGGGGTTGTCTGATCCACGCAGACCAATGGGCAGTTTTATGTTTTTGGGCCCCACCGGTGTTGGTAAAACCGAGGTTGCCAAAGCATTGGCGGAATATCTGTTTAATGATGATACGGCCATGACCCGTATTGATATGAGTGAATATATGGAACCACATTCTGTGTCACGTTTAATCGGCAGTCCCCCAGGGTACGTCGGTTATGAACAGGGTGGGGTACTGACCGAAAGTGTCAGACGCAGACCATATCAAGTTTTGCTGTTTGATGAAATTGAAAAGGCAAATCCAGATGTGTTCAATGTATTCTTGCAAATATTGGACGATGGACGTTTAACAGATGGCCAGGGTCATGTTGTGAACTTTACAAACACAATTATAATAATGACCAGCAATTTGCCAGATATGGACGCGGTCAAAAAGCATTTCAGGCCGGAATTTATTAACCGAATTGATGAAATTGTGTTCTTTAACCCATTGGGCAAAGATGTGATGGCGGGAATTGTTAAAATTCAACTGCGTGGTTTGGAAAAACGATTGGCAGAACGCAGAATTGACCTGAACATCACAGACAAGGCAATTAAATGGCTGGGCGACAACGGATATGATGCGGTATTTGGCGCACGTCCATTGAAACGCCTGATAACGTCCAGTGTCGAAGACAAAATTGCCGACCTGATATTGTCCGGCACCATTGGCGAAGGCAGTACGGTGTATATAGATGTTAAAGGTAAAGACCTGACCGTAAATTAAATTATAATAACTTATCTACACGCGGTGCCGGCAACTCATGTAACGTCATGTACACTACGTTGCCGGCACTGCGTGTATCTAAATCATTCTAATTTATTTCTATTTATCGGATGATAATTCATCTGTGGGCGGTCCCGATAACTCATGTAACCTTTGTACACTACGTTATGGGGACGGTTCCACATCTAAACTGTTCTATTTAATTTACCTGCTAATTATAGGATGTTGGCTTGACATTATTGGTTTTTGTGTTATATTTTATTTAGAATAAAGAGGTTTTATAGTGGAAATTAAGTT
>JAZSAG010000048.1:0-3494 GCA_045601765.1 Candidatus Enterousia sp. | reverse complement strand
ACAACAACTGTTAAATAATTGTTGATGCAACAGCAAAAAATCACCCGCAATTGCGGGTGATTTTTTGCTGTTGCATCAACAATTATTTAACAGTTGTTGTTGCGTTACGATTCCATTTCCAGACTTCTTCGCCAGAACCCTGAACCAACGGGCGTTCTTTGCCATATGAAATTGTAGAAATACGTTTTGCACTGATGCCGTCATTGACCAAAACTTCTTTGGCCGCGTTTGCACGACGGGCGCCCAATGCCAAGTTGTATTCTGTTGAACCACGTTCGTCGCAATTACCAGCGATTTGGATTTTTACGTCTTCGTGGTTTTTCATGTACAATGCCTGACCCAACAGGTTGTTTTTTGCATCCTTGGAGATTTCAGAAGAGTTGAAATCAAAGAATACACGTTGATCGTTCAAGTCAGCAGGCTCAACAATTGAACCGCCGCACGCAGCCAGCAAGCCTGCAACGCCTGCCAACAAAGCTAAGTTTTTTATTTTCATGAAAATACTCCCTTGAGTTTCTGTTACTCGTGGTATAGTCTATAATAAAATCTAATTAAAAGCAAGAGAAAACAAATATGGCATACAATAAATTACGTGATTTAGTGCAATCTGGCGTACGTTGGGAAATTACAGACACCCCATTTGTGAAATCCAGCGCAGATACAAAAAAAGCGCAACCCGCACCCATATCGCCAGAAACACAACGCACAAATGCGTCTGTGGTGCCACCAATTGCGCCAACACAGACGATTTCACTGGACACTGTTAAAGCAATGGCAATGCGACCAAACGATATAGAATCATTGAATCGCATGATTGGTGAATTTAATCATCCGTTGCGACCATCTGCCACAAACACTGTATTGCCACACATAGGGCAGGGCGATTTATTGGTTTTAACAGATATCCCCAGCCCTGATGATGACCAAACCGGGAATATTTTGTCTGGGGCAATTGGGGAACTGTTTGATAAAATGATTGGTGCAATCGGATTGGGGCGCGCAAATATATCTATTGTCCCAATGGTATTTTGGCGCACACCCGGCGGCAGAAGCCCGACAAAACAAGAACTGGAACTGGCACGCCCCTTTGTCGATAAAATCATAGATTTAACCAAGCCACGTGTTATCGTCACGTTGGGAACACTGCCCGCGACAGAAATAGCGAACATCAATCTGGCAAAGCAACATGGCGCAATTATTGATTTAGAAAATGGTATAAAGTTGGTACCTATTTTCCATCCAAATTACCTGATGTTGAAACCAGCGGCAAAAAAAGACGCATGGGTTGCACTGCAAAAAGTTCAAAATATCTTGAAAACTGGCGAAGAATAGTTAATAATTTCCGTATGTTGTAACAAAGGAGCATACAATTAAACCGACATTTAATCGTGATAACAGACGCGATGCAGGTCCACGTATGAATAACGGGATTTTTGCAAAATCAGTTCAAGTAATTAGCGCAGACGGCCAAAATCTGGGGATTATGCCAACATCCCAGGCACTGGAAATCGCCATGGACCAGGGATTAGACCTGGTTGAAATGAATGCAAATGGCGCAGTACCAATTACAAAAATTATGGACTATGGCAAGTTTAAATACGAACAGAAAAAACGCGCGAACGAGGCCAAGAAAAATCAAAAAACAACCGAGATGAAAGAAGTTTGGATAAAACCTTTTATTGAAGAAAACGATTTAAACATTAAATTAAAAAAGGTTTTTGAATTCTTGGGCGACGGGAACAAGGTTAAAATTTCTGTTATGACCAAGGGATCAAAGAAAGTTTTGGCACGTGGCAAAGATGCCGTCCCAGAATTATTTGCGCGTGTAATTGAAATTGTGGGTGACAAAGGCAATCTGGAATCTAAATCAAAACCAGATGAACGAACAAAATCAATTATTATTGCCCCGGCAAAATAAATAAATGCCCCAGACGGGGCATTTTTTATGGTTAAAATTTTACCGTTAAATAAAACACCTTGCGATGGGACGCGTTTTCAGGTATAATGCATATGTAATCAATGACTTTATTGATTATGGGGTGTCAGAACCCGTACACAAAGCGTCTGAGAAGGAATAAAAAGGCGCCGTTTGGCGTATTTTATTTTTCAGATGAATAAGTCTCCTGACCAACCTGGGTCAGGAGGGTTGCGAATATATTGAATAAGCACACAATTCTTTGTGATTGTTCTGAACCTCCTGACCACTGATATATAACGGTGGTTTTGTTTTTGCAAAACCATCTGACTATAAACCAAGGAAAGGACGATGAACAAACTTAAAATATTATCCAGCACACTTGTTATGACAATGGCGGCATTTAGCGCACTTGCAGAAGACGCCGTCACAAACGAAGGCAAAATCACAGGCGGGGCAGGGACGTGTACAGTTGATGTACTGGGTGTGTCCGACAATAACGCCACGGCAAACACCATCGCAGTATGGGAAATGAATAAATATGAATGCGCGGCAGGGCAATACCTGGCCGTGACAGACAACACGGTTGAATGTACAGAATGCCCAACCGGGTCTTACTGTCCCGGGGGGACATATACGATAGAATCGGAAAACAAAGGAAACAACCTGTGTCCGACCGATTACACAACCGACAGCACCGGCGCATCAGAACAAGCGCAATGTTTTACAAATTGTGAAATTCAATGTACACAACAGGCGTGTCCTGAAAATTCTATAAATTGTACACACGTTGCATCCAGTACAACAGGTAAACAATACTGGGGCGGAACATGCGACGCACCATTTCAATATTGCGAAATTGATTTCGCATGTAAAACCGGGTACAACAAAGTATCACAAAACCTGGGGGATTATTATATCGCAAATCGTACATTGGCCGATACTAATATAACCGGACAACATGATTGCGATTTTGATGGCACGGGCGGTAATTGGACATTCGTGCCAGACGGAAATGGTTCATACGATATAGAAAGCAGGCAAGACAATTGTGGGGATGCAGAACCGGGCGAATACATCTTTTATTATAACCCGTCTGCCGGATTGGCGTTTCAGCATTTTGGCGTACGCTTTGCGTGCAGTAACACAACACCAGATGTCGCCAATGCAACATATTCATTTCAAGATGCCAATGGCCAGACACAAACACTGCAAATCACATCACATGACAAGGTAACATTTGGCGACAATACAGGTATTCATTGTTGGTCCCAGTCTTTTAATAACACAACCAGCAATGAACCATGGGCATATGTGCAAGAATACGAATCCGTAGAAAGTTGTTTGCAATATTGTAACGATTGGATGTCCATGAAGACACGTCTGTATGCATCGCAATTAAATTCGTGTGCGGCGAATACGATTAACATTGATTGGAATCCGGATAATGGCGGGGAACACACCCAGAACCAGTGCGTTTATGATGGTGAGGTTACACTGCCAACCCCAGACCCAGTTAAACCAGGGTATACCTTTACCGGTTGGAAACTGGTGGACGGTACCACAACCGAGTAAAGAA
>JAZSAG010000047.1:0-21076 GCA_045601765.1 Candidatus Enterousia sp. | reverse complement strand
GGGCAACATTAACATTCTGTCTATGCCCAGATGTTTCAAGAATTCTAAATCATGACTAACGATAATCAATGTGCCGCCATATTCAGAAAAACTTTGTGCGATAACTTTCTTGGTCGCAACGTCCAGATGGTTTGTTGGCTCGTCCAGCAACAAAACATTTGCACCTGACAAACATAATTTGGCTAGTTCTAAACGACTGCGTTCCCCAGGTGACATAGTTTTAACAGTTTGATTTACACGATCACCAACGAAATTAAAATGATTCAACACAGACCGCAATTTTGAAGCGCTAATATTTGTCGTATCAGACGCGTTTTCCAAAATTGTTATATCTGGGTTTAATGTTTCGTGTTCCTGGGCGTAATAACCCAAATCTGTTTTTTTACCGATACGAATAACCCCAGAATCAGGTGTCAATATTTTATACAACAATTTTAATAACGTAGACTTTCCTGCCCCATTTTCACCGACAACCAAGAATTTTTCACCGCGATTTAATGAAAAGGTCAGATTTCTGATTACTTTTTTATTCGCAACATATGAAAAATACAAATTTTCCACACATATCGGTAAAATATCTGCGTCGCGATTTGGCTTTAATTCCAATTCTATATCTTTCTTGTCAGTGGGCACCGCCACCAAATTTTGTAACTTTTTTTCCAGTAATTTTTCACGACTTTGCGCCAATCTTTTTGCCTTGCCTGATTTGCCGCGCTGGCTGTCAATAAATGCCTGGATACGATTTATTTCGCGCATTTGTTTTTGCAGTTGGCGTTCTAGACTTTCATTTGTTTCCGCCAATGTACGTAAAAAACGCTGATAACCAAAACCGTACAAAGTACCAGTATGCATCATCGCATCTAAGTATAATGTTTTATCGGCGACCCTGGTTATAAATTCTTCGTCATGCGATATGAAAATTACGGTCGCATCTGTGGCAACCAGGTATTCTGTCATCCATTCACGGCTGCCCGCGTCCAGGTGGTTTGTTGGCTCGTCCAAAAATAATACATTGGGACGCGAATATAATGTTCGAACAAAAGATATTTTTGATTTTTGACCACCTGATAATTCGCCCAGTTTTTTATTCAGATTTTGACGGTCAATACCCATCTGGTCAATCATAGTGTCCAATTCAGATTCAGCAGAATATCCGTCCCAATATTCAAATTCAGACTGACACACCCCCAGTTGTTGTAATAATTCTGGACTGTCGTCACCATTGGCCATTTTGTTGTATATATCTGTCATACGTTGTTCTATTTCTGCCAATGGTCGCCCAGAACGCAAAAAGTCATATACAATAACATCATCTGGCAGATTTAATTCGTCCACTGTTTGTGGCATCCAACCAATACGTGGGCTTTGTCCCATATAAAATTCGCCAGAATCACAATCTATTTGATTTAACAAAATCTTGAACAGCGTAGATTTACCAGCCCCATTCAGTCCAACAACGGCAACTTTGTCGCCACCCTGGACCGAGAAATTCAGGTTTTTAAAAATAATGTTTCCATCAAAAGACTTTTCAAGATTTTTTACTAATAACATTTATCAATTGCCCTGTGCGACCAGGTTAGCATATAAAAACACAAAAACCAATAAAATTTGTTAGCGATATCGGCGCAAAAAAATCCCCCGACACGGGGGATGAAGGGACATGAAAACTGTTTTCTTTACTCGGTTGTGGTTTCTTCCAGTAATTTCCAACCGGTAAATGTGTATCCTGGTTTAACTGGGTCTGGGGTTGGTAATGTAATGCTACCGTCATATGTACACATATTTTTGGTATGTTCACCACCATTATCCGGATTCCAGTCAATATTGATTGTATTCGCGGTACATATGCCGGTTTCTGTATAACCAAATGCACCGAACACCGCAGCACGGAACGCGCGACGGGACACGACATCGAACCGCAGGCCGCCCGCACAGTAGGACGCGCAATGGGACGCGCAATCGTCCGCCGATCCGTGGTCGTTGCGGAACACCCACGGGGCAGACGCGACTGTACTTTTCTCACCAAGGACACCGTCCGTGGCCGAGGCAAATCCATCCATTTGGCAATAACAGTACTGACCAGTGCTGTCCGTACTGTAATTCGCATTCGCATCACTGGTGCTAACCCAGTATTTTGCAAATTTCTCAAATATTTCATCTTCTGTCATGCCTTCACCGCCGCCCCTAGCTACTTCCAGATATTCCATGAACAATTTCGCTTCTGTTGGACCTACTATATTTGCTAAACCCGCCTCTAATTCTTCCATGGTCATGGTACCATTTTCTATGGCCTCGGCATTTTCCATTACATACGCGAACGCTGGATGTGTTGCCTGGCACGATGCTTTGCCATACACACGACCATAATCGTAATCTACCGCATATGTATTTTGGGCGCTTAAACCAACCGCTGTATCCGCGTCATCTGCTGTGCCACCCTGGGCGATATATTCGTAATCATTACCGGCAAGCGTATAATCAACGGGGATAAGCGGTGTTTGTTCAACCAGTTCTACATCACCGTCCACATGATACCCCGTGGCGCAGGCCGTGGCGTAACATGCATCCGCACCATCGCCAAAATAATCGTTACCGCCGACCGCCGTGGCGTGCGCGATATTTGCCGTCGCGACCGTACATGTCGTATAGCACTGATTCTGCGCGCCGGCACCCGCCCTGGAATTTGGATATTCCGTTGGACATTGGGCAATACTGGTTGCCGCGTTATCAACCGTAAATCCTGTTCCACCAACGCAATATGAACCGGCCGGGCACGTGGTTTTATCAACCGATGTTTCTGTTACATTCAAATATTCACCGGGGGCCAGCGTATATTCATTTATACTCCACACCGCAATGGTATTTGCCGTGGCGTTATTGTCGGACACGCCCAGTACGTGCACCGTACATGTATTCGGCCCGCCCGTTATCATTTCATCCGCCGCGTATGCACCAAATGACACCATTGTCATTACCAATGCACTGGATAATATTCTGGATTTTTTCATATTTGCTCTCCTTCCTTTTGTTCGCGGTGGTTTTGCAAAAACAAAACCACTGAATTTTATGCAGTGGACAGGAGGTTCAAGACAAACAGAAGAATTGTGTGCTTATTCGACATATTCGCAGTCCTCCTGATCAGTTATAATCAGGAGATTTATCATCTGATAATATAAAAAATACGCCATGTGGCGTCCCCTTATATTTTCAGACGCTTCTGAACGGGCCTTGACACCCCATCATCAATTACCACTGATGACATAACATTTATATCAAATAAGATAATTTCCCGCAAGGGGATTTTTGGATAATAAAAAAACACCTGGGGGTGGATTAAATTTGTGACGTTCCCTGCGGCGGGGTAGGCAAACAAAAAACCCGCTGAAATCAGCAGGTTATCGTGGTGGGGACACAGGGACTCGAACCCTGGACCCAATGATTAAAAGTCATTTGCTCTACCAACTGAGCTATGTCCCCAAAACTGAACCGGAAAGTAAGAACCGAGGTTCTTTTTCCGTGGTTCGGGCAAAATTTTGACACATTTCAAAATAAAAATCAAGTAAAAATACAAAAAAATTAACTAAGGTCCTTTTTTGTCCGCATGTGCCCCGCCCTGGCCCGATAAATTTTGAGATAAATTTAAGGCCGCAACACTGTCTGAATCCAGCCAGTCAAGGATATGTGCCATCATATTTTCTATGTATTTCGCAGAAATATGTCTGTTTTTATGAAATTTATTTTCATTCATCAGGCGCATCATATCACGGGCCAACGCAGATAATATCTGGGTTTGTGTTGATGATAAAATATCATTTTGGCCGTTGCGATACAGTAAAGTATCTAGGTCATTATGGTATGTATGCAATCTGGCCATGATGTTTGGTGTAATCTTTAACCTGTGTGATATTTCGGGCGTGCGCCACACCAACATGCGATTTAGATTTTCCAGATTAAATTTGCTGTGCACTGACATGGCATCACGTAACAACAAAATTATATTTGTCATCAGTGAATTTAATTTATCATCAATGCTGTTTTCCAATGTTCTTTTCATTTGGCGGGTCACACGATAATTCATATAGTCATACAACAAGAACACTAATGGTATGGATAATAATGATGCAGATACATTTATTACTAAATCACGAATATTCGCGTTTGGCGCGTTATCTATGGCGCCTGTGTACAGAATGATGCCGCCCGCAATAGACATCAAATAAGGCAACGATTTTAAAAATACGTTTCTAAGGTTCATGCAGGCAGTCTACATGATATTTGCCGCATTAGACACAGGAAGCATTTACTATTTTTACCGGGTTTGTTGCGGCAATGTGCACCGGCGTCTGACAGAAAACAGCGCCCACAGGCATAGTATAAATTCCAGTATACCTAATATGGCAATACTGTAACGCCAACTGCCTAAATTTGCGCCCAGGCCAATAATACCACAGACCAACATATACACAATATACGTCAGTGTCGTATACAGCGACAAAACAACCGAACGATGCCCCAGTGGTATCATGTGTTGAAAGCGCGAATACATCAATGTATAAACACCATAAAACAGCATATATGCAACACCCATAATCCACAACGCACCCACATTATAAACATAGGCAAATAAAACATAGGCGCCGCCAACCACCCCCAGGCATGAATACAGCAACCAATCTGAAATGCGCGCGAAACGATATGCAAAACGCTGGCCCACGGTGGCGCATATCAGCAAAAAGAAAGACAATGCACCAACATATTGGGTCGGGATACCAATTTGCAATGCAATAGGACTTAAAAAGTCATCCAAGAACGGGATATTTACCGCCAACAATGTCAGCAACATTATAGACACCAAACATGGTGTTTTCAGGCAGACTTTTATGCCTGTGCGGAACATTTTTTTGAACTGAGTTTTTTGTATTTTGCGTTGCGTCGGGCGATACGGCACAATTACCAGACATAAAATTGACAGCAATATTGCAAACACAGATGCCCATGTCACCCAATTATATCCCAGAAACATCAATAACGACCCAAACGCAGACAATGCCGTACCGATTGATTCATAGGTTGATTTACGACCCAAAATTTTTGAATATTCGTTTCTGTGGCCAGACGCCAAAACAGAATCATAGACCAAACCTTCGAATGCGACACTGCGAAAGCCGGCCTGGACGCCCCACAGCGCCATACCAACAACAAACCCCATATATGTTGGATATATCAACCACAATAAAACCGCGATAATTTTTAAAAACTGGCCCGTTATCATTGACCAACGCTGGCCAATTCTGTTGGTGATAACAGTTATCGGCATCTGGCCCAATATTGTCGCAACGGACGATATTATAAACATGGTGGACAGTTGCAAGTCTGACAGACCGTTTTCCTGCATAAAAATTGCATAAACCGGCGTCAGTAATAAGAATTTATTAAAAAACGCAAAACCGTATAAAGAAAATAACAACCGTTTCATAACTGCCCCATTTTTTACTAAACACGTATATAATACCACAAAAACACACAGAATATATTGAATTTTTTTATAAATTTACTATAATTATATGAATAGATATAAAAGGTGTCTGATAATGGCAAATATGAAAGATTTTTTGACCGCGTACTATAACAGAATGATATTTCGTGAAATGTCACATGAACAATTCGTGCAATTTTGCGGGTATATCAGGGACGGCAAGGCCACAGACAACCAAAAAATCTGGGCCAAGGAACTGTTAAAAACAGATCCGGCAACCGGTGAATATTTAACCGTTCCAAGAACTAATCTTTATATTCCCAAAGGTATGCCAGATCCAGATGACCCAACAGAAGGTTTGGGCAACTTGACCATAACGCCCCCAAATGATCAAGAATGGAAAAAATTATTCAAGGCGTTTCGTAATGCTTTCCAAGCAATGGATAGCAATAAAAAAGACTTTAAATATAACGATAAAGCAACCGCATTTTTGGAAAAATATTTTGGCTCACACACAGCGGGCACCGGAACAATTCAACATCTGTTTCAATATGCCAAGGCCAAACCATCGACCAGAAACAAAATTTATAACCCAGGCAATCCTGATAAAACGCTGCATAAATTCTTGACCGATAATAAAAGTACACTGAAAGCAAAATTAGCCCAGTCGTATTATAGTATTTTAACAGATGATTTTACATATGAAGATTTGTTATCTGGATTAGAAACAGGTAAATATGATACAAATCCATCTTTTAGACAAAAGATGATGGATGTCGTAGAATATATCCAAGGCACCCAAAATGAATTAGTTTCTTCTTCTGGTATTCCTGCCGCCAGCATACCTGATTTTTCAGACTATGAAAATTGGTTTGATGACAGTATCTCGCCACATAGATTACTGCAATTTAGAAATGAATTACCAAATTTATTAAACACATTACGCAAAGAGTCCAAAATACGTGAAGTTTTTTCACAATACGACGGTGGAAAAATTTCAGGTCCGTTAAACAAGGCATTAAGCAATCTGTCATACGATGACCCAAAAAGCGAAGATTATGTTCAACCAAAACGTTCTGATGAATTGTCTTTCAGTGAAACTGTCGCAGAATGGTGGGGCGATACATATTCGGATGTTCTGGAAAAATATGTAAAATTCAAGGGGGACGAATTATTCTTTTCGCCCGAGGCCAAGGTTATCTGTAAACATCTGTCCAAGGATTTGAAAAAAACAGATAATTTAGATGCTGTTTTGAAAAATGTGGCGACAACAAAAGAAAAACTGACCGGGGCACGTGAATTTGATGCTATAAAACATTTAGGATGGTTTGAAAAAACATTGAACGAAATGAAGGCCGATCCAAAAATGAAAAAGATTTGGGCCGGCGCACTGCAACATGGTGGCAAATTACAGGCATTGGTTCGTGAAGTTATTATCAAAGCGGTCAAAGAAGACAAAATTAAAGAGGCCAAAACAACACTGGAACTGTTATCTGTTTTGCACTTTGGTTTTACAACCAGTAAAATTATGGAAACACTGGGCAAGGAAGAATTCAAACTGTTTTCTGATAAAGATTTATCATGGAATAAAACCAAGGGCGTCCAATTTGTTACAGCCGCATTGGATAAAACAATTAAATTCGCATTTATGGGCGTTGGTTATGGTATAACCGCAATCAGAAATGCATATCAGTTATCACAAACAAAAATCAGAAGTTATTCTGATGCAACCAACAGATTACGTGATGCACATGAACAACATTTGCAGTCTAATACAGAAGCACGAACTGTCGCGCAAAATGCATTAGATGCAAATCGCGCACACCAAACAACACTGCAAGGTGAAATGGCGAGAATTATGGGGAGACGCACATACGCACGAACAGAAGCAGATTTGAATAGTGCTATCACGAATGCTGAAACACAGGTTAACAACAGTCGGTCTGATATAGAAACTAATGTCACCCACTTAATAGACGCATTAAATTCATATTCATCTGGAACAACAGGCACAGGAATTTCAACTAATACTGTTGCAACTGATTTGGCAAACTATTTAAACGACCTTAGAACGGCGTTAAATCAAAATCCAGTGGGAACATTGCCAAACGACCCCGTTGGAGTAGGCTCTCCACTTGATACACATATTAATAATATACGTACAGAATGGGCTAACTTATTGGCGTACCAGACTACTTTACAAAAGAACCAAGACAATTTAAATGATTTAGTAAATGGTACAGAAACATTAAATCAGTTGAATGCGTTAATCACCCAACAAGAAGATGAAATTTTACATTGGGATGAAAACCATACTGATAAAATGGAAGAACTGGTTAAACACTGGAACATGTTGGAAACAGGACGCAATACAAAAACCGGCCCTATGTATAACTGGTTCAAAAGATTAAGCAAGAAAAAAGCACAAAAAGATTTGGATAATGACAAAGCGTCCATTATCGCAATGTACAACAGTTCGCATTCTATTGCTGCTTGATTTTTGTCTTGATTTATGGTATAATATGCACATGCGTCATTGGAAACAATGGTGCGTGTTTTTTTGCCGTCCAATTGGGCGGCTTTTTTTCTATAGAAATAATTTAACCAACAAAACAAAGGAATATTATTATGACACGTGTTCTGCAAATCAGACGTGGGACAACCACGCAAAATGACAATTTTACAGGAATGCCAGGCGAAATCACAATGGATACTGATAAAAATACTATTCGTATTCATGATGGACAAACACTGGGCGGTTTTGAATTCGCACGAACAGGTAACAGTTTTGATATAAACACTGTCACCGCCGAACAATGGGAACAAATAATCGCACAATATCAGCAACCAGAACTAAGACTGATGGAAACAGACCTGATGGCTATACACAGCCAGACGGCCGGCATAACATACAATACAACCAACACAGAAAAACCTAAATTTGCAAATGCTGTGTTGGTCTGCGTCAACCCCGAGGCCGGATATAATCCAGATGACGAAGTAAATGAATTTGGTGTGGGCGATAAAAATGCGCCAAAAATCAATTATGAACCACAAGATTTTGGATATTCTTTGCAATTTTTAACCGGGTATGAAAAGTACTGGGTACGCAATAAACAGACCGGCGAGGTAACAACAATTTCTGATGAAAATTGGAAAATTTTATTCCGAGTTTACTATTGAAAATCTTTTTCGGCTTTGCTATGCTGATGCACGAATAGTAAAAAAGGATTTCATATGTACATACTTGCATTGAACTGTGGGTCGTCATCACTGAAATATCAGGTGTTTGACGCAGATTCTAAAAAAGCCGTCGTCGGTGGAAATGTTGAAAAAATCGGGTTGCCTGATTCTTTTGTTACGCAAAAGTACCCAGATGGGACAAAACAAAAGAAAGAAACATCTATGAAAAACCATGACGAGGCATTAAACGTTGTTCTGTTTATGCTGCGCGAGGCATCTATTGACCTGAACGAAATCGGTGGGGTTGGCCATCGCGTTGTTATGGGTGGCGATAAATTTGCATCTTCTGTTGAAATCACAGACGAAGTTATCAAAACAATTGATAAATTGTCACCATTGGCACCATTGCATAATCCACCTGCACTGCGCGGAATTACAACAGCAATGCAATTATTACCAAATGCAAAACAGGTCGCGGTTTTTGATACCGCATTCCATCAGACAATGCCTGACTTTGCGTACCGTTATGCGGTGCCACGCGCATGGTACACTGAATTGGGCGTGCGCAGATACGGATTCCACGGAACCAGTCATTTGTACGTTTCAAAACGTGCCGCAAAAATGCTGGGCAAACCGGCCAGCGAATGCAATATAATCACAATGCATATCGGTTCAGGCGCATCTGCAACCGCAATTCGTGGGGGGATTTCTGTTGATACATCACTGGGGATGACACCATTGGCGGGATTGACCATGGGAACACGTCCAGGTGACTTGGACCCAGGTGTTGTTCTGTACGTCATGGAACAATTAAACCTTAGCCCGGCACAAATGCAAACCCATTTAAGCAAGGATTCAGGTCTGAAAGGCATTACAGAATGCTTTGTTGACCGCCGTGATGTTGAAGAAAACAAAACATCTAATGATTCTTGCAGACTGGCCATCGATACCGAAGTACACAATGTAAAAAAATACATCGGTGCATATATGGCTGAACTGGGGCATGTTGACGCAATCGTATTTACCGCAGGCGTTGGTGAAAATGACGATTATTTGCGTGAAAAATTCTGTACAGGCCTGGAAGAACTGGGGGTAAAACTGGACATAGAAAAGAACGCAAAGTCACTGGCGCGTCTGGGTTGTGACGAAACAGAAATCAGCACACCTGACAGCCGTATCAAAGTATTTATGATTCCAACTAATGAAGAACTGGTTATCGTCGAAGATACACTGGCAATTATGAATGGGACATATAATCCAAATCACTTGGAAATGGATTACAGCTTTGCAAAATAAAAAAATCCCCCAAACGGGGGATTTTTTTTTAACAACCACCGGTTACATTACCGATAATTTTTGAGATAGAAATATCTTTGTGTAACAAAAAGTCATATTCGCAATTGCCTGATTTATATGAACCAGTGCATGCAGCCAATGTTAATACAGCAAATAATGCCAACATAATTTTTTTCATGTGTTCTCCTTTGGTTACAGGTTATATTGTACAGGAAAACAATCACGATAACAACAATTATATTGCGTTTTTTATCCAATAGATGCGCCAGCCACACACCATTATCACATCAAATCGGGCATCACCACGCCAACGGGTATGCGCAATGTATGTTTCCGCGGCACGGCGCAGACGTAACGCCTGGCGTGGGGTTATTGCGTCCCATGCATTTTGCAGTGTTGCACGTTTTTTTACCTCTATAAAAATCAATGTATTTTTCTGTTGGGCAATAATGTCTATTTCTGCACGATTGGTATTGCGACCGGTAATATATCTGGACCCGCGTATGCGACAACCATGCAGACGCAAATACATACGTGCAATAAATTCTGCAATCAGGCCCTTGGAATAAGACGTATTAAAACGCGTATGGTTTTGCGGCAAAGTTTTCACGTGCATACTGTATATTTTTCACCTGGTCATTGGCATTTCTGCCGTTATCAACTAAATCCAATGCGCCATAATACGCCGTCATCATCGGATCATAGGCATTGGTACTGGATATCCATTTATCAGACCCTGAATTTGGCGAACCATATTTTTCCAATACGCTTTGCCAAAAGAACAAAATTTTATTTTCGCGCTGTTTTGCGAATTTTTCACTGTCGCCTTCTTGGTCATTCACGTCATTATTATATACAACACGCCATACAACGTTGTCTGTGGCATTACTGGTAAAATAAACGACAATAGTTTCACCGGTACTTTCACGTTCCATATGCAATTCCGCCGCATACAACAAACCACGATTCTTGGCCATAGTTTTTATACACTGATCCAATTCTGATGGAATAACAACGCCCTGTTGACGACATTCATAATCCAAATTATATTTCCAATCTTTTTGGATGCTGTATACCACGCCGTCTTTCTTGCGCGGGGCATACAGACTTTTGAAATCGTAAAACAGGTCATGCACTTCATCAAAAGTCATCCCCAGCATAATGCCCGCGATATCAAAACCACCAACACTGGCAACATCCGCCCCAGGATTTAATTCAACCGTTTCTGTCAGCAGGCTGGCATCGTCCCCAGTCGTAATCGCAAAATCGTCAAAATCAAACGACATGTCGTCCGACCATGCAGGACATGCAATAAATATATTTAAACCTATTAAAATACGCACTATCTTTTTCATTTACTGTCCGTCTATTATAACATCTGTGACCAAGAATTTGAATGCCACGGCCGGGTCGCCACCTGATTCCAGGTATTTTTCTATGGATTCACCACCAACCGTCACAGTGGGTCTTAGGCCTGGTTCATATTTTATCTTTAGGTATACTATACCATTATCTGATATCGGTACAACAGATAAATCATTTGGCTTTGGCCATGTTGTCGTTTCGTATTCCACACGCCAATAATCACCGTCAACCGTTTCTAAATCAACATTTTTTACATTGACCAGACGTAACATTTTATCTTCGGACATTTTTTGAATTTCAGGCGCAATATTGTCTTTCCATGCCATAAAGACATCTGGGCTGGACATGCGGCCAGGGCCCAAAACCGTGGTGCCGCCGATACGGCTGGCAACCTCGGCCGTGTCGGGGGTCACATAAAAATATTCTGTGATATATCGGTCCACTAATTTTATCAACAAAGAATCTTGGCCAATATCAGACGGTAATGCCGGAACGCCCGGGCGACGATTGGGATTATTGTCAGGCTGGAAAAACATGGTTTCAATAACGTTATCCGGACTGTTATTCGCGTCAAATATTGCGCCTGCGAAAAACAGCGACGCAAACATCACCAGCATCAAAATCAATCCCATTAAAAATCGTATCAATATTCTTAT
This sequence comes from Candidatus Enterousia sp., assembly GCA_045601765.1. Lineage (GTDB taxonomy): Bacteria > Pseudomonadota > Alphaproteobacteria > Rs-D84 > Rs-D84 > Enterousia. The sequence goes on along the minus strand of JAZSAG010000047.1, from coordinate 9,100 downwards.
CAATTTATTTTGTATGCATTAAATTCTGCGACATAATAACCCATGTTCTTGGGATATACGTCTGGGGCCTTGTTTATTTGGGCGTATGCCAAAATTTCAATTGGTAATGAAATATTAGAAAATATCGTTGCCCTGATTTGCCATGTGCCGCCATTTTCTGTTATTTCACCAATCGGGGTAAATTGCGCCATAGACATATCAGGTCGCCAGAATTCATTCTGGGTGGCATGCATCTGGTGCACAGGGACCACCGTAAAGATAAATGTTTTGTATATATCTGAGCTGGATATGCAATACAATGTGCAACGCTCGTTCCCAACATAGTGTTTGTTGTTCGGATTGCATTCATTTTCGCGATTACATTCGGCCCAGGCATCAGAATTAAATTCAGAATTTTCCGTAACAGAAAACCATGTACGAACAAATTGACCCAACAATGATTCTTGCAGTGCCCTGTCCGCAGTCATGTGGATATGCGTATCATGTTGGTGACCGATAATTTCCCATTGACCTGTGACGTTATTAACAGCCACCAAAAATGGATGTACATGGACCGATTTCTTGGCCCACATCAGCACGCCACACAAACAAATAATCAGAAAAAAGACAACCATTGTCCCAATAGACATTGCACGGGAAACAGCAATGGTTTTTCCCGCAGGGAATACCGGTGTATCAAATCCGTCTGGATATTGCACTTATCCCCCCTTTACGAAACATAGAGCCTAGGCCTGATAGACCATAATGCATGCGCATGGACTAAGTTTCAATTCATTATTATCATATCCAACGCCAACCGGTTCACGGTCATAAACCTGGCCACAGCCGGCCAGACATAATGCAACAAAAAATCCTAATATAATTTTTTTCACGCGTGTTCTCCTTCCTTGTTTCTGTAATTATAAGAAATATTCATGCCGTGCGTCAAGACTAAAACTGTGTTTCAAACGACAGTAAAAATCTTTGTTCACGGTCATAACTGGTCATACGTAATGGCCACCCCCATGAAAAGTTCATCGGCCCCATCGGCGTATTCCAATAGATACCAACACCCGCAGATGTTCTGACGACGTCATCAATATGATTTCTATATTTTGGTTCACGCATATTTTGTGGGTAATAATCTTCGTCTGCGGGTGGTTTGCCCAATACGCCATAATCCATAAACACAAAGCCTTTGACCTGATATTGATCAGGGATAAATATCGGGAAATTTAACTGGGTTGAACCGTTGATTTTCCACATTCCACCCAGCGCATACGTTGCATATGCCCAATTTCGTGACCCAACACCTGCGACGTCAAATCCACGTAATGATTCACCACCCAAGAAATAACGATAAACACGTGATACATAGTCACCATCCAACGGTTGAATATACCCAAAATCCAGCGACGAACGCAACTGCCAACGGTCGTCCAAGAATTTAACCATACCGATTATGTCACCACTGTAACGCATATAAGATTCTGTCCCGCCAAAGCCCGTATATGATATCCCCAGGTTTGCGACAACACCTGTATGTGTATTTTGCTCAAAATTTGTATCCAGGTTATAATATCTGAAACTGGTCCCCAATGTGTACAGGTTGGCCTCTTGCCAGCCACCTGTGGCCTGGATATCATAGTTCTGATCGAATGATGCGGACAATCTGACATTCTGGGTCCAATTATCAGTCAGACGCCAACCCATACGACCCGCCAATGTCAAAGAATCACGATCATAACCAAAACTGCCCAAAGAAGAATAATCATACATTGTATATGACACATCAAAACCGGCCGATAAACTGCGCCCGAACAAATATGGTTCTGTGAAACTGAATAAAACCTGCTTTTGATATTCGGCAATAGATCCCCGTAACTGTACAACCTGGCCGCGTCCCATGAAATTATTTTCTGTTATACCGGCGTCAACCATAAACCCGTTGATATTCGACCAACCAAAACCACCAGATAATTCACCGGTCGGTTGTTCTTCGACTTTGACATCCAGGTTCATCATATTAGATTCTGCAACACGTGTTGGAACCATTTGCACATCTTTGAAATAGCGTGTACGCATCAATTTTTGACGGCCTTCTTCAATTGTCTGCAATGAAAAAGGGTCGCCAGAACGCATCGGCAACAAATGTTCTATCACCGTATCAAATGTGCGAACATTACCCAATATATTGATAGTATTTAAATAGATACGATTTGTCTTTTGAATTTTGAATTCTAAATCAATTGTTTTGGCATCTTCGTTCTTGTTTGGGATGGGTTCAACACTTATAAACGCATATCCATAATCTGCAACCTTGCCACGCAACGCGGACAGCGTTTCATCAACATCATCAATATTATAAACATCGCCTGTATTCATAACGATAACGTCCATCAATTCATCTGTTGGAACGTCATCAAATGGGTTTATGACACTTAAATTACCGATTTTGTATTTTGCGCCTTCGTCCATTGTAAATGTAACAGAATAATACTGGCGATCTGGGGTGAATGTGCCCTTGATATCCTTGACAACAAAATCAACATAACCGTTACGCAAATAAAACTGGCGTAACATTTGGGCGTCATATTGAATTCTGTCTTCGTCAAAGGTGTCAAATTGCGTCATAAAACGCCACCAGGCATGTTCGCGTGATAAAATTTCACCACGCAGTGTACGATTGCTGAAATGTTCGTTGCCGTCAAAGTCAATATCTGTTATCCATGTTGGGTGACCTTCGGTAATTTCATAGACGATATTTACACGATTCCCATCCAGTTCTATTTTTTGTGGTTCTATTCTGGTGCCAAAAAAGCCCTTGCGCTGATACAGGGTCAACATTCTTTGCACATCGGCCCCAATAACAGATTCATCATATGATGTGCGTTCTTTGGTCTTGATTTCTTTTTTTAAATCATCTGTAGATATTTCATCGTTACCTTCGACCGTTACCACGTTTACCAGCGGTGCCTCAATCACATTTATATTCAGAACACCATCATTCATATGGACGTCTATTTTGGAAAAATATCCACTTTCACGTAATTTCTTGGCAATTTGATTTGTCTTGGTCAGACCAACGTTATCACCAACCTGGACCCCAGACAATATGCGCACAGATTCTGAATCCATACGCTGATTACCAATTACATTTATACGCGATACATTAGCCGCCGTCACAGGGGCAACGGCAAATATGCACGGTAATACAAGAAATAGAACTTTTTTCATAACAATTCACTTACCCAAATACGCGCACCAAATCATTCCACATTGTTAAGATAAACAAGGCCAATATCAATAACCAACCCAGCATAATTACAATTTCCATACCACGACCCTGTAATTTACGTCTGGTAATTGCCTCTATTATCAATATCAGCAAATATCCACCGTCCAGCACCGGTAACGGCAATAAATTCAACACCCCAAGATTTACAGACAGCAACGCAATCAAACTAAGCAGTGTGAAAAAGCCCGCCGCCATTGCCTGGCCTGAATACTGGGCAATTGTGATAAAAGACCCCAACTGTTTAGAAGAACGTTCGCCTGTAATAATTTGTTTTAACACAATAACCAATGTCTTGGATTCATAGTATGTTTTACGGGCCCCTGAATACATTGCACGGAATAAATTCTGACGTTGTGGGTCGGCCTGCTTGCTGCCGTCGGCAATCATCCCCCATGTCTCGGCAGGTGCCAATGTGATTTTTACCAGTCTATCTTTGCGCATTATGGTCAGTTCTGCATTACGACCAGACGCCATTTCCTTGGCCAAGACAACTTCGCCCCAATTTGATATTTTTTCATCGTCAATGCGGACAATTGTGTCACCCGCACGAACCCCAGAATTAAATGCGACACTTTCCTGAATCACCTGGCCAATCACAGGTAGTTGAGAATTCGCAACCAGGCGTGGTTGGAACATAAACAATGACGTATAAACCAACCAAGCCAATAAAAAGTTCATCGCGACACCTGCGCCAATTATAATAAACTGTTTCCACGCAGGTGCCGATAAATAATGACCTTTCTTTTTTTCTTTGGACAATTCTGCATACTTTTTACGGTTGAACATATCTTCTTGGCCGTAAATAGATACAAACCCGCCCAATGGTAAACATGCAATTTTCCATAATGTCCCACGCCGGTCATGCCATTTTACAATCGCAGGCCCAAAACCAATGGAAAATGTATCAACCCGAACACCGGCCCAACGTGCCGCCAGAAAGTGCCCCAATTCATGGACAAATACAACAACACCCAGAACAATTAACAGTGCAACAATGGTCAATACAACTTGCATATTATTACCCTTTCCTTTTCATACATTACCAATTACAACATTACCAGCCATACAATCGGCAACGCGTAAATCCAACCATCAAATCTGTCCAACAGCCCGCCATGTCCCGGCAAAATATTGCCAAAGTCTTTGATACCCAGTTTACGTTTAATCCAACTGGCGGTCAGGTCGCCATATTGTGACATTAACGAAATACTGACACCAATCCACAACAGCTGTGGCATAAACATGTCTGCACCCAGCAAACCGTACATTATACTGGCCAATGTTCCACAGATAATACCCGCAATTTGACCGGCCCATGTTTTATTTGCAGATAATCTTTCCCACATTTTATCGCCACCAATCAGACGACCAAAGAACCACGCGCCGATATCTGCACTGCAGATTATCAATATCATCAACAATATAATCCATGGACGTGTGCCAATAGAATTTATCGCAACCAACATAATGCATAACCAAACCAGAAATGCAAAAAATGCAATCCAATTTGAACGCAATGTTTGTGCCTTGGCACGACGCAGGCATATAACATATTCAACAATCATGCCGAACACAATTAACACGCCCAGACATTGTATCGCAGGCAACCCATTCAGTTCCGCAATCCCCGCAACAATCGCAATCAATGCCATGACAGTGCCGGCAATTATACGCTTTGCGGTATTAGACATTCCTGTTTCTTTTTTCTTTGTCATTTTTTTCTCCCTAAGTAATTTACTTTCTTTCCACCCCCAAAACGACGATTACGTTTTGCGAATTCTGTCAGTGTATATTCCCACAACTTTTCACTTTTTACCAATTCTGGCCAATGTTGCGGGATAAACAACAATTCTGCATATGCCAATTTCCACAGCAAGAAATTAGATATGCGTTGTTCGTTACTGGTACGAACCATTAAATCAATCGGCAGTAAATCGCCCGTATCCAGATACGTTTCAAATGTGTCCACCGTCACATGTTCGCCGGCGTCAACCGCCGCGTTGACCGCATTGATAATTTCATTTTTGCCACCATAATTCAACGCGAACACAACAGTACCTGCGGTATTTTCTGCGGAATCCTGTTCCAGTTTATCGCACATTTCTGCCAACTTCTTGGGCAATCTGTCGCGAGAACCGATAACGCGATAGCGCAGATTTTTTTCCAACGCATTTTTCAAATTCTTTTTCATTTCCGTATAGAATAAATCCATCAAGAAATTTACTTCTTCGGTTGAACGATCCCAATTTTCTGTTGAAAAGACAAAAAATGTAATTGTTGTTACACCGCGTGCAATATACCAATCAACCAGGTTTTCAAAATTCGCAATCCCGGCCTGGTGCCCCATCAATGGTGGCAGACCACGCTGTTCAGCCCAACGACGATTTCCATCACAAATAAATGCGATATGCTGGGGCACGGGCGCATTTTTTGCCGGGCAGTCATGTTTCTTAATTTTACAGAATTTAAACATATTTATATCACCGTTGTTTGGTTAAACAGACATAATATCCGCTTCTTTTTCCTTGGCCAGGGCGTCAACCTCGGCACCGCGTTTTTCAAAGACTTTTTGCAAATCGTCTTCGTATTTACGTTGTTCGTCTTCGGAAATTTCTTTGTCTGTGACGGCGCGTTTAATTTTACCCATCGCATCTTGACGGATATTACGCATAGAAATTTTTGCTTCTTCGGCATATTTGCCGGCAACCTTGGTCAATTCACGGCGTCTTTCTTCGGTCAGTGGTGGCATATTCAATCTGATGACACCGCCCGCCGTCATTGGGTTCAGCCCCAGTCCAGAATCACGAATTGCCTTTTCAACCGCAGGCGCATTTGTAATGTCCCAAACAGTCACTGTTAATGTTTGATTATCAGGTGTTGAAACAGTCGCAACCTGATTTACAGGCATTTCAGAACCATATACAGGCACACGCACCGCATCCAGTAAATGTACAGACGCACGCCCCGTACGCAGACCAGCATATTCGGACTTTAAAACCTCGATAGATTGGGCTGTTTTTTGTTCAACTTCACTTTTTAAAATTTGATAATCCATATAATATCTCCTTATGCTGATGCAGGTTAGCAAATTGATTTCATGTTTGGCAAGCAGAAATATAAAAGAATGCATAAAGTAATAAAAAATACGCACGTTAATTTAATTTGATTTGACTTTTTTGTTTATTAGATATAGAATACTGTTCCGCATGGGGTTGTAGCTCAGCTGGTAGAGCACTTGCATGGCATGCAAGGGGTCGTCGGTTCAAGTCCGATCAGCTCCACCAAGATAATATATGTGGACGGGTTGGGCACTTGATGACATGCAACACGCACTTGTCGGTTCGGTTCTGATCAGATCCACACAGTATGGCGGATGTAGCTCAGTTGGTTAGAGCGTTGGTTTGTGGTACCAAATGTCGCCGGTTCAAGTCCGGTCATCCGCCCCATTAAAATAAGCGCCCAACGGGGCGTTTTTTTATTGAAAAAATTCGCATTTTATGATACAATACACCTATTCAGCGGGCGACATTTGGTCGTCTTTTTTTATTGCCCGCCACGCGCGGGTGTTTTTTTACCAAAAGGATTAAACATGAACAAATTATCAAACAATATACTAAACCTGATGCATAGCGATGCGTATTTAAACACTAATAACCCCAACCATGCTGCTGTCGCCAAACAGGTACAAGATTATTTTGAAAACAAATATGGCAACAGTCGTACAGACGCAACGGGTCGCAATATCACAATCAGAACCACATGGCGGTGGCATACAGAAGTAGACGAGCGGACGTGTGATGATTGTTTGGGTTTTGCTGATACAATTTATGAAAATATGGAAGATATACCAGAAAATCCCCACCACCCTAATTGCCGTTGTTGGATAGAAGAGATAAAATTAGATGATAATGACAATCGTACTGATGATGAAAGGCGGGCCAGAATTGTCCGCCAGGGAATGAAAAACGAAGGTGGCTATATCGATGACCCCAGAAAAATAGACCAACCAACAAACATCGGTATAACACAGCCAGCATTAGATAAATACAATACAGACCATCCAAATTTTAATTTCCCAGAAACGGTAAAAGATTTAAGCCCTGAACAAGTGCAACAAATATATGGTGAAGACTATTATGATGAACGACGTATCGGAGAAATTGAAAATGAAAGAATTGCAAGCGCTGTTTTTGACATGGGGATTATGAGTAATTTTGGTAATGTGGGGAAAATGCTTCAAGAAACACTAAATGAGTCCATAGGCGAAAGTTTGAAAATTGATGGCAAAATTGGCGATAATACAATTGAGGCACTGAATAACATTCCGGCAGACAAAGTTGATAAATTTATGAACAACTTGAAAGAAAATAGATTAGAATATTTGCAGAGACTGCCTGACTGGGATAAATATGGTCATGGCTGGACAAATCGTACAAATAGATATTGATTTTTTTCTATCCGATTTGTCATAATGGTTACATGAAAAAGTTAACGATTATTTTGCTGTGCTTGATACCTGTTGTTGCCGTTGCTGATAGAAAGACAGATTTTGTGGGGCGCATCATAGATTATGAAATATCAAACAAAAAAACAAATCCTTCACTGATAAACGCATATGCCGTAAATCAGGAAAAACTGGATATGTATCGGGTGGCACATCCACGTTTTAATTTCCCGGAACATATCAAGGATTTAACAGAACAACAGGCAGAACAAGTATTGTATTATTTCTGGGATAATTACAGATTTAGCGACTATAAATATGATGAAATATTAGAACAGGTTTGGGATATGATGATTCATATGTCGATGACGGATTTAGATATTGCGATAAACAACTGCATAAGAAAATACTATGATTTTGATGAAAGTTTTTATGCGCCATTTGGGTCAATTGCATCTGTGCAACTGCTGAACGGAATGGCACCCAAAAATGTACCTGAATTTTGGAAAATATTAAATGAAGTAAAGTACTAATCTTTATCCCGTGTCCATATATCCTTTGTGATGTTGCGTTAGGGGCACAAAACGTACCTTGCGGTGAAACATTTTCCCCTTGCGGGAAATTGTCTTATTTGATATAATTGTCATGTCATCAGTGGTTATTGGTGATGGGGTGTAGAGGCCCGTTCAAACGCATCTGAAAACAATGCATGACATTGATTGTGTTGTGTATATTGGTTTTCGATGAAATCTCCTGATCTGGGCGGTCAGGAGGGCTGTGAATATGTCGAATAAGCACACAATTCGTTTGATTGTCTCTAACCTCCTGACCACTGCATAAATTCAGTGGTTTTGTTTTTGCAAAACCACCACGAACAAAAGGAAGGAGAGCAGACATGAAAAAATCCAGAATATTATCCAGTGCACTGGTGATGACAATGGTGTCATTTGGCGCATACGCGGCGGATGAAATGATAACGGGCGGTGCGGGCACGTGTACGGTTGACGTATTGGGCGTGTCGGCGGATGGCGCAACCGCAAACACCATTGCGGTGTGGAGTATAAATGAATATACATTGGCGCCGGGGGAATACCTGAGTGTAACAGAAACATCTGTTGATAAAACCCAGTGCCCGGCGGGTTCATATTGCGTTGGTGGTACGAATTTTACGGTTGATAACGCGGCAACCAGTATTGAGCAATGTCCAACCGAATATCCGAACAGTGCGGCGGGCGCCGGCGCGCAGACGCAGTGTTATACGGCATGTACGGTTGCCACGGCAAATATTGCCCACGCAACGGCGGTCGGCGGTAACGATTATTTTGGCGACGGCGCGGATGCATGTTACGCCACGGCCTGCGACACGGGATATCATGTGA
>JAZSAG010000046.1:0-11539 GCA_045601765.1 Candidatus Enterousia sp. | reverse complement strand
AACCACTAACCACTTACACTAACCACTAACCACTTGCGTCAGCGCTACTGATACTAATTAAAAATACCCCAGTGGGGCATTTTTATTTCGTTTTTTGGCGGCTTAGTTCTTGGATGCGACGACGGGCGTCAGATATGTTGCCGGTGTGGTCGTGGTATAATTTATAACCTGTGCGCCCAATTATTAATGATGTGACGGCCAATAATGCCATGCCCATCGCATCGATGCTTTGGTGTTCCATGGCGTGCATCAATGCCATTAATGACATAGGTAATGCGCCAACATTGCCAAACATGCCAATGCACCGGCTGACCTGGGCGCTGATTATAGATTCTTGTTCAAATTTCTGGTAATCAGTGACGGTTTCGCGACGGGGGACAGAGTATATCATGGTGGTCCTTTTATTTTTGGTGTTGCAGGTGATTTATTCGTTTTTGAATTTTGTCTGATAATTTTTTATGTTTTATGGAATCTTTTTTGGCATAGGTACCAATCAAAATATAAAGTATGCACAATACACTGGCAATGGTGGCCATGTTCGTATCGTCGCCGGCCGCGCCAATTAATATAAATGCCCCAGCCGTCGCCGCGGAACAATTAGCCAATACCGATGCGACGTGATTTTCACGGGACGCAATTAACAGGCTTCGTTTTTCTGATTTATAGTCTTGGATTTTTTGCTGACGATGATTCATTTGTCGCTTTTTTTTAAGTATAAATGCTTTGTGGCTTTTTTGCAAGGTTTTTTCTTGTCTTTTTGGGTTTTTGGCATTAAAATCAGTCCCGAATTTACTAACCACAGGATATGAATATGGCAGACGATATCAAAAAAATCCATGAACGTGAGGCAAAATGGCAAAAAAAATGGGCCGATGTGCGCGCCTTTGTGCCAAAAAATGACGGTTCAAAACCAAAATATTATAATTTGATTGAATTCCCTTTTCCGTCTGGTTCGGGGTTGCATGTCGGTCATATGTTGCCATATACAGGTATGGATGTCTTGGCGCGTTTCCGCAGAATGCGTGGATATGATGTGCTGTATCCAATCGGATATGATTCTATGGGAATTTCGTCTGAAAACTATGCCGCAAAAATTGGCAAGCACCCCAGTGAATCTGTGGCAGAACTGATAAATGTTTTTGAACGTGATATTTCTATTATGGGGTTGTCTTTTAATCCAGAATCAAAACTGTCAACGTCTGATCCGGAATTTATCAAGTGGACGCAGTGGATGTTTATTCAATTCTTTAAGGCCGGATTGGCGTATAAGTCTGAATTGCCAATGAATTGGTGCCCGAATTGTAAAACAAATCTGACAAATGAAGAACTGGAAGATGGTAAATGTGAACGTTGCGGCGGGCCTGTTGAAAAAAAGATGAAGTTGCAATGGAATCTGGCAATTACAAAATATGCAGACAGATTGATTGATGATTTGGAATTGGTTGATTACCCAGAACGTGTTAAAACAGAACAAATAAACTGGATTGGTCGCAGCCACGGTGCAGATGTTAATTTTAATGTCGCAGATGATGTGTTGACCGTGTATACAACACGTATTGATACTATATTTGGTGTGACGTTCTGTGTCGTTGCACCGGAACATGCGTTGGTTAAAAAGTGGATGGATTCTGGTCTGATAAAAAATGCAGATGAAGTGCGGGCGTACATTGATGCCGCACGTGCAAAATCCGAGATTGAACGAACAGATGTCACACGTGAAAAAACAGGCGTACAATTAGATGGTGTCATGGCAATCAATCCATTTAATGGGCGCGAAATTCCGGTGTTTATATCGGACTATGTATTGGCGGACTATGGTTTTGGTGCGATTATGGCGGTGCCGGCACATGATGGGCGCGATTGGGACTTTGCCAAGAAATTCGGGTTGGATATTATTCCGGTCTTGGATGGGGGCGAACCTGATAAAGTATGGGAAGGTGATGGTTTGCATATAAATTCGTCTTTCTTGGACGGTATGAACAAGGCAGACGCAATTGCCGCCGCAATTAAATATGGTACAGAACACGGATTCGCACGCGCAACAACAAAATATAAATTAAAAGACTGGGGCTTTTCACGCCAGATGTATTGGGGTGAACCAATCCCATTGGTGCATTGTGAAAAGTGCGGTTGGGTACCTGTGCCGGAATCTGAATTACCGTTGATGCAACCGTATATGTCTGATTATCGCCCAACAGATGACGGCGAAGGTCCATTGGCCCGCGCCACAGATTGGGTAAATACAACATGCCCATGTTGCGGTGCGCCGGCGGTGCGTGAAACAGATACTATGCCACAATGGGCGGGATCGTCGTGGTATTTCTTGCGATATTTAGATGCACATAATGCTAATGCGTTTTGCGGTCGCGAACAATTAGATAAATGGATGCCGGTTGATCATTATAACGGTGGTATGGAACATACAACGCGACATGTTCTGTATTCCAGATTCTGGTACAAGGTTTTACATGACCTGGGGTTTGTGTCGGGCGTGGAACCATATAAAAAACGAACCAGTAATGGTTTGATTATGGCCGCAGATGGAACAAAAATGTCTAAATCACGCGGTAATACCGTCCCCAGTTCGGATGTGGTCGGACGCAGTGGCGCAGATGCGTGCCGTATGGCGATACTGTATCTGGGGCCGTGGGAACAAAGCGCGAATTGGTCCGAAGATACATTGCGCGGAATTGAAAGATTCTTGAAGCGTGTGGAAAATCTGTCTGATAATTTGACAGATGCGCCAATGACTGCCGCCCAGGAAAAATTACAGCACAAACTGATTGCAGATGTCACAGACCGATTGGAAAATATGAAATTTAATACCGCAATTTCTGCAATGATGGAATATATTAACGCGTTTGCGGGAAATATGCCCCGCCCTGCGTATGAAACGCTGTTACAGATGTTGAATCCGTTTGCACCACATTTAACCGAAGAAATGTGGGAACGGTTGGGACATACGGATATTATGGTCTTTGAACCATGGCCAACGTTTGATGCCACTAAATTAGTGGACAGCGAAATAACAATGGTTGTTTCAATCAATGGTAAACGTACCGCAGAATTTGTCGCACCGGCAGATGCAGACGATGAATCAGTTATAACCATGGCCAAGGCGGCTGCCGCGGCAAAGCTGGATGGTGCGGAAATAATTAAAACAATCGTTGTGCCAAAAAAGTTGGTGAATTTAGTCGTGAAAAAATAATAAGGCAACAGGATTCTGTGAATGCGATATGAATATAAGATGGATTTGGGGATATGGGACGGATTCTTTGCAAAAAGACTGATGGCGCGTGGCCCCAAAGAAGTTGTGCGTATGTATGACGGAAAGTACCCGTTGTTTAATGCGGTTGTACAATATAAATGGCGCCAAGATCCCTGTGTCAAAGCGATGTTACAAATGTCGCGAATATTGCGTTTTGTGCAATGCTTTGATCCGGCACACTATGCATTATATCGTGCAGGAACCGATAAAGCGGTTAAATATATTGTTGGTGCAGATGAAGATGCATATCAACAATTTATGATGATTATTGATAATCCACGTGCCACCAGACAGCGTATATTGCAAAATATCTTTGAACAAAATCCGAAAATGGGGGCTGCGGTTGAAAAAATATACAGTCGTACAGAAGAATTGGAAAAACTGGGGTTGCCATTTGATGCAGATTATTGTGCACGCGGTTCAAAACATTTAGACAAAATAAAGTTAGGTTTTACGTTCGGGGTTGGCGTATGCAAATATGATTCGCAGTTTTTATTTGATTATATCAAGGCCGCTTGGCAACAGGTAAATGATGTGGCGCGAATGAATGTTGCAAATGTGTTGTTTGCTGAAAATTCGAGTGTCAGGTATAATTTTGAAGTAAATGCACGTTATAGTGCAAAAGCAACCCAAATATACAAGGAAGCATTGATGAAATCTGTTCAGGATTCCAAGGATATATTTGAACAACGGTATGGTGCTATAGAAGAGAGATATCGGGGACTGGAAAAATATAAACAAATGATTGCAGACCGTCAATTATCTGAATTTGTTAAGTCGTAATATCAATAAAAAAAAGCCCCGAAACGGGGCTTTTTTTTAAATGCTGTCTGGGTTTACCCAACGGCCGTCTTTTAACAGGCCTGGGGCCATGCCTTCGGTTGAACGCAGGGTGTCAATTACACTGCGTGCCTGGGATGCGTCCAGGTTTATAATACGAACCTTGAACATGTCATCTTCGTTAACAACGACGGCGTCGCCATATTGTTTCATGCGATTCGCCAATGCGTCAGCACTGTCTTGGGCATAGAATGCGGCCAATTGTAAACTGTATGTGCCGGCAACCGGTGCAGTGGCCACAGGTGCAGTTTCTGTGACAGTTGTTGTGGTGGTTGTAACCACAGGTTGGGCAACCGGTTGGACCGGTGCGGTTGTGCCCAATGTTGCATTTTTGACCGCGGTTGTTTGGTCGGCCAATACCTGAATCTGGATTTTACCCTGGCCGTTTAAACCAATTTGTTGGGCCGCAGCAGGTGATAAATCCATTAAACGGGTGTTCACAAATGGACCGCGATTATTTACACGAACAACAACAGATTGACCATTGTCCAGGTTGGTCACGCGGGCAATTGTTGGTAATGGTAATGTTTTGCTGGTCGCGACCATTTGATTGATATCAAATACTTCGCCGTTGCTGGTCTTGGTGCCGTTTAATTCAGTTGGAATAATGCCAGCAATGCCGGTTTGGTTATATGTCAAATCTTCCACAGGAATATATTGAACGTCATCAACCTTGTACGCGGTGCCAATGTAATATTTTGGTGCCGCCGCCAGTAAATATGTGTCATTTAATGTTTGGGGCGCGGTTGCCACAGTTGTTGCCGCCAATGGTTCTTCGGTCAATGTTGGTGTACCATAACCGGCCGTGCCGCCAGTGCCAATTGTGCTTAAATCCGTACAGCCGGCCAAGGTGGCCATCAGTACAGCCAAAGATACGATTTTGTTCATAATTTGGACTCCTTCCATTTATTTATAATTATATTTTATCATAAAAAAGGTCACTTTTCAAATTTATTTTCTGGAAATTATTCGGCGGTCTATTATGTATGATACCGGCAAATATATTATGCCATATACGGCGATTGATGCGCCCAGTACAAATATGTTTGATATATTAACCATGGACAACACAATCCCAAGTATTACAGACCACGTTCCAAATATGATAATGGCGGCAGTGGTGCGTTTGTCGTGTTGGATTAATTTGCGACGTCGGCATGCGCGTGCCAATAAAATGTTCTTTAAATAGCCACTGAATACAACGCCAATTGGAATTGCCAGATACCCAACAAATGGGAACAGTGCAATATATAAAACTGCCGCAACGGTAAGGGATATCATGCTGGTTTTAACAGGTGTTTTGACATCTTGGGTTGCGTACAGGGTTTTGTTGTATATTTGACTGACCAGCATTGCAGGTAAAACCAATGCCTGAATCATTATGGCGTGCGCAACCGCGGTTGTTGACGCAGATGTCCATGCACCATATTCAAACAAGAACTTTATAATTGGTTCGGCCAGAACAATCAGACCAACCACGCACGGTAATATCAACATCATAGAACGACGCATAGATGAATTTTGCTGAATATAAACACTGCGCATATTGTTGTTAGATATTGCGTTGGATATAGATGACATCAACACTGTGCCAACCGCCAGACCAATCATCGCAAATGGCAATTGAACAATTCGGTCTGAATAATACAGCCATGATACCGCCCCACTTTGAAAACTGGCCACCATGGTGCCGATAATAATAGTTATCTGGTAAAAGCCGTTGCCAATAATACTGACCCCCAGGCGTTTAAACATACTTTTAATTTTTGGGGTCCAACGCGGCACAATCAGGCGTAACCCGAAATGACGGCGACGAATGCGTGACCACAGAACACCAAACTGGATTATTCCGGATAATACAACGGTGCCCGCCATCAGGTATAAAATATGTGTGCTGCCAAACATCATGGCAAACAGTAATGCGCAAATCAGCATTATGTTTAATAAGACAGGCATAAAGGCCGCCAAGATAAATCTGGAAAATGCGTTTAATATCGCAGATAAAAACGCCGCGCCACATATAAAAATTACGTAAACAAACATTATACGGGAAATAATCGTCGTCATTTCCATCTTGCCAGGTGTCGCATCAAACCCAGGTGCCAGCACCCATACAATCAATGGCATAAAGATTTCAAATAATATTGTTATGCCCAGCAAAATAACCATCAACCATGAAAATACATTGCGGGCGAAATTTTCATCTTTTTTAGAATCTGTGTACATTGGGATAAATATCGCAGACAGTGCGCCTTCGCCCAACAGGTCGCGAAATAAATTCGGCAGTTTAAATGCCGCCAGAAATATGTCAGACATGCGCCCCGCCCCCAAAACACGCGCAATCAGCATGTCACGAATAAAACCAAAGATGCGACTGATGCCGGTCATCGCACCTACCCCGAAAATATGTTTGCCTAGTTTCATAGTTTAGATTATACTGCGTTATGTAAAGAATTACAAGACAGGAATATTGATTATGAAAAAACTTTTTTTAATGTTTGGTTGTTTGGCAATCTTTGGTGGGTGTGCGTCCGATAAAGAATTAGTGGTGGAAATGCCCCTGCCCCAGATATATGAAAATGCGTACGCGGAATTTAATGATGAAAATTATGAGGCCGCGGCCGCTGAATTCTTAAAGGCAGAAACACAATATCCGGCCAGTCCGTGGGCCCCAGATGCGCTGGTTATGGCGGCGTATTCGTACTATATGGATGGGGATTTTGCCGGCGCATTGTTGGTGACAGACAGATTTATGCGTTTCCACCCCGGGCATAAAGATGCGGCGTATGTAATGTATTTGCGGGGTATGTGCTATTACCGCCAGGTCAGTGACGTCAGACGCGAACCGGGAATGTCTGCATTTGCGTTGCAGCAATTTGAAAGCCTGGTAAAGCGTTTCCCACGCAGTGAATATGCAAAAAATGCTGAAAATAAAATCATAATTTTAAAGAATTATATCGCTGGCAAGGTTATGTATTCTGCGCGTAATGACATGCGTAAAAAGAACTGGACAAGTGCGATAAATAGATTACAATCCGTTGTCCAAGATGCCCAGGAAACAGTCATGACGCCCGAGGCAATGTACCGTTTAACAGAATGCTATACGGCGATTGGGTTGCCACAACAGGCGCATGGTTATGCGGAAATGTTAAAACTGAATTTCCCAGATAACGAATGGGTAAAAAAATTGAAATAGTTTTTACAGGAGTGTGTGATGAATAACAATAATTCTAAAAAGCGTGATGCAAAATATCGTAAATATACAGGTGATGTGCGTAAAGATTATGATGTTGCCCGTTTTATCCGCATAAATGCAATGGCCGCAATATCATTGTTTGTTGTTGGAAATTTTACTTGGCTGTTTACACAGTCAATGCCAAAAACAATGTTATGGGGTGCAAAAAATAGAATGTATACACCGTATAAAAAGGCGATACATGATGCGTATATCCCTGTGGACAAGTATAGAGTTGATGATAATACATATAAAACAGGTCAATTAAACGTTAATCCAAAACCTGGATTTCGTGCGCATGGTACATGGTTGGCCAATTTGTTATTTTCGTTATGTGTATTATCCGGTACTGCATATTTGTTTAAGGCATCAAAAAATGATTTTGACACAATTGATATGATGATGGAATTTAGAAAAATGCATGGGAACCAATATAAGTTAAACGACAAGCAAATTGCAAAACTGGTTTCTGCATCTGATGAAATTATTGCCCGTATGTCTGCAGAAGAACGTGTTTATTTTGATATGTTATCCAGTGGAAAACTTAAAATCAAAGATAGTAAAGTATTCGCAGATATGGCGGTTGCAATTTTAGATGGCTATTTAAGAACACATCCAGAAGAAACTAAAAAAATTGTGCAAATATACGCGAATAACAAAGCGATAATCAAAGGGTTAAGTGAGGTTGTTGATTTAAAAACAAGATAACTTTCCCCCCCCTGATCGGGGGGATTTTATTTTATTGTTAATACCTTGGTTCTCATTACTTCGTCAAGGTCTTTTTCCTTAATTTCAACGTATATACTTTTTTTGCGCATCATGTATCGGCGGGATAATTCCGTGGCAATAGTATGCAAGCCAACCAATGTGGCTATGTCTGATGTTACATCTGGGTTTAATTCCGTAAATTCTCTTAGCAAAGATATGATAGATTCTATGTTGTGAAATTGGTTGGTACTTGTTTTTACTGTTTTCATAATTAAACTCCTTGGGTTTTTATAAAAAGAAAACCCGACTTTTAAAATAAAGAAGGGTTGGAGTCTAAACACAATTTATACCAATTGCATGCCTTATTCAATATATTCGGCATACTCCAACCAACGTTGGAGTTTTACGTCTAGGTATAGACGGGTATAAAAGGAATGTTTAGATTCCGTCACAGGTAACACACCCGTGATATTTATATGTTACACTATGTAATCAAAAAATCAATATTAAAAAAATGCCCGCCGGGGCATTTTTGTATATTATGATATTTTTTGAACACGTCTGACGCGGCGTTCGCAATCATCAAACGGGCTTTCCAAAAATGCCTGGGCGCATAAAAAGGCAACCTCTATGTCAATATCGTCGGCCGCCAAGGCTAAAACATTTGTGTCGTCATGAAATCTGTCGTCGCGTGCCTGGTTTGGTGTGTTGCAACGTGATGCACGAATGTGACGGTATCTGTTCGCGGCAATCATTACGCCGGCGCCTGTGCCGCAAATGATAATGCCACGTGAATTTGCGTCGCCTGACATGGAATCAGCCAATGTGGCCGCAATATCAGGATAGTCAACAGGTGTGTTCGGATCGTCAACACCCAGATTTACAACGGTATAGCCAGATGCAGATAACATTTCAATTAAATATAATTTCAGGCCAACGCCACGATGATCAGATGCAATATAAACTTTTGTCACTGTTTTATTCATTTGTTCTTTTCCTTTCTTTTGGTTAATTTGCATTCCAGACCCGTATTACCCGTAATATTCAATGTGTGATATGACAATGTGCCGGTCATTTTGGCCGCACTGAACATGTTGGCGGTATTTACCTCGGCCGAGCCGTCCAATGTGCCGTGCAGAAATAATACCGGCGTTTTTATTTCGCCAGTGACCAAACCGCCACGGCCAATGACAACAGTGCTGGCAGTGATATTGCCAATCACTTCGCCGTGTATTTGAACCGTGTGGTCTGTGACGATGTCGCCTGTTAATCTGCAGCCCGCACCAATAATTGTTGGTGACTGTTTTTCCGTAGAATTTGTAAATGCCAGCATTTTTTATTCCTCTTGTATAAATTTTGTTGGGTCAAATGGTGCGCCCTTGTACCTGATTTCATAGTGCAAGTGGGGACCCGTTGAACGGCCAGATGATCCCGCCAATCCGATAACCGTCCCAGGTCGAACCCAGTCGCCACGTGATACCAGAATTTGTGATAAATGCGCGTACAGTGTTGTAAAGCCCAGACCATGATCAATTTCAACGGTTGTGCCGTATCCAACACGTTCCCCCGCAGATACAACACGACCAGGTGCCACGGCTAATAATTCTGTGCCAATTTTGCCAGCAAAATCAATGCCGCGATGCTTTTTAGGTTTGCCTGTGAATGGGTCGTTGCGCGTGCCATAATTAGATGTTACCCGCGAATTTACAGGTTTGCCAAGTGGTAACACTTCATTTAATCTTTTCAGCCCGTTCCAGCGTTCCAGACCGTCGGCTAATTTCTTGTACTTTTCGTTTACTGTTTCATCTAATTCAATTGGTGTGAATACAGAGCCAACCATTGGATTGGTGTATTTGTTCACGTCGCGTATCAGGTTCTTTTCGGTCAGACCCAGTGATATCAATGTGCTGTTAATTTTTTTGATATTTTGGTGCAGTGCGTCTGTGTTTTCTTTGATAAGTGTTCCAACTGTTTCAACGATTTGATTGTCGGCGTCGGCCATCTGTATCATAGATTCCAGCAGTTGAGTGTTGCGCTTTTTAAGTTCTTCGTTTTCTGTGCGGGTTAATTCATATTCCGCAGACAATTCAGATAATTTATAATATTCAGGCGCAAATTCTTCGTTCTTTAACATTTCAGATATGCGGGTGCGCAAAAAGTCCAGTTCACCCCATGTCTTGATACGGCTGTTCATCAGTTTTTCTTTGTCTTTGTCACCCAGGTCTTTGTCGTTTAAAACCTTGTCATCAATTACGTTCAGATCGCGCACCAAATCATTATATTTTGCCAGGTATGTTTGCAGTTCACTCATGTGGCGGGTATGTGTGTCGCGGGCCTCTTCTAACTGTTGTGTGCGTTTTTGTAATAATGGGCGGTGGTATACAAATACGTATGTTGACCATGTTGCCCATATAACTAAACCAACCTTGCCGCAAAAACGCGTGAAACGCCAAAAACTGCTTTGGTCATATGTGTAAACGTTGCCGCGCGGCGTGTCCATGACCGTGAATTGACGGGGCGGAAAAACGCGCGCAATCATGCGCCAAATTGCACGAAACGGCGATGTAATAAACGCCCACAGTGATGTAAAATATCTGGTTATAAAGTTTATCATTTCTGGTCCAGTTTAGACAATATGTCACAAATAGTCAAGCCGTCACGTAAAACAGGCCCGTAATTCATAGATATGCCATGATATATTTTTGATGTGCCATGGGTCCCCAGGCGCCCTGATATCAAGACGCGTTCCGCAGTTTGTTTTGTGCCAAATAACGGCAGAATTGTTATGTCGCCAAGTTTTTTTGTCATTTCTGATATGACGGCCGCCGTTGTGGATGCGTCTGTGATTATACAAAATGTCCCCATTGGGCGTACGCGCGATATACTTTTTGAAATCCATGGCCCCAAATCTGCATTGTGGTGTGCGTTGTGTTTCGCAGGTGTGCCGTAAAAATAAGGCGGATTTGTTATGACCAGGTCAAATGTTCTGTCTGTGCGCCATGTTGTTATGTCTGTGTTTATTAATTCTATGTGTTGTTTGTTTAATTCTGTGTTTGCTGCGCATGCCGATAACATGTCGGTTGAAATATCAATTCCTGTGACCTGCGCGGTTGGATTGTTGGCTAATATGCACAATGATACGCCGCCCGTGCCGATGCCGACATCCAGGACGGTTTTCGCGTTTTGTGGTGCGAATGCCGCCAACCATACTGCGTCAGAGGTTGGATTGTATATGCCACGGTGCATTTTAACGCGCCCGCCAAGCAGTGTAAAAATGTCTTGTTTTGTATTCATATATTCATATAATAAAGCATCTGAATGAAAAGGCAAGTTTATGTTAAACGAGATGATTATAGTTCAAACAGCGGTCAGTGCGTTTAATAATGCGGCGTTGTGGGCGCCTGCGTTTTTGTGGTGGGGTATATTGGCCTTGCCATTGTTTGTGGCGGTGTTTTATATGGGAAACGCCTTTATGCAACGTATCGGGT
>JAZSAG010000045.1:0-31432 GCA_045601765.1 Candidatus Enterousia sp. | reverse complement strand
ACAGCCTATCAATGTCCTAGTCTAGAACTGAACTCATGGGGATATCTTATCTTGTGACCAGCTTCCCGCTTAGATGCTTTCAGCGGTTATCTGTTCCGAACATAGCTACCCTGCGGTGCCGCTGGCGCGACAACAGGTACACCAGAGGTTCGTTCGACCCGGTCCTCTCGTACTAAGGTCAAGTTCACTCAAATATCCAACGCCCACAGTAGATAGGGACCTAACTGTCTCACGACGTTATTAACCCAACTCACGTACCGCTTTAAATGGCGAACAGCCATACCCTTGGGACCTGCTCCAGCCCCAGGATGCGATGAGTCGACATCGAGGTGCCAAACACTACCGTCGCTATGGACGCTTGGGTAGCATCAGCCTGTTATCCCTAGAGTAGCTTTTATCCGTGTGCGATGGCCCTTCCATGTGGAGCCACCGGGTCACTATGACCGACTTTCGTCTCTGCTCGGAGTGTCCTCCTTGCAGTCAGGCTTGCTTTTGCCATTGCACTCACCGGCTGATTTCCGACCAGCCTGAGCAAACCTTCGCGCGCCTCCGGTACGATTTGGGAGGCGACCACCCCAGTCAAACTGCCCATCACGCACTGTCCCCCGCCCTGCTTCAAGAACGCGGGTTAGACACTAAAACACATCAGGGTGGTATTTCACCAACCGCTCCAGGCGAACCAAAATCCGCCCTTCAAAGCGTCCCACCTATCCTACGCAAATGAGTCCTAGTGCCAGTACGAAACTGCAGTAAAGCTTCATAGGGTCTTTCCGTCTAGCTGCGGGTACCCGGCATTTTCACCGAGAATTCAATTTCGCTGAGTCTATGTTGGAGACAGTGTGGAGATCGTTACGCCATTCATGCGGGTCGGAACTTACCCGACAAGGAATTTCGCTACCTTAGGACCGTTAGAGTTACGGCCGCCGTTTACTGGGGCTTCACATCAATGCTTGCACACCTCTGCTTAACCTTCCAGCACTGGGCAGGCGTCAGTCCCTATACATCATCTTATACGATTTAGCAGAGACCTGGGTTTTAAGTAAACAGTCGCCCCCACCTGGTTTGTGTCACCTGATTAAAGTTGCCTTGAAACAGGTCATCCTTATCCCGAAGTTACGGATGCATTTTGCCTAGTTCCTTCAACATAGTTCTCTCAACCGCCTTAGTCTACTCGACTCGAGCACCTGTGTTGGTTCTGGGTACGATCTATACGCTGGGGCTATTTCCCGGAACTGCTTCACTGCATCACCAATCCAATAAGGCAAAACAATTTACGCAATTCGTCACTCACCAGCAGGTCACGGAATATTAACCGTGTTCCCATCGACTACGCCTTTCGGCCTCGCCTTAGGGGTCGACTCACCCTACCCTGATTAACATTGGATAGGAACCCTTGCTCTTACGGCGTCAAGGTTTCTCACCTTGATTAGCTGCTACTCATGCCAACATTCGCGCTTCTGATACCTCCAGGTCGGCTCGCGCCTTGCCCTTCACAGGCTTACAGAATGCTCCGCTACCGCACGTCTTACGACGCACCCGCAACTTCGGTAGATGATTTTAGCCCCGTTACATTTTCGTTGCCGAAACTCTAATAGACCAGTGAGCTATTACGCTTTCTTTAAACGATGGCTGCTTCCAAGCCAACATCCTGGTTGTTTTGGAATCTCGACTCACTTTCCCACTTAATCATCATTTGGGGACCTTAGTTGGCGGTCTGGGCTGTTGCCCTCTCGTCCATCGACCTTAGCACCGATGGACTGTTTCCCATGCTATTTATTTGTTGGTATTCAGAGTTTGATATGGGTTGGTAAGATTTTACTCCCCCTAGCCATTTCAGTGCTTTACCCCCAACAACGAACACATGAGACACTACCTCTATAGTTTTCGCGGAGAACCAGCTATAACGGGGTTCGATTGGCTTTTCACCCCTAGACACAGGTCATCGCCTAGTGTTGCCATACTAGTGCGTTCGGCCCTCCAGCGACTGTTACGCCGCCTTCAGCCTGCCCATACCTAGATCACCCCGCTTCGGGTCTATTACTGCATACTATGGTCGCCCTATTAAGACTCGGTTTCCCTGCGCTTACACCTAGCGGCTTAGGCTTGCATGCAATAATAACTCGTTGGCTCATTATACAAAAGGTACGCCATCACCGGAAAACCGGCTCTGACAGCTTGTAGGTATTCAGTTTCAGTGTCTATTTCACTCCCCCTTCGGGGTTCTTTTCACCTTTCCCTCACGGTACTTGTTCACTATCGGTCAATCAGGAGTATTTAGCCTTAGGAGAAGGTCCTCCTATATTCAAACCGGATTTCACGTGTCCGGCTCTACTCTTGAACCAAAAAACTAGTTTTCGCATACAGGGCTATCACCTATTATTGCTGTGCTTTCCATCACATTTTGCTAACTAAAATCTCGGCTACTGGGCTGGTCCCGTTTCGCTCGCCACTACTAAGGGAATCGCTGTTGCTTTCTTTTCCTGCGGGTACTGAGATGTTTCACTTCTCCGCGTTTGCTTCTTTGACCTATGTATTCAGCCAAAGATAATCCATAAAGGATTGGGTTTCCCCATTCGGAAATCCCGGGGTCACAGGATATTGACGCCTAACCCGGGCTTATCGCAGTCTTTCACGTCCTTCGTCGCCTCTGATTGCCAAGGCATCCACTAAACACCCTTTGTTACTTTTTATCTTATGCTTGAAGAGAATGTCTTCAAACCTAAAAAGAACACTTAATGAGTTTTTTAAGCATTAGTTGATTCTTGATTTTCTAAATTGAATTATCACTTTCGTGATTACTCTTTCAGAAAGAATTTGAGATTACGATGTTCAACAAATCAATTTCTTGATTTGCGACATAAAAACCGATTAACAATGTATTGCTATAAAAGCAGATTCCGAGGATATTATCGAAATATCTGGAATCAGCAGTGCTTAACACTTCTGATTCCAACCTCATCAAATAAGTATTTGTTCTTTCCGTCCGTCGGCGCAAAGCACCGCGCGAACAAATGTTCTTTCCGTCCGCCTTCGTTAAAACTTCGGCGAGACACTCAAATTTTCAACGTTCACTTCGTTCACTTGAAAATTTGGTGGGTCAGGAAGAACTCGAATCTTCGACCTCCGCTGTATCAGAGCGGCATTCTAACCAACTGAACTACTGACCCAGCGATTTGACACATTCAAAAAGAGATATTCAGACAGTCGCTTTGGATTTGACCGATATCGTGTTATCGGTATTCTCTATAAAGGAGGTGATCCAGCCGCACCTTCCGGTACTGCTACCTTGTTATGACTTAACCCCAATCACCAACCCCACCGTAGGCGCCGTCCTCTTGCGTTAAACTAGCGACTTCGGGTGAAATCGACTCTCATGGTTTGACAGGCGGTGTGTACAAGACCCGGGAACGTATTCACCGCTGCATTCTGATCAGCGATTACTAGCGATTCCAGCTTCATGCCCTCGAGTTGCAGAGGACAATCCGAACTGAGATGGTTTTTAAGGATTGGCTTTGCCTTGCGACATTGCGACCCATTGTTACCACCATTGTAGTACGTTTGTAGCCCGACCCGTAAGAACCATGATGACTTGACGTCATCCACACCTTCCTCCCGCTTGACGCGGGCAGTCCCCTAAGAGTTCCCGGCATTACCCGCTGGCAACATAGGGCGTGGGTTGCGCTCGTTGCAGGACTTAACCTAACATCTCACGACACGAGCTGACGACAGCCATGCAGCATCTGTCTTTGGTCCAACCGAATTGAAGAAATCCATCTCTGGAAATCGCGACCAAGATGTCAAGGGTCGGTAAGGTTTCTCGCGTAGCATCGAATTAAACAACATACTCCACCGCTTGTGCGGGTCCCCGTCAATTCCTTTAAGTTTTAATCTTGCGATCGTACTCCCCAGGCGGTGTGCTTAACGCGTTAGCTACGTCACTGATATCCCGAAGGAAACCAACAACAAGCATGCATCGTTTAGGGCGTGGACTACCAGAGTATCTAATTCTGTTTGCTACCCACGCTTTCGTCCCTCAGTGTCAGCAATGATCCAGAAGACTGCCTTCGCCATTGGTGTTCCATCTGATATCTACGGATTTCACCCCTACACCAGATATTCCATCTTCCTCTATCACGCTCCAGCTTGCCAGTATCAAAGGCAGTTCCAGGGTTGGGCCCTGGGATTTCACCCCTGACTTAACAAACCACCTACGGACGCTTTACGCCCAGTAAATCCGAACAACGCTTGCACCCTTCGTATTACCGCGGCTGCTGGCACGAAGTTAGCCGGTGCTTTTTCTGTCGCTACTGTCATCATCTTCACGACTAAAAGAACTTTACAACCCGAAGGCCTTCTTCATTCACGCGGCATGGCTGGGTCAGAGTTTCCTCCATTGCCCAATATTCTTAGCTGCTGCCTCCCGTAGGAGTCTGGACCGTGTCTCAGTTCCAGCGTGGCTGATCGTCCTCTCAGACCAGCTATGGATCATCGCCTTGGTAGGCCGTTACCCCACCAACAAGCTAATCCAACGCGGGCACATCCACCACCGATAAATCTTTCCCGTTTCCGGCGTATGCGGTATTAGCGTTCGTTTCCAAACGTTATCCCCCAGTAATGGGCAGTTTCCCACGCGTTACTCACTCGTGCGCCACTAGATCCACAAGTGCAAGCACCTGCTTCACCCGTTCGACTTGCATGCCTAAGACCTGCCGCCAGCGTTCGTTCTGAGCCAGGATCAAACTCTCAAGTTCTAAAAAACCTGTAAGTTAAGTCCTGTGCATATTAAACAAAAGCTGACTATTTAATAATCAGTTCGTCTTTACATATATATATTCGCAAGACAAGTTTTTTAACGAGGTTTAATATGTAAACCTACTACCTGTCTAGGATATGCACATTTGACTTAGTCAAAGTTTGGATATTCCAAATTCAACTGTCTGCACATCCCTTCTTGAATTTTTGATGAGCTGCTTTTATTCACAATGTTGCGCAATTTTCCAGAACCCTTTTCATACCGTTCGTTCCGTAAACCGCAGAATTTCAGGGGTTGAGTTTCTTTGTTTGGTGTCGTCTCAACTTGAAAGCCCGTATACTATGCGTTGAAAGTTCAAAAAAGTCAAGCGATTTTTCAAAAACATTTTTTAAATAATTTTACCCCACCCCACAAAATTGGACAAAAATCCCAGAAAACCGCCATTTTTTGTTCAAAAAAATTTTTTATTTATTTTTATTTTATCTGAAAACGCCCCGCAAAAAATGATTCGTTTTGTTTTATTTTCCGACAATAATACGATTCGTTTATGCGACCGAATCGACTAAAACCGGTACGCAAACCCCAGTTTTACCATGGGATAAAACTTAAAGTCCGACAGTTTTTTATTTGCATCGCGCGTTGCCTGGGCCACATCGGCATCCAGTCTGGGGATTGTGACCGGCGACCAGGTGGCCGTTGCTGTATCATATACATATAATTGTTCGTGCGGGATATCTATGGACATTTTGGCGGCCCGATTCGTTAGAACTGTCCCAAAATCTACAAACAAACTGAACCCACAAAACAAATCAAAATCAAACCCGGTTCCGATATAGGGGCCATGATATCGCCAACTGATATCCGTCATGCCATCAAAATTGTTCCCATTATAATAATAGTGTTCACCACCAAGGCTGAAATAAAACCGCTGGGTCGGGGCGCCTGAAACACTGCCATATATCGCGGTTTTAAGATTTGTATTTCCCAAACTGTACCCACCTGTGATGCGCCATGGGCCGTCTGCAAACGGATAGAAGTCTATCAATGCGGACGAATGCCATGCGTCTATTTTACCTTCGTCTATTTTTACGCCGTCACCGACATCTATGCCGTCGCGCATTATATGGTCCAGCGCAGAATCTAATGCGGACGCCAATGGTTTAGAACTGGCAAAATCCAGACGCGCACCAAAATAACGCAACCATACTGGCGACCATTTATTATTATAGTAACCGGCAAAAATATTTAACCCACCCGTCCCAGACATACCAACCCCAACCTGGATACCGTTAGGCAAAGACGTTTCTGCCACAGCAGCGGCCGAATACAACAAAAAAAATCCGCAAACAAACGCCTTGTTCATAATACGCAATTATACCGCAAAGCCCCACACCCAACAACGGGCATATATTCCCCAAAGACACGTCGTATAAAAATCTGTTTCAAAGTGGTTAAAAATATGATATAATCTTAGGCATGAAAACCAAAAATTGTATTTTTTCATCCCTGCTGTGTTTGTGTGGGATATTACCTGCCCTGGCGTCTGATTGTGTGGGGCCGGATTGTGATATTGAACCAATGAACGGCGAAGAACTGGTCATTGTGTCCGAAGACGATATGGAAAACATAGAAGAACTGAACCTGGATGACCACAGGACCAAGGCGATTATACTGGCCGTGCCAGAGATAGAAGAAGAACCTGAACCAGAAGTCACATGGATGGATTCTGACCCAGACGTTCGGAAAATGCCATATCCGGAACACTTTCAAATTCCAATGCGCATGTATCAGGCCGCAACAGGTGATGGCGAAATGCCTGAAATACTGATGCACAATGTTAAATTTGGCGAATATACCGCAGATGTCGCGCCATTGGGTGTATACCAGAAAAATCTGAACGACATCATAATGACACTGTCCAAGACCGATGAAATTTTGCGCAATGCCAGACCTGATGATAATTTGACCGTTTTAAACATTGTAAATGTTCAGCCAGAAGACAAAGTGGCCGAAAACACCAAGATTCTTGAATTAGAATACGACGGTTGTCCATTTGAAACAATCGAAGAATGCAAGATTTGGCGCAGAAAACCGATATTCAGTGAATCTGTGGCGCCGCGCAGCAAGAAAATTCGCAAAACCAGTCTGTATAAATTCTTGGATGCGGCAAAATGCAATATAAACATAACCGGGAATCATAAATATGCAAAACCGCTGATGGACCGCTATCATGCGCTGATGCGTGCATCGCAAAAGTGTTGCACCGAGGGTTTGATACATTCAATTCGTGAAAATGGCGAATCGGACGCAATGGTTTACAAGTTCCTGTTTGACGACGCAAATTTCCACGGATTTGGCGAACGGTGCGTAATGATGAGTGACGCGGACCTGGATACAGAATATCCAGAAATGGTGACGCCAGAAATGTTAAAATATGTTCGTGATGAATGTCTGTGCAAAAATCGCGAATGGTTTATTGGGATACTGTCCCCATTTGAACAGGCGTACAAGGCCATGCCAGAATTTAAATACGCAGATTTTCATTATGTTTACACCGATGATTTAGGACGCATGTATGAAACATCCGTTAATGCCGAGGTGCAAGATATCCTGAATCGATTAGAAATGTGCCCATAATAAACACCCGTTTGGGTGTTTCTTTTAGTGATTAGTGGTTAGTTGTTAGTGGTTAGTGGTGGCAGAATGATTTTTTCATTTGTCACTCCTGGGGGCTTTTTTGTCATTCTCCTCTGTCATCCTGTGGCTTGACCACAGGACCCAGGTCATTATTCCTCTTTGTCATTGCGAGGGAACGCAGTGACCGTGGCAATCCAGTTGATGCATTATTATAGCAAAGCACAATTCACTGGATTGCCACGGGGGTTGCACCCCCTCGCAATGACAAGGTTTTAAGTTTTCATATTACGAACCGAACAAAATACCACCTTGGGTGCAAGTAATAATAAGGCCAAACCTGGGTCCTGGGGTCAAGCCCCAGGATGACAGGGGTTCTTAATTTCTTGTATAACGAACAAAAAAATCCCCCGACGCGGGGGATACGAACGAAAGAAAAGGAAGCTGTTGTATTTACCGTGGTTGTTGTGGTAAACAAATCAGAATGACCCAGATACGCGTGGTGACGGCGTCGCAGTGTACAATTGCTACATAAGATGCCGACACCGCGCGTAGATTGGTTATTATAATTTTGTTTACTCCACCAGTTTCCAACCGGTAAATGTATATCCTGGTTTAACTGGGTCTGGGGTTGGTAATGTGATTTCACCATCGTATGTACACATATTCTGGGTATGTTCACCACCATTATCCGGATTCCAGTCAATGTTAATTGTGTTGGCGGTACATATGCCGGTTTCTGTATAACCAAATGCACCGAACATTGCAGCACGGAACTCGCCACCGGACCGCAGGCCGCTCGCACAGTAGTACGCGCAATGGGACGCGCAATAGTCCGCCGAGCCGACGCCGACGTCGCGGAACACCCACGGGGCAGACGTAACTGTACTTTTTTCACCCAGGACACCGTCCGTTATCGGACTAAATCCATCCAGTTGGCAATAACAATACTGACCTGTGCTGTCCGTCGCATAATTTTTATCGGGCGACTCGCTGAACGTGACATAGTATTTTGTTTTTGCTTCTTCTATCTCTGCATCGGTCATGTCGCCCCGGTCGTGCGCATATATTAAATACACCTTGGCCTGGTCTACAATCACGTTTGCCTTCGCCTCGCTTGTAACAGCCAAGGCGCCAGTACGGAATTCTTCCATACTCATAATATCAAAGGCAACATCTTCAATATTACTATTGTAGTATACAATGGCGGGGTCCGTGGTCGATTGACACGACGCATGACCATAGACACGACCATAGTCATAATCAACCGCAAATGTGTTTTGGGCGCTTAAACCAACCGCAGTGTCATTACTGTCGGCTGTCCCACCCTGGGCAATGTATTCGTAACTATTACCCCTCGTTTCATAGTTTACGGGGATTAGTGGAGTTTGTTCAACCAGTTCAATATCACCATCTATATGATACCCGGTGTCGCAGGCCGTGGCGTAACAGGCGTCCACCCCGTCGCCATAGTAATCATTACCGCCGACCGACGTCGCGTGGGCCAGGTTTGCCGTTGCGACCGTACAGGCCGTATAACACTGATTCTGTGCGCCCGCACCCGCCGCACTGTTCGGATATTCGGTTGGACATTGGGCGATACTGGTCGCCGCATTATCAACCGTAAAGCCGGCACCACCAACGCAATATGATCCCGCCGGACAGGTGGTTTTATCAACCGATGTTTCCGTTACGTTTAAATATTCACCGGGGTTCAATGTGTATTCGTTTATACTCCACACCGCAATGGTGTTTGCGGTGGCGTTATTATCCGACACGCCCAGGACGTCCACCGTACAGGTATTCGGCCCACCCGTTATCATTTCGTCCGCCGCGTATGCACCAATTGACACCATTGTCATTACCAATGCACTGGATAATATTCTGGATTTTTTCATATTTGGATTCTCCCTTCACTTTGTGGGTGGTTTTGTAAAAACAAAACCACTGAATTTTATGCAGTGGTCAGGAGGTTAACGACAATTACCAGAATTGTGTGCTTATTCGACATATTCACATCCCTCCTGACCACCCGGGTCAGGAGAACTTTTCGCCATTATGAATAAAATGGCACAATGTGTGCGCCATGTTTCATCATTTCTGACGCTGGTACCGGGTCGTTACACCCCATCATCAATAACCACTGATGACGTAGTAATTATATCAAATATGAACATTTCCCGCAAGGAGAAATTGTTTCAACGCAATATGGGGCAATTTTTTTACCAATTAGGTCAATTTAATTCGCATTATCAAGGATATATTTTAATTCAACCATGTCATCTGGCAGGGGCGCACGGAATTTCATTTGTTCGCCCGTTACGGGGTGCGCGAATTCCAAAATCTGGGCGTGCAACATTTGGCCGTTGTGCGTTTTTAAAAATTCCAGTAAATCTGGGTCATGGACCGTCCCCAATTTCGCAGCGCCGCGCCCATACAGTGGGTCACACAATACCGGAAATCCATGTGATGATAAATGTACACGTATCTGATGTGTGCGACCGGTAAATAATGTACAGCGCATCTGGGATACGCCCGCGCGCGGCCAGGCGTCTGTGACCATAACATCGGTATGAGATTCTTTGCCACCTGATTTCACCATTGTCATTTTTTGACGATTGCGTGATGAACGGGCAATGTTGCCGGTTATGTCGGCAGCCTCCCAATTAGGAACACCCCAAACAAACGCAACGTATTTTCGCGTTAAATTATGAACCGAAAATATTTTAACTAATTCACGAAATGCCACGTCCGATTTCGCAAAGACCATGACGCCACTGGTATCTTTGTCCAGACGATGAACAACCCCAGGTCGCACATCGCCACCCAATGCAGACAGGTGTGTGTACGACAAGATATTTTGAACCAAGGTGCCTGTTTTATTGCCCGCAGACGGATACATTACAACACCACGCGGTTTGTTTATTACGATAATGTCATCGTCTTCAAATAAAATGTCCAATTCAAAATCATGTGATACGTTTTCAATGGCAATGTCTGTCTTTTGCGCCGGAATTTCAACAGTGTATTCATCGCCAGGCTTGATTTTTTCGGAAAACTTTACCGGTGCGCCGTTTAGGCGGGTGACGGTGAAACGCTGAATCTCGCTGCGTGAAAATTCAGGCATTTGTGCAGACAGATATTTATCCAGGCGCACCGCGTCATCTGTATCAGATATAGTAAAATTTCGTGTTTGTGTCATATGCCCAACCTATTTATATTCGTCCCAATCAGGTCCAACATCACAATCAGATAAATCAATTGTTAATTCACGACCGCGATCAGAAACAGGACATGTTAAAATACCTGTAGTTGTCTGGTCGTCGGCGTCACGCGATGCGTTTATATATGCAAATTTGATTTCAGTTGGCGCCGCAACACATGCAATGCGCAAATGATGGTTCGCACCATTTGGACCAACCCAAACACGAACACCTTCGCCCAGGCCATAACATGGAAAACCATCCAGATAATACAACACCAGACCACGTTTAACCAGGCGCGAATCAGGTATGACCGTGCCGCGATATTCTGCCAGATTTAGACCGGTGACAGCCTGCCAGTCGGTACTGGTGGAAAAAATGCTGATACGTGGTTGGGGGGCCGGGTCGTCCGCACGCCCAGGCGCGCCCATCAGAATCGCAATTAAGACCAATAATATTTTTTTCATTTTTCTTCCTTGTGCTTTTCAAAGTCGGCCAGATATGCCGATACCTTTCTTACGCCCGCAGGTTGCGCAGATAGCGTATGTTCAAATGACACAGATGCCCCAGAATCCAGTAACGTCGCAGATGGCATGAATTTCTGGTGGGTCAATACGTTGCCGTTTTTATCCTTGGACACAATAATTAAATCTGGCACACCATAAATGTGATCAGATGTGTTTTTAATAATGCCACGGACAACCAAATGTGTATTACCTGTATCGTCTGTCACGGTACCTACCGATTCAACCGTTGCAACCAAGGGTTCTTGGGTTGCAAGTTTTGCCTGATGCTGGGTAATAACGGCAACCGTGAAAATTATCGCAGACAACAATGCACAAACAGATGCAAAAAACACCAACCACACATTTTTGCGGGGCGGATTAGAAACAGTCCAAACATGCCCACATACCGCACACTTAACAGGTCCGGCCGGGGCCCGGTCTATGTTATATTCTGTTTTACAAAAGTCACATATTATCTTCATAACTATACCTATATCATATTTTATTCTAAATGCAAATTACTATATTTTGCGCGAACGCGTGTCTGAATGTCACTTATCGCGTTCATGTAATCAGAAACAGTCGCGTTATTGTTCGCAGATACCGCACCAAATATCTGGCCAGAATGGGTCGATTTGTCAGAATTGTATTTCGTCGCCAATATTGCCATACGGTTTAATTCTATGAATGTCGCATCCGCAAATCTGGCAGAATCATTAGATACGTCCCAATAATAATTTGAATTTACAGAATCTTCTATTCTGCTGTATACGTTCAGGCGTGGCGTTACGGAACCTGTAAAGCCAACCGATACAAAAACAGCATCAATGCGACCCATCGTCATATCCAGGGTCTGATTAATTTTTAATATCGCAATATCATCAGGCGCGTCAACCGACAATCCGCCAAGGGTCAAATTACTGACCCATAAGTTTTCTGTGGTAAGTGACGATAATTTCGCCGTGTCCGCCAGGGAAAATGTGCCGGATACCTCCATCGTTTTGGAATCTGAAGACAATCTGCCAGAAACAACCGCGTTCGTGGTTTCAAATATATTATCAATTGTTGTGCGATTTTTAAATATAACATCACGAACCGCAACCGTGTCACATGTCAACAATTCACCACATTCCAAATTATCAATATTTAAAAACTTTATATCAGAAACATCGTGGCCACTTAGATTTAACGCA
Organism: Candidatus Enterousia sp.; assembly: GCA_045601765.1. GTDB lineage: Bacteria > Pseudomonadota > Alphaproteobacteria > Rs-D84 > Rs-D84 > Enterousia. The sequence continues at coordinate 19,143 of JAZSAG010000045.1, read as the reverse complement.
GACATCATTTGCGCGTCAGACGGATTGTCAGACGGCAGACGCCACAGATATAACGCACTGTCACGGTTGACATCTGTTGTTTCAATTATGCCATTGTCCAGATCTGTTAGTCCCAAATCAATCGCAGACGCATGCCATGCACCAAATGTGCCGTATGCATGATTCTGGTCAATAAAGCCCATGGAACCACCAGATAAATTTACTATTTCACGTGTGCGCATTGGAGATATGTCATCTGATACGCGAACAATTACACCCTGGAGGGTGGCGCGCCCCATGGAATCATCAGATTTTAAAACACGCAGTTGATATTTATCATCACCATTGGCCAACACGACATCTGGGATGCCAAATGGTTCAAGTGCATTTACACTGACGCGCGTAATATTGCGACCAACCGTTTTTAACAAGTCTGTGCGATTCGCAACAATATAACGTTCCAGCGCAGATTGTATCAATGCCATTTGTTCTGTTATCGCAATGTTTTCTGCACGACGCACAGCACGTTCGTGGTACTGGAAAATAAACGGTATCACAATAGACGCCAATGCAACACTAAGCAGTAATTCAACCAGAACATTGCCACGCATGGATGATTTGTTATTAAAAATTCTGAACGATTTTTTCATTTACTGTATCACCGGTTGTTGGGTTGAAATTGCAGATTGCCATCCTGGTTGGGTTATAACACCGAATTCAGTCGCAATAGGCGCCATGGGAATCTTGCCACGCGATAATTCAAATCGGGTAAACGAAGGTGGCCTGGTTGACGGAAAAGACCAATTCCCAATCCGTAATGGCGCAGTTGATGACATTAATAATTCACCAGATACTGTCAAACCAAAATTTTCATAAAACATCATTTCTTCACATGATACATAAGATGTTAAAACAGAACCCGCAGATATTCCTGTAAAGCCACTGATTGTGCGGGATGATTCCGACTTTAACACCAAATTATTCGCAACATTAACCGCGCCGGTAATTGTGGCACGATCTGTTATTATATTGCCACGGGTTGTATAACCGCGACCATTTAAATTATCTGCATAGATATTTCTGAAACCATATGTGTCACCACTGACCCGAATGTCATTTATTTTTACATCTTGGCCGTCCATGTTCGCGCCAGATGAAAAATAAACCGTGTCCGCAGTAACATCCGCAGAATTTAAAAAGCGCGTGTTCGCATTTCGGGCACGGACAGATTCTGCCGAAACAGTCGCAACATTATAGATATGATGATGTGTCATATCAAGATCACGCATCATTGTGTTAAAGTCGTCTTCGCCAGATGTCGCACGATGTAAATATTTTGATGTGTCTTCACCAGAAATGTCACGCGATATGCGATATATTATATCCCCAGAATTAAAATCAGGCGCAGATACCGCCCAGGTATTACCATATGCAATACCGTTTTCATCAACAACAGCCGCATCACCACCAATATGACCCGCAATTTTATTAGAACGTAATTGTGTGTCATTTATATCAAACGCCAAATATACATCCGTAATCACAGCACCAGAAACATTATACTTGTCAATAAAACCCGCGACCGCATCAGACGAAATATCCGCCAATTCCGTCGCGTCTAATCTTATCTGAACCGTATCAGGCCATTTATCTTGATTCATCCTGATGAAATTTAGCGCATTATCACGCGACGACATTATCTTTTTAGCATATGCAATGTCGTGTATGGTATGATTTGTTTGGGTTATTCTGTTGTACGCAAATGGGGCCGCCATCGCAACAATCGCCATCGCCAGTAAAACTTCGGTAATACTGGCACCACGGTTCTGGGATTGGAAAAATTTTGTCTTAGAAACAGTCACTGCCACCTGCCATTAAACATTGTTTTATATCTATGCGTTTTTCAAGACGTTGCCAATAAACATACTGGCATATCAAATATTGCGACAAAGATTGTTTATTATAAGCACCGTCATATGCCGAAATAATATCTTTGCACGATACCGTTTTATCATCATCGGACGCAGGATCCGCAATTATAGCAAACGCATCGTTATCGATGCCGTCAACCAATACATCTGGTAACAACGACGTGCCGCCAGGTCGTATATCTAGTACAACACTGCCCCCCAGGCCACTATTTAATCCCGCAGACGTTTGATCGCGCATTGTTACATTTGCAGTGCGCAATATATCAACATCTATTCCAGAACGGGTGGCATAATCTAATGTTTCTTCGTCAATATATACATCTTGACCACGGGTCGTCATTAAGTACGAAGATATATCTAAACGTTCTGTACTGAAACTGATATAATCAGAAACAACAGAACCACGTATATTCCAATCTGCGGGTCCTGTAAAGGATGTACGGCCCGCCGTCATTGACAAATCATAAACAGACGCGTCCGTTGTTGTTAAATGCCCCGTGTCACCATACATAGAAAGAGTTCTGGTACTGGCGGTATTAGTGTATAACGTGCCACGGGTTAAACTGAGTGCCGCCTCGCCAACCTGACTTTGAAATACGGCCTTGGCCGATTTTAAAACATCTATGTTAGAACGTTCTTTTTTGCCAGATTCAATACCCGTGATTGATATTGTGGTAAACTGGCCAGTGGCGAATTCACCGTTATTTGCAAACATGTTTCCCACGTTGTTTAATGTATTACCACCCATATTTAGGTCTGTTAAAAAACCACCGTTATCTAAATCTGTTTCGTTTCTGCGAACAACGTCCGAATAAATTTCTTGCAATTCAATACCAACATTTACCCCGTTGTCAGTTGGTGCGGCATAAAAACCGATTCTGCGCGCCAATTCAGCACGTTCAACGCCGGTTAAATCACCGCCTGTTAATTCCAAGTACGCAGACACCGCCACAGGAGTCTTTCTGATAACCAGCGCCATATTTTGCCCCAATGCCGTCTTGGGCACAAACCCCAATGGCAAACCATACGGTTCTAATAAATCTGCGAAATCATTGCCAGATACAATGGTTGTTTCAAACGGTAAATTATTTGCATTTTCACGAATAAATATACGGGCGGCAGTTTGCGCGACATCAACCTGGTGCGTTGCGGCATACATACGTGTGTCTGTGCTTTGCGATTCCATTTGGCGCGCCAAAAATGGAACGAATGCAAAAATAGCCCCCAGTGCCAATAATGCCTGTAATAAAAAATTACCGCGCTGTGATTGCAAGTCAGACTTCCTCCCCTGTTGTTATCAGCATAGCAACAGAAAAAAAATATTGCAATTGCTTTTAAGATGATTTAATATCTTTTTACGTAAGCATGGTGATGAGAAACATCATCAAAGATTATTTCCTGTTTAAAAAGATAAAAATATGCAAACTAAAAAAAATCAGTCGCCTGTTGCACAAATGATTCAACGTTGCCATAAATGGCGCCAAAAAAGAAAACAGTATATTGACCAAGCACGTCAAACATCTGATGAAATTGAACGCGAACGTTTATTACAAACCGCCGAACACTATGGCAGAATTGTAAATGCAGAACAGGGAAAAATAGATTCTTCGCGCGATCCAAAAGATAAAAATCCCCAGCCAGAGGTGGAACAAAACGACCAAAATACAGAGGCAACAGATTCTGGCGATGATGAAGAAAATACATTTCCGGACTTTATAACAAATCTGAATTAAAAAAGGCGTCTTGATGACGCTTTTATTTGTTGAAATTTAACTATGTTTTGATATGCTGGGGTGCAAAGGAAGACAAATTATGGACAATAACTATACGGTTTTAGCACGAAAATATCGCAGCCAAGATTTCAAAAGTCTGATTGGGCAAGACGTGTTGGTAAAAACACTGACAACCGCAATTGAAACATCACGTATTGCACATGCATATATTTTCACAGGAATTCGTGGTACCGGAAAAACCAGCACCGCACGTATTTTTGCCAAGGCGCTGAATTGCACTTCATCCGACCATGCAACCGCCACACCATGTGGGGTATGCGAAAACTGTCGCACAATTGCCGCAGGACAACATATTGATGTAATGGAAATTGACGCCGCATCACATACGGGCGTTGACAATATGCGCGATATATTGGACGCCGCACAATACAGACCAACAAACGGACGGTACAAGGTTTATATAATTGACGAAGTTCATATGCTGTCTACGTCCGCGTTTAATGCGCTGTTAAAAACACTGGAAGAACCACCGGCACATGTCATATTCATACTGGCAACAACTGAAATTAGAAAGGTGCCTGTAACGATACTGTCCAGATGCCAACGTTTTGATTTGGCGCGCGTACCCGTGGAAACACTGAAAAAACATTTTGCATGGATTGCACAACAGGAAAACGTAGAACTGACAGATGGCGCAAATGAATTGTTGGCGCGCGCGGCGGACGGTTCTGTTCGTGACGGTTTGTCGCTGTTAGATCAGGCAATTGCACAAACGGGCGGACATGTTGATGAAGATTCCGTACTGGATATGTTGAAACGCGCAGACCGCGGGGTTGTTATTGACCTGATGAAAACAATGCTGTCTGGCGATACCGCAAGTGCACTAAACAAAGTTGACGATATTTACAATAACGGCGCAGATTTATCAATGCTGTTGACAGATATGATGGAATGGACCCACTGGGCGACACGTATGCACCCTGCAATTCACGCAGGCGATGCGTCTAATTCACCATATACCGCAGACCAACGTGAACAAATTCAGAACTTAAATTCGCGGATATCGTTGAATGTTTTATCACGAATATGGCAGGTCTTGGTCGCGGCTGTGCCAGAAATGCAGGCATCAGGAAATCAAAAACAATGCTTTGACATGTTAATTGTTAGATGTATGCATATCGCAGATATGCCATCGGTTCCAGATATATTAAAACAACAAGAATCTGAAAACAGGGTTCGTGATGTAAAAAATATTTTGGCAGACAGAATGGCACAACCAGAAAAAAATACTGCGTCCACACCACAGGCATGCAATATCAACACGTCTGCTGAATTAGCCGAAGAACTGAAAAAAAGTAAAGAGATATTGTTGTATTCTTATTACAGCAGTAATATTGAAATATCTTGTTTTGAAAATGGCACTATCAAATACTTTGACCGCAAGGGTGACGCAGATTTTGCGCACAAATTGGCCAAATGGCTGATGGACAAGACCGGGCGCACATGGGCACTGACACGTGAAACACAACCTGTAAACGCCCAGACCGTGTCTGAACAAAAGCACGAAGAACTTGTCGCGGACCCACTGGTCGCCAGTGCAATGAACTTGTTTGAAAACGCAGAAATAGTCGGGGTAAAATAATGAAAACAGAATCAGGACGTTCTTTGATAGAAGTAATTGGAATAATGGCAATAACAGGTGTTATGACCATTGGGGCGTTAAAGGCATACCAAATGATACGCGCCAATCAAATCAGAACCATTGCCAGCGAGGAATTAAAACAAATTGCCCAAGATACAAAAATATTGATGGAAATGCGTGATTCTTATCAGGGCGTATCCATAGACTACCTGATAAAGGCCGGCGCACTACAATCTGAAAAGCAACCAATTGGCGGCCCAGACTGGTCAATAACGTCCAGTGTTGATGGGAAAAGTTTTTCAATCAATTTGGTCGACCTGACATCTGGCGAATGCGAATACTTTTCATCCACACATCCACAGTGGGCCAAAAGCATTATCGTAAACGGATTTGAATCAAGCGCAACCAGCAATTGTTTTGATACATCCACAAACCAAATATCTTTTATAGCGGAATAAATGCAAAATATAAAAAATATATCTTGTTTGTTCTTAATGCTTTTTTTGACATCTTGCATGCCGTATACCAGCCCGGACAGAGGCGCATGGCGTACATACCTTAGCGGGGCCAGTTTTACAGATATGACAGAAATGTCACGAATTGCAAAAAAACCTGTATTTTTGGGCGCAGGTGGAAAAACAATATCGCAAGACACAGATGTCAATCAGGTAATGGAATATGGTGACAAGGCACAAAACGATAACTTTATCGCACGCCAATATATGTCACAATTGGAATACGAATTATATGACACGTTACGTAAACCGGGAATTTCTGTGCAACGTGCGGGGACAGATGTTGTTATCATACTGGTTCGTGACGCAATAATGGAATTAGATGTCGCAGAAATTTCTCAAACAGGTGACGATACGTTAAAATCTATTGCAAAAATATTGAATAAATACGACGCAACATTTATTGAAATCGCAGGTTATACAGATTCTATGCGCGACACAAATGCAGCAAGTGCACTGTCGATGGATATGGCACAACGGGTCGGCGTTCATTTATCAAAGCACAACATTAACACGGCACGCATGTTTATTGTCGGACGTGGGGCCGCACGCCCAATTGCGGGCCAAGATAATATTGGACGTCTAACCAACAGACGGGTTGAAATAAGATTGGCGCCGGCAAGATAACTTTCTCTTTCCATTTTTCTTTTTTGTTGTTATAGTAATATGCATAACAAAACAAAGGATGGAAAAATGGTAAAAAAATCACCTGAAAATAAAGTTGTTGTAAACTATAAAAAAACTGGCATTGTCGCAGCAATCGTTGTCGCGGTCGCGATATTTGGCGTGTTGGCTGTGGGCGCATTAAATTCAAATGATTCTGCACCTGTCTCTGATGCAATCGAGGTCGTTTCTGAACAGGCCGCAAATGGCGCAAATATGCGTATCGCAGTAATCAGAATGGACGCAATTCAAATGGAAGCAAATGTTTTGAAAAATCTGCGTGAACAAAGAGAATCTTATGAAAATAAATTGCGCGATGAATTAACAAAAAGACAAAAAGATTTAGAACAAGAAAAAAAAGAAATTGAAAAATCACAGGACGTCTTGTCACCAGACGCATTGCAACGTCGCGTAGTTGACTATCAAAACAAAGTCGCAACATTACAACGTGATTTGACAGAACGCGCACAAAGCGTCGAAGCGGTTTATCAAAAAGCACTGAATGAAATCCAAACAAAACATCTGGACCCTGTTATAGAAGGTATAATTGACAAGAAAAATTTATCTTTGGTAATTGATGGACGTATGGCACGTATGGGCAAGGATGTCGAAAATCTGGATATCACAGATGAAACAATCAAGGCACTGGATAAAAAAGTGTCCAAAATAAAAATGGAAAAGCCACAAGGTTTCTAAAACAACCGCCCAATGGGCGGTTTTTTTATTTTATGTAAAATTATATCTGTTTATATACCTTTATCTGCTTGCCTTAATAAAAGTTTTTGTTTATAATCTTTTACGAATATTCATCAGAGAGAATGCATTTGTCTAGTCAAGTTATATCTGTTAACCACAAAAAGTACGCTGTTGGTCTGTTTTGGCAACCAATGGGTACACAACATTCGTCCAGAATTTATGCAAAAACATTGGCACGTGGAATAGACCAAAGACATAATTTATATACTGAATATAAAATGGCGGTTGGTTTGGGTGCACGAAAACTGGGCCATCGCGCAGGAATGCATGTTGCCGCAACAGATATATTAGAGGCTTTTTCAGAATACACATCATTTTTGGCCGTGTTTCAAGTACGCAGCGAATACTATTTAATCGCCGCCAGAAATGGTATTATTTTAGAAGATAAAATTTTTACGTCCGCAGATGACGCACGCGCAGAATATGTAAAATTGTCCGAAATTCCTGATTGGGGCGCATTTTTCGCACCATCAGAATGGGGTATGCCACGCGCAGCCGAGGCACATATAGAAGATTTACTAAATGGGCGCAGTCGGGCAACACTGCATTTGATTAGTCATTTTCGCGCATTCGTTTGGTCACTGTTATTGATTGGGCTGTTCTGTGCAGGAATGGGGGCGATATTTTATGATTCTTTGTCTCAGGCAATAAAACCACGGCCCAAGGCCAGTGAACTGGACCCGGAATTGGTCGCAGAATATAAACGACAAATCGAAGAAAAAAATAAAGAATTAGACAAACAATTTGAAATTGAAAAAGCGCTGCCGCCGGAACCAATTGTTATGCCATATGAAAACCTGCCAGAACCCGCCGAGCGCGCACAATTATGCTATCAGGCAATTGCTTTTTTAATGCAACCTGTTACCGGGTGGAATCAGATTTATGCAGAATGCAATGAAACACATGCCGTCGTTGAATTTAAACGCAGTTTCGGCACACTGGGTGAATTCTATACTTACGCCCCAGATATTATACCAAACGCATTCATAGAAGAAATTAACGAGGATACATTGCGCGCACGTGCCAGGTTGCCAGAACTTGCCACGTTTTCATCACAAGATGAACGTGACCCAGAAACAATTGTGCGTGATATAACCACAGAATTTCAATCGGTTGACACAAATGTTGATACAATGGTTGTTGTCGACACACTGACAAATGGCGTAGATGTCGCAACAGTTAATGTTGTAGAGGTCGGCGCTGAATCTAAACTGACACCAATGGAATTTATGCAAATATTTAATGAATTTGGTGGGGTTTATATGATGAAATGTGTATGGGACGCAATGTCACGTACCTGGAACTATGAGGTGATAATATATGCAAAATAAAAAATTATTTTTAATATGCGCAATTATAAGCAGTATTTTTGTAATGCCACAAAATTTGCAGGCAGATGAATACTTTGAAGAATTTGTTGAATATGACAATACGGCAGATATGGAACAAATGTCTGCGGATGCGGTTGCAAATTATCAGCCAGATGGTTCTTTGTTTCAGCAAATAACAGATTTAGAACAAGAAAAAGTCTTGATGCAATTGGAAAAAGAACGCGCCCAATTGGATTTGGAACTGGACAGATTGGCCGCTGAAAAAATTAAGTTGCACATGGAAATCGATACGCTGTCGGGACGCGCAGAACAACAGCAACAGGAAATAGAAACGCAAAAGGCAAAGTTAGAAGCCGAAGCAATCAGATTGGAACGTGAAAAAGAATCTTTGATGAGAGAGGCCGCAGAAGAAAAAACATCTGGCCGTGGCATCGCACCGTCAAGACAAGAACAGGCAATACAAGAAGCACCAGAAATCGCAAAATCGTACAGACTGGTGAATGTTATCGGGGCCGGGTCACAATTGCAGGCAACGGTGGAAAATATATCTTCGGGTCAAACAAAACGCATCAGCGTCGGTAAAAAATTAGATAATATGAATGTAAAATCTATATCACTGGAAGACGGGGTGGTATTTGTTATGCCTGATGGTTCAACACAAACATTAAATGTCACAGGTGGAAATTTATAATGCCAAAAGCACCGAACAAATTTGACGATACAATGAATGCGCCGTCCGTACCGACGGGGCTGGAAAATGCAGAATCAAAAGATATTATCGATTATTTATTTGCAAATAAAAATCGTCTGTTGACTGTGACCGGGGCTGAATTCGAACTGCCACGCGATACACAAAATTTAGTCGCATATTTTTCTGGTGGGGAACTTATTATATCACGCACACACAGATATGACGGGCGAGTGTTGGCTTTTTTAGATTTGTTGCGCGCAAAAAATCGTAAAATGCGCGAACCTTTTTATTCAGATTTAGCACTGATATCCAACATATATAAATCGTACGAAAATAAACTGGGGGGTGTGGTACGTTCCAGACAAGATTTTGACAACCAAATGCAAAAGGACTTTGTTGATATTATCGCCAAGGCCGCTGCACAAAAGGTGTCTGACGTTCATATAGAGGTTGCAGATCAAACAACTATATTTTTCAGAATAGATGGCAGTATGCAACCTGTTATGGAATATAATTCACAATGGGGCGAATCTTTTGTGCGCGCGGCATTTGCGTCGTCCGATATGTCAAATGCAAACTATGCCCAGAATGAATATCAATCTGCACAAAAAGATGGACGAACACCGTTGCGCGGCACCAAAGATTTATATCTGCCGTCGGGGATATTGGGCGTTCGTATGCAATTTAACCCAATCGCATTTGGCAGCCGATATGTCGTTATGCGTTTACTGTACGATAACCCGTCCGAAGGAATCAAAACCGAACAAGAATTTGGACCGTACGAGCAAAGATTATTAACACGTATGCGGTCTTTTCCAACAGGTTTAGTTATTGTCGCAGGCCCGACCAGTTCTGGTAAATCAACAACACTGGTGCGCAATATGTCGATGATGTTGCGTGAGCGTAATTATGAAATCAACATGATTACGGTGGAAAATCCTGTTGAACAAAAGATTTTTGGTGCACGTCAGATGCCTGTGGTAAACACAACAAATGAAGAACAACGCGAAGAAAAGTATGTAGAGGCCTTGGCGGCGGCATTGCGCAGTGACCCAGATACACTGATGGTGGGCGAAATCAGAACATTGGCGGCGGCACAATTAACTGTGCGTGGGGCGTTGTCTGGTCATAACGTTTGGACAACATTGCATGCGAACTCTGCAATGGCGGCACTGACCCGACTGTTGGACCTGGGGATAGAGCCATTTAAATTAAAAGAAGAAACGTTAATGCGTGGCCTGATTTCAATGCGATTGTTTAAGAAAGTTTGTCCGTATTGCCGCGAACCACTGGCAAACCACCCAGAACGTGGCGCGTACAAGCGTGTAATTGACGCGTATGGCGAAGTTGGCCTGGCCCAGGTGTATCAAAGGGGACCCGGGTGTTCACACTGTAATGGGACCGGGAATATCGGACGTATCAAGGCCGGCGAAATTATTATCACAAACAGTGAATTTTTACAGTTGGCATTGGCCGGTGAAACCGACAAGGCAGTTGCATATTGGCTGGAAGAAATGGACGGCAGGACCCTGAAAGAAGCCGCAACATCATTGATGTTACAGGGCATAATCAGTGTTGATGAATTAGAACGCTGGGTTGGGCAATTGGATCAACCGGGGGTATATTAATATGAATAAACTGGAATTGCTGTATGCAAAATTTATATTTCGCACCAATAACGAAAAACGTATGGCAATTTGTCGGAAATTGGCATCTTTGCTGCGCAATGATTTCACGTTGATTGATGCACTGGAAAGACTGGAAATGATTGAATCAAAAAACGGCAGAAAACCAAACGAGCCGTTTGCAATCGCTATGCGCCAGTGGCAAAAAAACCTGGAACGTGGTATGACTTTCTCTGAGGCAACCAGGGGTTGGGTTCCACCCGAAGAAACATTGTTGGTTACGTCTGGAAATTTATCTAATTTGGTGGTTGCGTTGGAAAATGTCGGACGTGTGGTGGACGGCACACAAAGAATTAAGCGCGCAATGACAACTGCTATTGCATACCCGATGTTTTTATTGACGCTGACGTTTGGTATTATAATTATGGTTGGACTGTATTTAGTGCCACCATTGGCCGAAATTGCCGGTAATGATATCGTTTGGCGTGGAACGGCACAATCTTTGGTTTGGCTGTCGGAATTTTCAATTCAGTATTGGTATTTATTCTTGGTTATTTTTGCGTCTGTTGTGGCCATTATATGGTTAAGTTTACCAAATTGGTCTGGGCGTATGCGTGTATTGTTTGATAAACTGCCACCGTGGAATGTATACAAAATTCAAGTTTCTGTGGGGTGGTTGATGTCTTTGGCGGCAATGGTCAGCGCAGGCGTCACAATACCAGACGCAATGCGAATGCTGTCGGACAGTGCAAACAGATATTTACGCCGAATTTTAGACAGCGCGTTACGCTATATCGCAAATGGTGACAACCTGGGGGTGGCAATGGAAAGTACAGGCCGCAATTTCCCAGACAGTGAAATTATTGGTGACCTGACAATATACGCTGATATGAATGGATTTGATGAAAACCTGACCCAGGTCGCAAATGATTACCTGAACGAGTCTGTAAGAAAAATGGAAAAAGTTTCAAGCACGTTGAACAGTCTGGGAATACTGCTGATATCTGCAATTATTGCGTGGGTTGTTTTGGGAACGTTCCAAATGCAAGACCAAATTACCGCTGCGATATCTTAAAAAAAAGCAAAAAAATTTAACCCCACCAAATGGTGGGGTTTTTGTTTTAGTTCTTTCTGGGGAACTTAACTGCCGCTTGGGCTGCCGCCAGACGTGCGATTGGCACACGGAATGGTGAACAGGATACGGAATTAAATCCAACCTGGTGGAAGAACTGAATTGATTCAGGATCACCACCGTGTTCACCGCATACACCCAGGTGGATATTGTCACCCTTGTTTGCGCGTGCTTTTTGAACAGCGTCTTTTATCAACAGACCAACACCCAATTGATCAACAGATGCAAATGGATCAGCAACATATACACCACGTGCACGATATTCATCCAAAATCTTGGCTGTGTCGTCACGTGACATACCCAATGTCGTCTGGGTCAAGTCATTTGTTCCAAATTCAAAGAATTCACAAGATTCTGCAATTTCATTTGCCAAAACAGCGGCACGTGGTAATTCAATCATTGAACCCACCGTGTATTCAACACTGTCGCCTGTTTCTGCGAACAATGAATTTGCAGTTGCATCAATAACCGCCTTGACGATATCAACTTCTTTCTTGGAACCAACCAATGGCACTTCGATTTCTGGGAATACCTGGATGCCATTTGCCTTGCATTCCAATGCAGCAGACAATATCGCACGGGTTTGCATTTCGCAAATTTCTGGGTATGTAATCGCCAAACGGCAACCACGATGACCCAACATTGGATTTTGTTCATGCAATTGTTCCGCACGCTGTTTAATGAATTCTACTGATTTGCCGATATGCGCAGCCAATTCTTCGATTTCTGCATCTGTGTGTGGCAAGAATTCATGTAATGGTGGGTCAATCAAACGAATTGTCACAGGCAGACCGTCCATGATTTTGAACAATTCTATGAAGTCCGCTTTTTGATATGGCAACAATTTTGCCAATGCGGCACGGCGACCAGCTTCGTCTTCGGCCAAAATCATTTCACGCATATCCTGGATACGTAATGGGTCAAAGAACATGTGTTCTGTACGTGCCAGACCAATACCTTCGGCACCAAAGTCACGCGCCTGTTTTGCGTCTTTTGGTGTTTCGGCGTTTGCCTTGACTGTTAAAGTTTTGATTTCATCAACCCATTTCATCAATGTTCCAAAGTTGCCCGTCAATTCAACAGATACTGTTGGGATTTGACCTGCGATAATTTGACCCTTGGCACCATCAATTGACACCCAGTCACCTTCGTGGATAACGGTGCCATCTGTGGTTTTCAATGTCTTGGATTCGTAATCAATTTTGATATCAGGTGATCCAGATACGCATGGTGTTCCCATACCACGTGCAACCACCGCCGCGTGTGATGTCATACCACCACGTGCAGTAATAACACCCTGGGCCGCGTTCATACCTGCGATATCTTCGGGTGATGTTTCAATACGTATCAACATTACCTTTTTACCATCAGACGCCCAACGTTCCGCGTCTTCGGCATTAAATACAGCCTGGCCAACCGCAGCACCTGGGGATGCAGGCAAACCATTCGCAATGATTTTCTTTTCGGCCTTGGGGTCTAACATTGGATGCAACAAGTGATCCAACTGTTCTGCACCAACACGCAGAATCGCTTCTTCTTTGGTCAGCTAGCCTTCTTCGACCATTTCAACCGCCATACGGACAGCCGCCGCCGCAGTACGTTTACCATTACGGCACTGTAACATCCAAAGTTTTCCATGTTCAATTGTGAATTCCATGTCTTGCATGTCTTTGTAATGCTTTTCCAATTTTTCACGAACATCGCACAATTCTGCATAAACAGATGGCATTGCTTCTTCCAAAGACAGACGACCGGAATCATCTTTGCTCATTGGTTGTGGTGTACGAATACCCGCCACAACGTCTTCACCCTGGGCGTTAATCAGGTATTCACCATAGTATTTATTTTCACCAGTTGCAGGGTCACGGCTGAAACATACGCCGGTCGCACTGTCATCGCCAGAATTACCAAATACCATTGCCTGGACATTAACAGCGGTACCCCAATCTGATGGGATATTATTCAATTTACGATATGTAATGGCTTTTTTGCTCATCCAAGAGCCAAATACTGCACCAATTCCCAATTTCAACTGTTCCCATGGATCTTGTGGGAATACTTTACCGATTTTAACACCGATTTCTTTGAACTTTTCAACCAATTGTTTCAAATCTTCGGCGGTTAATTCTGTATCCAGTTTATAACCTTTGTCTTCCTTCATGCGTTCCAGTGTATGTTCAAACAAATCAATGTCTGCACCCATAACAACTTCGCTGAACATCATGATAAAACGACGATAAGAATCGTATGCAAATCTTTCATTACCTGAAATCTTTGCCAACGCTTTTACTGTTTCATCATTTAAGCCCAGATTCAAAACGGTATCCATCATACCAGGCATGGAAACACGCGCACCACTGCGCACAGAAACCAATAATGGGTTTTCTAAATCAGCGAATTTTTTACCCATAATCGCTTCTACGTGTGCGATACCCTGTTTTACCTGATCCATCAAGTCTGCTGGATATGTTTGATTGTTTTCATAGTAATATGTACAAACATCAGTCGTTACCGTAAATCCCGCAGGAACAGGTAAACCAACCAAGTTCATCTCGGCCAAATTTGCACCTTTGCCACCCAGCAGATTTTTCATATCTGCCTGACCTTCGGCCTGGCCATTTCCGAAAGTATATACCCATTTTTTATTCATAGCTTCTCCTTTGAATTAAAATGCCCCAAGATTGTGGGGCATGGGGCGAATAAATGCAAGAAAAAAATCCATAATTTTGCGGTTTTTTATCTGCTTTTACATACTGCATGCACAGCATATTGAAAATAATTTTGACACATCACTGTCCGAGCGTGAATTTACAATCACTGGCGCACGCGCACCAATGACAACACCACCAAATATCCAATCACCAAATTGGACCATCGCCTTGATTGTGTTATTACCGGCCTCGATATTATCAAATAACAATATATCTGCGTTGCCCTGGATAGGACCACACACACCTTTGGCGCGCGCCGCATTCACCGACACCGCAATATCAAATGATGTTGGACCACCAACAATACAGCCCTGAATTTCACCACGCATATTCATATCATGCAAATTTGCCGCGTCCACCGTTGCCTGCATTGCGGGATTTAATGTTTCAACCGCACACAGGGGTGCAACACGTGGTTTTTCCAATCCCATATGATGTGCAAAGTTAACCGCATTTTTTATCAGTTCTATTTTTTTATCTAGGTCAGGATACATAACCATTGCAATATCTGTTAAAAACAGGCGCCTGTTCAAAGACGGCGAATACAATACAGATACATGCGACAATATCCCATCACCACGAATACCTGTTTCACGATTTAAAACAGCACGCAAAATATCCGCCGTATGAATCATACCCTTCATTACAATATCTGCGCGACCGTCACGCACCAATGATACAGCCATCGCCGCAGACGACAATTCGTCATCACAATGCACAATTTCAAAATTTGAAATATCTATGTCATTTTTTTGGGCGACTGATTTTATCGCGTCTTTGTCGCCACACAATATTGCATTTATAAAACCCATCTTTTGCGCCAGGGCCAAAGAACGCAAAACATTCGCATCTGTGGCATTTGCAACAGATACTGTGCGTTTATTTGCCGGGCGCATTTCCATTAACATATTTATAAATTTTTCGTCCATTTTTCTTGTCCTTGTACAAAAATTAGAATACCAGGCGCAGGCCCGCAGATATAAATGGTGTTGCGGATGTTATACCACCCGAAACCCACCCGTCAACATTTTCACTGTATTTATATCTGAATGAACAGACGACCGTATGATCAATAAAATCAGCAACATCATCCTGCCAAACGCCGGTATCAGACAGCATATATGTCAAAGAAAGACTGTATTTTAACAAATCATAACTGACACCCGTACCAACAACAAAGCCATCAGAAATTTCGCCAATCGGGTCACGGTCATAAATTACACGACCCGTCAGACCAAATATCCAACTGTTATACTGGACATTCATACCCAAAGACATCTGGGCACGCCAATCAGCCGTCACCCCAGGTGTATAAATTTCATTATCAAAATTGTCTGGTCTGTTCATAAAAGACAAACCAAGTGAATACGCTGTTTTAACCTTGCCCGAGGGGCGACGTATTTTAAGTCCCGCATCCAACGCCCAATCATAATCGTCTGTGACACCAGATGCAGAAACCCCATATTGAACAGACGATATTGGCACAGACACCAGATTTAAACGCAATGAATTACTGCGCCCCGATGTTAAACCCGTGTCCGCAATAACAGAATCTGTCGGTGTGATTTTTTCATTATACAATGGTCGGTCATTTATACGTAATCCACCCACATCCGGTAACCCAAGGCCTAATTTACGTGCGACCGAATCAGTAAAACCAAACTCTAGACGCCCCACAGATTTTACATCAAAAAAACCAAACGCTTCGCGTGACCAATTACCTTTGTCTGCGGCGACCGCGTCCATTGCATAGACCAACCCAACGCCAACCATATCGGTTATGTCATAACCCATTTGACCACGCACACGCCAATCACCAATAAATAATGGCGTTTCTAAATCAGGTTCAATCATACCGACCGTGCCATAACCCGTCAGTTTTAAATTTACATCACCAAGATTATATTCCAATGCGTTGGCCGCAGTTGACACAACCGACACCACCAGCGCAGTCAAAAAAAACTTTTTTTGAATAAACATGTTTATTTTTTACCTTCGCTTTCTTTTAAAACCGCGTCACGCAGTTTATTATATGCACGTTCTTCGATTTGACGGACACGTTCGCGTGAAATGCCATATTTTTTTGACAGGGCCTCTAATGTGACCGCAGGTGTTTTTAATTTACGTGCAACCAAGATTTCCCTGTCACGTGCAGACATTTTTTCCAGGTTCTTTTTCAACAAATCATATCCGCGACGTCTGAATTCAATTTGTTCCAATGTATCTTCGATTGATGCGCGGCCATCCGCCATATTTGATAATATATCTGATGCGCCATCTTCGGAATTTATTGGCGCATTTAATGACAAATCACGCGCGCCAACACGCGTTGACATGCGCGCAACATCTTTTTCAGGCACATCCAGATAATCTGCAATTTGTTTTGTTTGTTCATCTGACAGATTATTATCCATTATCCCCAGTGCACGCTTTGCACGCGATAAATTAAAAAATACACGCTTTTGATTCGCAGATGTTCCAATACGAACAACAGACCAATTGTTTAATATAGTTTCATAAATCTCGGCCTTGACCCAAAACATTGCATATGTTGAAAAGCGAAAACCTTTTTCCGGGTCGAATTTCTGTAACGCCTGCATCAGCCCCATATTACCACTGGCAATCAATTCACCCACCGGAATTCCATAATTTTTATAGTCATATGCCACAGAAACAACCATGCGCAAATGACTGGCCACCAGTTTTTCCGCCGCAATATGGTCTTGATTTTTTACCCATTGGGTCGCGTATTCGTATTCTTGTTCCGCACTAAGCACCGGGTATTTCTGTACCATTTGGATATACTGGGCCAGGCCCGATTCGTCACTGACGCCACGTGCAGCCATAATACTGACATTTTTTGTTGCCGGCAAAGTGTTCTTGATTTGCTTTTTCATAATATTTATAGTATACCATTATTTAAGAATTATCAAGCACAGGAGAAATATTATGGCAACAATGCTGGAAAGAAACAAAAAAACAAAGGTCCCACAAAAAACACGCGCAGAACATTACGAAGACGCGTTGTACCGCGAAGTATGGGAAGAAGTGAACAATGAAAAAACTATGCGATTTATCAAAAAGTACTCTAAACATATTATGGTCGCGGTTATATCTGTTATGATAATTGTTACAGGCATTCAAATCGGGGTCAGAACATATACTGCAAATAAAATTGCCACAGCGGCCGCGTATGAGACAGCCTTGGAAAATCTGGATGCAAATGCGTTGGCGGCACTGGCCCAGGATACAGGTGGTGCAACGTCTGATTTGGCGTTATTCCAATCTTATTTACTGGACCAAGACCAGGCAAAACTGGAAAAGTTGGCGTCTGATGGGCATACACCTGATTTCCGCGATTTGGCCAAGTTACATATCGTTGGCATTCGCGGCGATAAAATGACCGGGGCAGAGGTAGAAAAATATTTGTCTGATATGGATACAAAAAGTTCACCGTTTTACTATACCGCATGTCTGACAGTTGCACAAAAATACCTGGCCGAGGGTAATACAGATGTGGCAAATAAATGGCTGGATAAAATTATCAATGACAAAGATGCGCCTGCGTCAATTTCAGGTACCGCGCAAACTTTACGCTAGGGTAAAATAATATATGCATAAAAAAATTATTATTTTGTCGGCATTGGCATTGTTGGTGGCATGTGACAAACACGACCCAATATTACCGGGTGTGCGTACACCTGTGTTTGATACAGCCAATATTGTTGTTAAAAATAAAACTATATCAAATCTGCCTGATACACCGTACGTGCACAACAACACAAAGTGCGCATACACCCAAGACAGCCAGAATGTTATATGGGATGGTCAACGCAAGGTGTTCAGCGGCTTTGCAACCAACAATTCTGTGGAAAATCACCAACATCCTGTTTGCAGTGGTAAATACTTATACGCGGGCCTGACCACAGGCGAGGTTATAAAAATTAACCCAAAAAGTCGTCAGATTATGTGGATTGCCGATGTTTATCGCCCCAGTAACCTGACAGGTGGCGCATCAATTGTTGACATTGTCGCACCAATTGTACCGTACAAGAATTCTGTATTCGCAGGCGGTCTGGGGGACGCATTTTGCAAAATAAATGCGACCAGTGGCGTAAAAACATGGTGTAATAATATCAGTACTGCCCTGCCCTTTGTTATTGCGGGCGAATATGCGTTCGTGGTGTCTGTTGATAATTTCTTGTACGCAATTGACACAAAATCAGGCGATATTTATTGGCGGACCGCGGTTGACCATCAAAATGCACCAAACTATCAATCAGGTGTTATAAATGTTGGTAAACAGAAAATAAATGCTGCGGACGGAAAAATAATAAAATAAATACTGGACAAATAAAAAAATATATTATATTATGGCTGGGCTTTGAAAGGCATCGGGTGTTTAGCTCAGTTGATTAGAGCATCTCGTTTACA